>JAKANM010000024.1 GCA_021812425.1 bacterium | reverse complement strand
GGAGCCTTGGCCTGCTTTCACCTGTGGATTATTTAATTAAAAACGGCCACTTGTCCAAAATGACCTGGACTGATACACGAGTTGGACATTTTTGCTTAAAAATGATACAATTTTTCTAGCGCACAAGAACCGTAGCCTATGATTTTTTATTCATAATAAAATACCAAATATGTCTCTACCAAATCGTGTGATTAGCGATGTTGATGAGATGAAAAAATTTGTGGAACAATTTGTATCTTTGTTGGATGCAGAAATGTCAAAGTGGGAAGAAAAAATAAAAGACCCTACGAACATCGCCGACTTGATTCACGCCATGCCAGCATTGATATCGCTTGTGAATACAGTCGGATACTTACGAGGACAGGATGGTATGTTTGATGTGGGACCAGAAATTCGCGTAGCTCTCAGTGCCGACATACGAAAATACGAGGACATTTTTGAGGAACGGTTGAATAAGCTGATTGACGTATTATTGCAATCCAAAGAAAAAGGATACTACGAGCAACGGCTTGATAGTTATTTTACAAAATCCAGAACGAAACAAAAACCGACCGTGGCTTGGTAATAAATTGTATGAATCCTAATATAACAAAATTTCTCATGAAATTTCTCAATCGCTACCGCGCCGGTGTTCGCGATATTGTGCGTGAAAAAAACGAGGTAATAAAAGAAGCGCAAGCAAAGATTGACGCGCTCAAAATTGAGCACATCAAAAAGCAAATAAATCAATATGACAAGTCCGGAAGTTGAAAAAGGCGTTGGTTTACGCGAAGCCAGCGCGGAAAAACCGCCCGAAACGCCGGAGTCGGAACGACTGCCGGGTATTTCAGAAATCCAGCGAGAACTTGATACAGAAACACAGGCGGGTTTTGAAGCCGGGCACGATACACTCCAAGCATTGGGTGGCAAGGAACAGAAAGGTACGGAGTTTCCGCCTGAACTGAAAGAGCAGTTTGCTGAAATATCAAAAGAAGCGGCAGACAAGTTGCACCGTTTAGACGCGTCGCTAGGCCGAATGAAAAAGAGGTTTCTATCTGTAGCGAATTTTTTGACTGGCGGCTTGTTTGAAAGAGAACAATGTAGGCCGAAGTATAAAAACAAATTTTTTACAGGGTTCTATCGTGACCGAAATGGTAAAGGTATTATGGAAAAGGAGCGCGGCAAGTTGGAGTCTCGAGTGAACATGGAGCAAATAAGGGAACGAGCAAGAAATGCGGACGAATATTTATCAGAAAAAATACGCAACAGCGATGTCGTCTTGCTTGGCGAAATACATACGCATGAAACTGTCGAAAAAAGAGCTGTCGCCGGTTTTCTTGAACAAGCAAAAGCGGCCGGTACGACACATGTGGGATTGGAAATCCCAGCGTATTATCAAGAGGCAGTTGATCGTTTTATGGCCACCGGCAAATTTGATGACGCAGACGATCCTGCCGACTACGAACAGGTTGAGGAATATCACCGATTATTTCGAGAGCAGCTTGGTGAAGGATTTCATCCTAAAAAGGACGCTGGCATTAGCGAAACTAGAATAGACAAAACAACGGGGAAATACGAGGTTCTCAAACCTAAAGGCATGTCGGATGAAATGTTCACATTTGAGCGAAAAATGCGTAAAAATTATCTTTTCAAAAATCATTTTGATAAAGACTTTCGTTTATTGCAAGGAATACGCGAGTCTGGTTTAACGCCTGTTTGTCTTGACGCAAACGCAACGTATGGAGCAAGCGAAGAATTAGACAACGGGCTTGAAGCGATCGGTCGCAGTGACTTAACAATGGATCAATTAAAAGCAAGAGAGCAAGAGCTAGAGGAACAAAGAGACATTTTTATGAAGCAAAAAATTCAAGGGGCTGTTGAGGGCGGCGGGAAAATGTTGGCAGTTTTAGGCAATGCTCATGTCGCACGAAATGGAATGGAAGGCAGACAAAATGTTGCCGACCTGCTTGGCGAAACTGGTATAAAAACCTCTTCAATAAATTTGGACCGTGACTGTGACTCTGACGCGGAATTATCTTACTACAGACGAGAACCAAAACAATCTCCAGACACTAGCGCAAATGCCGTATTGTTTTCCACTATCGGCAAAGACGAATCGCTTGCTGATAAATCAATCGGCTTTGACATTGACAAAAGCATCACTGGAGAAAAAACAGCACCTCCTTATGACGGGTATATCCGATTACAATCTTCACTATAATCATTACAAACAAAAAATTATATGAGGAATTTTGAGATACCGCTTCCTTCTGATGCGACAGGGGAAGTAGACGCAGAAAATAAAAAAAGGAAATTTTTTGACGCGGACAGAGCAGTTGAAGCAGGGCGTAGACTGTCAAAGCAAGAAAAGCCAGAAGATGTTGAGCGAGGTTTGAAAAATGCGGATGAATATCAACCAGACACACAAAAGCAGCAAAGTAGTGCCGGAAGACTGGCTAGAATTGATCCTGAGCGTGCTTTCGAGCAAGCACGCAAGAGAAAAGAGGAGGAAGCAAAAGCCGTTCGCGTTGCGCGCGAGCAACAAATGAAAGCTGAAGATCAAAAGAAAATTGAAGAAATTCGAAGCAGTTTAGGTCTCCCTGGAGTCACAGCAGAAGCGTCGCCGCTTCTTGAAGGAGCGGGTTGGCATGAAGTTCCACCACCCGCCCCGCCCGTTCCGTCCGAGCAGGCGGGCAAAAAGGAAGGGGTTTGAAAGGGGAGGGAAATTTTGCCCGCCTGCGAGGTTCGTGTAATCGGCTCCGCCTCCGACGAATGTCGGAGAGGCAATCCCGCAAAAATTTTCTCCTTATTTGAAAAAAACAATTGCGCCACCCAATAAAAAGAATTTGAAAGTTTTTGCGGGATTTACCAGCCCCGCCTTTGGTGGGGTGCGGAGCCGTCGGGGTTTGGCCGCGCTTCGCGCGGCTCTTTTCAAAATCAGGAGTTTGCGATAAAATAGGTTCGGATTTGGTTGTAAAGTGATACAAAAATAACAACACCCTTTATGGGTGTTGTTATTTTTGTATTCTGTCTTGGGAATCGAACGGAAGATGGAAAGAAACGAAGTTTCTTTTATGCTGAGGAAAGTTCACGAAAACCCGAAGGTTTTCGTGGGAGCGAAGCGAGTGAGATTTCCCCTACGGGCTACAAACACCAAACACTCCTAATGTGGAGTTTTTTATTTGTATTCTGTTGATGCGTGTTTATATACAAGGCCACATACATCTTGGACTCCTTTAAGTCCAAGAAGCTATGCGAATAATTAGATTAAGCTACGGTGTAAGGGGATTTGTTAAGTTAGCGCGATACAGTCTAAAATGGTTGCATATGCTAACTGACAAAGCCAAATACAAGGCCAAAGTATTATCCTTTTGGGCGCGTCATGGCCTTGAGGCTACTTTAGACGCGTTCCCGGTTAAAAGATCAACTTTGTTCCTTTGGAAGCAAAAGGTCAAGCAAGGCAAAGGCAATCTTGAGGCGCTAAACGAGTTGAGCAAGACGCCCAAGTTAAAACGTAAACGTCTTTGGCCGCCGGCAGTGATTGCCGAAATCAAGCGCCTGCGCATGGATTGCCCTAACTCTCCCAATCTGGGCAAAGAAAAGATTTATCCCTTCTTACTCGTCTTTTGTCAAAAGAACATGCTGAAATGCCCTCAACCACGCACCATTGGCCGAATCATCAAAGATGACGGGGGGATGAGAACATTCCCGCAAAAGATATCTCACTTTGGCAAGATTAAACCGGTAAAAAGGGCCAAAAAGAACCGAAAACCAAAGGATTTTAATCCAATACTACCAGGACAGTTAATTGAAATGGATTCCATTGAACGACGCGAACTTGGGTTAAAGCGTTACGTTATTACTTTTATTGATGTCTACAGCCGCTTTACTTTCGCCTGGGCCTACACCGGCCACGGCAGTGATACGGCCAAAGACTTTCTCAAAAAACTTAAAATCATTTTCCCTTTCAAAATCCAACATATTCAAACCGACAATGGTTCTGAATTTGCCAAACATTTTGCCGAACAGATTAAAAAAGAACGAATTACTCATTACCACACTTATCCCAGGACACCTAAAATGAACGCCCACTGTGAAAGATTCAATCGCACTATCCAAGAGGAATATATTGACTACCATGCGAACGAATTGCTGAACTTGGAAAAATTCAACACCAACCTTATGGATTATCTGGTCTGGTACAATACCCAAAGGCCGCATTGGTCGCTTAATCTTAAATCACCAATTCAATTCATTCTAAACAACCAAGATGTCCACTTGTCCAAAAGTGGGTGGCCTGATACATGGTATTGTGATTTTTCATAGTAACTAGTATACTATACATGAAAAATATAAATAACAAGCTAGTATGTCAATAAATGTTACAGATAAAAACGACGGGAAGCTCAGGGTGGAAATGGATAATGGACATGTTGTAGCGTTAAAAAAGATAGTTACTGACTATAACTTAAAAGGTGAAAACGAAGCTATTGATTTTTTATTATCAGTAATTTCACAAGCAGACGGCAAACCAATCAATAACGGAAAAGGGAGTTTTCTTCCCTCCGAAAAATTAAAGAAAACAACCCCTTAAAATATGGCAACTCGCCCACAATCAACTGATGATCTAAATGCCGACCAAAATCTTAGTAGAATCGACGACTTAGAAACTTTTCGAAAGGGTTTGGAAGGCAAGGAGTTCGATGATAAGGTTTGCAAGGCAATTCAAGATTCCGTTCCACTTCAAAGTCAGATAAAATCGCTTATCTGGGGTGTAATAAAAGATAAAATGGTATGGGTTGTTGGGGTTATAATTTTGTTTTTAGCAACCAATTTTCTTTCTTCTATTGTCTCAAAATTAGCGGAAAAAACTGTAAAATAAAACCAGCAAAGAAATTATTAAAAAAATGACCAACTCAAGTCATTTTTTTAATAATTTCTTTGTCAAGTGCTTTTATTAACACCATTTTTCTCTTGAATTAGCCATTTTTTTGAATATTGAATTGACACTATATAAAAAACATGCTACTATATTCCCAGTGTGTCCATGGGCGAAAGCCCTTCCCCAGCTAAGTGAATTCCTAAGCTGGCAATGGGCACGCAATAAACCATCCAAGTAACTCACTTGGATTTTTTATTTTTTTCTAGACATTACACTTAGAAATTTAATTTTCCCAGCCCCTTCTTTTTTTAAAACAATTTTTACTAACAGTTCTTTAGAATTTTCTTTAACCACATATTCAACACTCCAAAAAATTATTTCCTTAGGATCTTTTTTTTCTATAGTTTTGATTGCTTTGTCTGCATTGGTTAAAACGGTAATTAGATGTTTGATTAAGTTTACCCTATAATGTCTATCATTGTGATTTCTGGGACGATTTCTTTTATACAAAAGATGGTTTTTACCTTCACTAGTAAAATACACTGTTTCTTGTAAAGCAGGGCAATAAGTAGGCAGTAGTTTATCGTAGATTTCCAATTGTGACTTAATATACAAGGAAAGCATAGTCACCAAATTAAAAAATCTAACTTTTTGTTAGACTTTCAAGGCAAATATATTTTAGCATAAACAAATAAACCGTGCAATTATTGTTTATTTTTCTAAATTGTGTCCCCAAGGGATATGTTTATAATTATCCACAACCTAAAATAATAATGCCCGCCGTCCTTTGTACTTTCGTACTGTGGACGGCGGGCGGGATGCCTCAGGGCGATGACTACTTATCGTCGCAAAGCTGAGCGAGCGACTTGCTGTTGCTGATCGCCGGCTGCGTCGCCAGCCGCTTCTTCTGGTTGTTGTACTTGTTCACCAGCTCCTGGCTGTGGGAGGTGGGCGCGCTGACGGCCACCAGCATGGCGGCCATGCAAACCAGCCCGAGTCCAACGAAAAACACCATCACACAAAACCTCGAGAGCGTCTTCATGAATTTCCCTCCACGATTGAAACAGGCATTTTTTTACAAAAAGGCTTGCCGGACCCTCTTGTTCTCTTTGGCAATTACCAGAGAGAGAATATACGGAAATTTTTATCCAGATATTCTCTTCCAAATAATTTGATTTCTGTCGCCCCGCGTTGTACAGCGGGGCGACAGAACGAAAGTGCAGGCCCCTCAGGCTTATTCAGCCTTCTTTCTGGCACTGCAGGCGCAGGTCACCACCTCGGAATCGTCCGGACAACGCAGTCCGGAGATGCATTCGTACTCATCGCCTGAGACGATCTCGACGTCGGTCGCCTCGCTATGACGGCGAAGAAACCGGTCCTTCAGCAGGTGCTTTTGCCCCTCGGTCAGATGCGTCCGGTTCACCTTCAGATACTGGACCGGAACCTGACGTTCGGCGCGCTCCGTCACGACGACCTCTGGCTGATCGGCGGTCTTCACCGCCGGAATGATCGCCGTACGGCAACCGATCGCGCTGATCATGAGGGTAGCAAGAACGATGATTTTGGTCACGATTTTCCCTTTGTTTCTCCTGGCGTTGGTGCCAGAGAGCGAAAAATCAGGTAAAACTACCAAAATTTTCGCTCCCAACCACCACATTTCGAATGTCGAATTATAACAAAAAAAGAGAGGTTTGTCAACCCCCCCAACCATCAAACATCACGCAACTAATGCCGCATCGCCTCCTCGTAAACCGCCAAGAGCAACCTAAAATACTGATCGGGATTGTGATCCCGAAGCACCAATTGCCTGCCCCTTTCGACTATTTTACCGGCATCATCTGCTGATAACGACATCGCCCTCGCAATAACTCTAGCCAAATCTTCCGGATCATCCGGACGGCTGAGAAACCCGGTCTCGCCATCCTTAACCATTTCCGGATTGCCACCGCGCCGGCTAGCGACCACGATTCGTCCGAGGCAAAGAGCTTCGAGGATCCTAAACGAACAATTTTCATAAGATACCGACGGCACCACGACTACCTTCGCTTCGTTCATCACCTTCTGCAACGCTTCCCCCTCCAACCACCCAACCTGTTCTACATTAGTGAGTTTATTATCCTTGATAAAATTATTTACCCACGCTTCGTCCGGTCCTTCTCCGGCCACGACGAATTGCAAATTTGGAGACAGCTGAGCGGCGCGCATAAAATTCCGAATGCCTTTTTCAAGATTTAATATTCCGGAATACAAAACTTTCGTACCGAGCGGCGGACAATGCGCCGGCAGCGAAAATGGATTCCTGATCACGCGCATTTTTTCTTTCGGAAATCCAGCCTCGACCATCTTCCGCGCCAAAAATTCGCAAGGGCAAATAAACAACCTAATATTTTTCCAGATCCTGAGACGGTAATAATATGCCTCAAGCTTTTCGACCGGATTCGGAAAAAGCGGAAACGGATCGTGAAGCGTCAACACGATCGGCACTCGCAACTGATTCAAAGTCACAAAAACGCTGGCGGACGCTTGACCAAACGCATTGTGAAGATGGGCGACCTCCGGACGAAAATCAGAAACTAAGGCACTGAGGCGGCGATCCACTTCACCGGAAAAAAAGCGATGTTTAAACGCCTTGAATAAGTCGATTTTTGACAAAGCAGTCTCAAGCTCTGGCGCGGCCGGGGGGAAATATCGGGCGAAAGCCGACGTTTTATTTCTCGGATCCTGCGTCGCGAACTCGGCTACTTCCTGCCCCTTTGCGCGGAGTCCGTCGATCGTTTCAAAAAAAATCCTGGTGGATCCGCCGCGGTTATAAAAAAATTTATCGATCTGCAAAATTCTCATAAACGAAATGAGTGAGGGAAATAAAAATTTATTTTTATTTCCGAGCGAATGAGTTTATATGTGGCGAAGCCCATATAAAATTATTTTTTCGCAACCACGATTAGATTTCTGCCACCCTTGCTATCAGACCAATTATTCTTGTCGTAATAATTCATGACTTCAATTTTAAATCCGGCTTCTTCCAACAGCCCTTTTAATTCGTTTTTGGTAAAATGGTGATAGTAACGCTCCGCTTCAACCACCCCATCGGAATTTTTCCACGGAATAAGAAAATCATTTTTACTTAATACTTTCCATTCTTTTTTTATTTTCTTCTTTGCCCAGTCGCTCCCTAAATTCCACACTGTCATGAGAAGCTCGCCGCCCGGTTTCAATTCCGCGTAAGTTTTTTTCAGAAGTTTCAGCCTGGTTTTCTTGTCCGGCAGGTGAAAAAACGACGCGATCATGAAAACTAAATCAAAAAAATCATCGTTAAATTTTTTCTCTTTGAAGGCAGTGCTAAAAAATTTAGCCTTGCCGCTTTTAACCTCATCGGCAAATTTCTTCTTCGCGATATTTATCAGCGCCGATGCCTGGTCGACTCCAAAATACTCTAGCTGCTTATCTTTCATGATCAAAAGCAAACGGCCATTGCCGCACCCCCAATCCAAGATCCGTTGACCGTCCCGAAGATATGGTTTAAACTGCTCTAGCTCCGGCCAGGTATCATATCTGGTGCCGGAAAAGTGCTTGGCGATTTTGTTGTAATCCTCGCGGGTCTTCTGTATAATGTCGAACATACGAACATGATTTCCATTGACGAAAAAATTATTCTCGCCGCGAACCATAACCTCCCCGAAAACGAGGCTGGATTAAACGCGCTCAAACGGGATTTTATCGGCAAGAATAAAGGCGTGACGGCCATGCCAAGCAAAACCGCCCTGCTCTCAGCATATCACAAACTGCTAAAGGCGAAAAGGATCAAAAAAAATCCAAAACTTGAAAAGATCCTCACCAGGCGCTCTGTCCGGACGCTTTCGGGAGTTACCATTATTACTTCGCTCGTGAAGCCCTATCCTTGCCCCGGAAATTGCGTTTACTGCCCGCTGGACGTCAGGATGCCGAAGAGTTACCTTTCCGAGGAACCGGCCGCGGCGCGCGCTCTTGCCCTTAAATTCGACCCCTACAAGCAGGTGGTAAAACGCCTCGAAGCGCTCGAAAATAACGGCCATCCCACCGACAAAGTCGAACTGATCGTGAAAGGCGGCACCTGGAACGCCTACCCCCTCCAATATCAATTCTGGTTTATTTTGGAATCATTCCGCGCCGCCAATGAAACTCCAAAAAAATTAACGTCCACTTCGACAATCGAAAAATTAAAAAAAGAATTAATCAAACAACAAAAAATCAACGAGAAATCCGCGCACCGCATCATCGGCATCACGCTTGAGACGCGGCCGGACTCGATCAGCGAAAAAACTCTTTGGCAAATGCGCGAACAGGGTTGCACGCGGCTTGAACTTGGCGTCCAGCACACCGATGAAAAAATTTTGACGCTGGTGAAACGCGGCCACACCGCCGAACAAGTAAAGACAGCCATGCAACTCGCCAAAAATTTCGGCTTCAAAGTCGACTTCCATCTGATGCCACAGCTCCCCGGCGCCACACCGGAAAAAGACCTTGCGATGCTGACGGAAATATTTGAAAACCCGGCGTTCCGCCCCGACATGATTAAAATTTATCCCTGCTCGGTGGTAAAAGGCTCGGAGCTTTTTGAGTGGTTTCAGGAGGGTAAATATCATTCCTATCCGACGGAAAAACTTATTCAGATTTTGAAAAAATTCAAAAGTGAAATTCCGGTCTACGCCAGGATCTCCCGCTTGATACGCGATATCCCCGGCCAGCTGATCGAAAACGGCAACAAAATCACCAACCTCCGCCAGGTCATCCAGAGTGAAATGAAAGCGGAAGGAACTTTTTGCCGATGCCTCCGTTGCCGAGAAGCCGGTCACATGAATTTGAAAAATATCAAAGACCTCTCCCCGGTTCTCTTCATCGAAAAATACGAAGCCAGCGGCGGCGAGGAATATTTCCTCAGTTTCGAAGACAAAAAACGACAGGTGGTGTTCGCGTTTTGCCGATTACGAATCATCCCGCCTGTCTCCGCCTTCATACGCGAGCTCCACACCTACGGCCAACTGGTAAGCATCGGAAAATATGACAAGGCGTCAAGCCAGCACCAAGGCCTCGGAAAAAAACTTTTGAAAGAAGCGGAAAAAATTGCAAAGAAAAACCGTTGCCAGGAACTCAGCGTTATTTCTGGCATCGGAGTACGCGATTATTATCGAGGGCTAGGCTACAAATTGAAGCATACTTACATGGTGAAAAAGCTGGTTTAATTCGATTGTCAAAGACGCTAAAAGGAGTATAATGCGAACATGAAAACCAAAAAAACAAAGCACAAAATCCATAATCCAAAAAAGAAAAAAATCGACCAAATCGTCCAGCAAATGGCGAAAGATGGAGTTGAAAAGCTTCACATTTTGGCTGATTTTGACTCGACTCTGACGCGATCGTTCGTAAACGGCATTCCTACCCCGTCTATTGGCACAGCTCTACGCAAAGGCAACTTTCTTACTCCTGATTATACAGCAAAAGCTAACGCGCTCTATGACCATTACAGCAAAATAGAAAGGGATCCGAGTGTCCCTAAAGAAGAAAAAAAGAAAATAATGAATGAATGGTGGCGAAAAAGTTTTAAACTACTCAAAGATAGCGGCTTGTCGAAGAAAAACATCGAACGCGCGACAACGTCAGGGGAAGTGCAATACAGGCCGAGGGCGCTGGAATTTATTGATTGCCTTCACAAACACAATATCCCATTGGTCATAATGTCCGCGAGCACGGTTGGCGCGGATGGAATTGCCGCTCACCTTAAACATAATAATTCCCATAAAAATAATATTCATATCATCAGTAATTCGTTTATTTGGGACGAGGATGGCAAAGTTTCGGGCGTTTGCGAACCAATAATAACAGGGATGAACAAAGACGAAACCCTGATTCAAAATTTTCCGGCATTTGAAGTTGTTAAGAATAGAAAAAATGTCATCCTGCTCGGAGATAATATCGGCGACGTCGGGATGGTGGAAGGTTTTGATTATGAAAATTTGCTGAAAATCGGATTTTTGAATGAGGATCCTGCCGGCGATTTGTTGCCTGAATTTGAGAAACATTATGACGCGGTTATTCTAGATGACGGGCCGTTTGATTTTGTGAATTCAATCCTTGAAAAAATAATATCATGATATGACATTGCCAAAGATTATCAGCGTAGCCGGACCGGTTATTATAGAAAATGGCAAAGTGTTGCTTATAAAATCTAAAGGTAAAGATACTGAAGAATCAAACTGGAAATTTCCAGGAGGTAAAAAAGAAGAATCTGATGTTGATTTCGAAGCTACCTGCAGGCGGGAAGCAAAGGAAGAATTAGACATTGATTTGGAAATAAAGGAACTGTTAGACACCATGGAAATAAAACAAAAAGACAGAATTTTTAATCTAATCCACTACCTCGCTGAAAGAAAAGGTGAGGTAAACCCGCAAAATGAAGTTTCACGATGGAATTGGCTCGATATCAATGACTTACCAAACGACTGCGAATCAAATGTATATAAGGTTATCGATAAATATAAAAGAGAGATGGAAAATATCAGCGAAATGAAAATAAATAAAAAATAAATATGTACACCCACTCCCTAAAAAAATTCGATCCTGAAATTTACACCTCGATCAAAAAGGAACAACAACGCGAAGAGGAAGGCCTCGAAATGATCCCATCGGAAAATTTTGTGAGTCCGGCGGTACTGGAGGCGCTCGGCTCGGTGCTCACCAACAAATACTCCGAGGGTTACCCAGGCAAACGTTACTACGGCGGCTGTGAATTTATCGATGAGGTCGAACAGCTAGCTATCGACCGCGCCAAACAAATTTTCAAAGCCGAACACGTCAACGTCCAGCCGCTATCGGGCGCGCCAGCCAATCTGATCGCCTACTCTGCCCTCTTGAAACCAGGCGAAACTATCCTCGGCATGGATCTGTCGCATGGCGGACACCTGACGCACGGCCACCCGGTGACTTTCTCGGCCGGCATATACCATTTCGTCGGTTATAAAACTAACGCCGAAGGCAAAATCGATCTCGACAATCTCCGGGCCATGGCACTGGAACACAAACCAAAATTAATTTTAGTGGGATACTCAGCCTATTCGCGCGAAATCGAGTACGAAAAAATAAAAAAGATTGCCGATGAAGTCGGCGCGTTTACGATGGCCGATATCGCCCATATCGCGGGACTCATCGCCGGCGGCGAAATGAACAATCCCGTGCCTATTTTCGATGTCGTCACCACCACTACCCACAAAACTCTGCGCGGCCCCCGCGGCGGCATGATCATGTGCAAGGAAAAATTCGCGAAAGCCGTCGACAAAGCGGTCTTCCCTGGCATGCAAGGCGGCCCGCATGAAAATAACATCGCGGGCAAAGCGGTCGCGTTCAAGGAAGCGCTGGAGCCGGAATTTAGAGAATACGCTAAACAAATAAAAAAGAACGCAAAAATTTTGGAAACGGAATTTAAGAAGTTTGGGTACAAAATCTGTTTTGGCGGCACCGACAACCACCTACTCCTCATCGATGTCACGCCAAAAGGTCTCTCCGGCAAAGAAGCGCAAATCGCTCTCGATAAAGCTGGCATCACCGTCAACAAAAACATGATCCCCGACGATCCGCGCTCGCCCATGGACCCCTCCGGCATCCGCCTTGGGACGCCGGCCCTGACCACGCGCGGCATGAAAGAAACCGAAATGAAACAAATCGCCGCTTGGATCGAGGAAGCAATCCTAAATTTCAAAGATGACGCCAAACTCGCCGAAATAAAAAATCGGGTACGCGGACTCACGAAAAAGTTTCCGCTTTACCCGACTTTGAAGTAATCGTTATTTTCCTTCGTCGACAATCTCGGTCA
>JAKANM010000001.1 GCA_021812425.1 bacterium | reverse complement strand
CGAGTTGCATGCTTACTAGGGCCGCAGCCTAGTGCACATTCCTTTCATGGCTCTCCTTCGCGCGGGTTGCCGGCGTCGAGGTCGATCTTATTTCGGTGCCGTGATGCAGCTGCGCATCGGGGGTCCTGTGGTCATGTGCCCTCATTGGGTGTTTGACCGGTCGATCCCGGTCGGGTAAGGTCGGACCAACGATGATCCGACCAGCGATTTATCCTCATTCTAAGGGCAAATCGCTGGTCAAAATCAACTAGACACGAAACCGAATTATACTCCTTTTTATGTCTTTTGTCAAGGGCAGGGTGTGGACAATTACCTCACAACAACATCCCCCTCTAAATCCGTCCTCTCGATCTGCGCGCCAGTGCGTTCGATATGTTTTATCGCTCGGAGGGTCGGATGGCCATATTTATTTTTCCCCACGGAAATTACGGCTATTCTCGGTTTTACAAAACTTAAAAATAACTCGCTTGAAGCGCCATCGCTGCCATGATGACCGACTTTAAGAATGTCCGATTGAAGAAGACAGGTGCTAGTCGAACTGCAATACCTCTCTCCAAGCAATTTCTCGAGCGGCTCCTCCATATCCCCGGTGAACAAAAATTTTTCGTCCCCATGCGTGAGACGGAAAACAATTGAAAAATTATTATTATCAATTTCTTTCGCCTGAAGCGATAACGTCGGATCCGGTGAAACGAATTGCAAGGTATCGCTCGCGATCGTCCAAACATCCGGCTTATCCATCTTCACCAACCCCGCGCCGCTCTCTATCATCGACTTATTCCACTCTCGCCAGTACGGATCATACGGCTTTTCTTTACCGTTGGTAATAATTTTTTTAACCTTGTAATTTTTCACCACATCAATACAGCCGCCGTAATGATCGAGGTCTGGATGCGTGGCAAGCACATAGTCAATCTTCCGATCATAAAAAGCCAAATTCTTCCCGAGCGCCGACAAAATTATTTTATCCGGCCCGCAATCAACCAGCATCTTTTCGCCGTTGATAAATTGTATCAAGGCCGCGTCACCCTGACCAACATTCAAAAATGTTACTTTGAAATTATGAAGTTCGGATTCGTAATAGCGATAATAAAAAAATATAAAGCCGGAAATAAACAACACCAAAAATATCGAGGCCATTATTTTTATCGTTTTTTTATTCATATTATTACCGGTTATTTGACCTGTGCATAACTTCCTAATAACTTCTTGACGCCGTTTTGTATTAGTGGTACTCTATAGACATCAGGAAACACAAGTTGAATGGTGACAGTGGCAACTCACAGTTGCAACCAAACCTCCCCACCCTTTTCCTGAATAGGGACCAAAGCTTCGGCTAAGGTCTCTCTTCTTTTTTAGATGCATTTTTTTATTTCTTTGCCACAATGATTTGATTCACCCAAACATCACCCTCTTTCACAATCACGTCATCCTCAATTCCAAACGCCAAACTTTCTAAAATCTCCCGAACTTTCTCTGGCCGATGATAAAATGACTCGATTACGATCTCACCTTCCTTGGTATGAATTTTCGGCGGATCTTTTTGATTGATATTCGTTACCAGAAATTTTCCGCCATTTTTCAAAACGCGATAAGCTTCATCAAAAAAAAGCTCAGGATTTTTGAGGTGAACAATAAGAAAAGCGGCGACGACGATATCAAATGTTTCATTTGAAAATGGCATTCTTTCCGCGTCTCCAACCACGATTTCAATATTTTTATTCTTCCGATGCAGTTCAAGCAACATCTGTTCCGAAACATCAAGCGCAGTCACCTCCGCTCCCAGCTTCTGCAACTCGCTTGAGAGTCGCCCTGTCCCCGCCCCAACATCAAGAACCTTTTTGCCAGCAATATCGCCCAACAACGGCAGTAGCTGTTTTTTTTCAAAACTGTCCAAATACGCTTGTCTTTTATCATATTCCTTAGCCGCGAGATTGTAACCCTTTGCCGAATCAAACACTTTTATCCTTTGCATATCTATATAATATGTAAACTAAAATTCCATACATAAGAAACATCAGCCACAGCGGAATCTGAACTAACGCGCTAGACCACGATTTTTCTCCAAAGAATTGCACGATCATTATAACATAAGACAAACCAAAATGCGTGATGAAAGCGAACAGCCTCCCAAGCGGAAAAAATATCAGACTGACACCAATGGTGACAGCGCCTGAGAGCATGAGCCAGGGAACAATCCATAAAATTAAAATATTCACAAGCGGCGCTGATAACGAAATCGTCCCAAACTGATAGAGCATCAGAGGTAAAGTGGCGATGATGGCCGAGAGAGTTTGCGCCAGCGGTTCCTGAATTATCGCCGGCAATTTTATAAATTTTATAATAACCGGCGACACATAAACCAAACCAACCAGGGCGAGGAAGGAAAGCTGAAAACCAACATCCCAAATTAACAAATACGGATTAAAAATCTGCATCACCGCGACCGTCAAAACCAAAACATTCACGATTCGTGTTCCCCTGCCGACTTGCCTGGCCGTCAAAACCGCTATGCCCATGACAGCCGCGCGAATGGCCGAGGCCGTGAGACCGGTAAAAATCACAAACAAAATTGTCACCGCGACGATAACATAAAAAGCGCGTTGCCTGAAAAAGCCCAAATAAATTAACAAATTCATGAGAACTATCGCGATGATCGTGATATTGAAACCGGAGACGGCGACGATGTGCGAAATTCCGGTCCGGCTAAAATCATCAACTAAGTAAGCCGGCAAACTGCTGCGCGCGCCATAAAGCAAGCCAGACATCAGACTGCCCTCGGGTTCGACCCAGAGAAGATTGACGTGATTATTCAGGAAAGTTTTAAAATTTAGGATAGCGCCAAACAACGGATTACCGCCGCCGCTGGAAATTTTTTTAAGATTCGGGTATCCGCACGCCGACCAAATTCCAAACCGCGCCAAATATTTATCGTAGTGAAACACACTGCCGGGCGGCGTTTCGGGCGCCATAAGTTTACAGCTGATGCTGAGCTGATCTCCATAACTATAAACCGGATACAGACGATTTTTTACCAATACCTTGCCGGTGACCATCTGACCGCCTACATCATTCACCGCCACCGTATATGAGATACCGTCAATTTTCTGCTGAGGCTCATCACTTACTATCCCGACAAAACTAACCGATCGGCCATTATAAAAACAAAGTGTAGAATGATTGCCGCAGTCCGGAAGAGTCACCGCATAGCGCCATAGCCCGAATACCAAAAATAAAAAACAAAAAATATAAAATCGAGCGGACAATTTACTCCAAAATATAATTAATCCGGCGGCTAGAAAAAATAATGAAAGATAAAGATAAAATGCAACGGCGTTTGGTATGATAAACAACGAACCGATAGCGCTGCCCGCTATAAAACAAAAGCAAAACGCGAGAAACGTCTTGCTTTTTGAATGCATTATATTTCGAAACCATTCTGCCATAACTAAACTACCACGCTCACCAACTTCCCTTTCACATAAATTATTTTCTTCGGTTCTTTGCCTTCCAGCCATTTCTGAACTTTTTCACTTTTCATTATTAATTCCTTCACGCCCGCTTCGGAAATCTCCGCTTCGACTTCGATGGTATCCCGGATTTTGCCGTTGATCTGAACTGCTAAAGTAAATGTCTCAGATACAGCGAGCTTTGGATCGAATTTTGGCCAAGCCTCGGTGAAGATTGATTTCTTATGGCCGAGCGAAGCCCAAAGTTCCTCCGCAAAATGAGGGGCAAAGGGTGCTAAAATCTGAACAAACAAAGCAAAATTTTCTTTAGAAACTTTTTCCGCTTTTGACATTTCGTTTGCAAGCTCCATCATTTTGGCGATAGCGGTATTGAAACGCATATCCTCAATATCTTCGCTGACTTTTTTGATGGTCTGATGAAGAGTATTAAGTAATTTTTTATCAGCCTCAAAACTATCCGCCAGTTTCTCCTGCATAAACCAAACCTTTTCGAGAAAACGGCGCGCGCCGATAATACCATTCGTGCTCCACGCCACAGCCTGCGAGAATGGACCCATGAACATCTCGTAAATGCGCAAAGAGTCCGCGCCGAACTTCAGAATTACGTCATCCGGATTAATCACGTTTCCCCAGCGTTTGCTCATTTTGCGTCCATCCTCGGCCATGATAAGGCCGACGTTCTGGAGACGGGTAAACGGCTCTTCGTAATTCACGACGCCGATATCAAACAAAAATTTATGCCAAAAACGAGCGTAAATCAAATGTCGAGTGGCATGCTCGGCGCCGCCCACATAAAAATCAACCGGCGACCAATATTTTTCTAATTTTTTATCAACCAACGCTTTGGAATTTTTCGGATCAATATAACGGAGGTAATACCAGGATGACCCTGCCCACTGCGGCATCGTGTTAGTTTCGCGTTTCGCGGGGCCGCCGCATTTCGGACACTCGACGTTGACCCACTTCGCGATATTCGCGAGCGGCGACTCGCCAGTACCGGTCGGTTCGTAATTTTTTACTTTCGGCAATTCAACCGGCAGATCTTTCTCCGGTACCGCGACCACGCCGCATTTATCACAATGGATAATCGGGATCGGCTCACCCCAATAACGCTGACGCGAAAATACCCAATCACGAAGTTTGTAGTTTACTTGTTTTTTGCCCAAATGATTTTTTTCGAGCTCGGCAACTATTTTTTCTTTGGCTTCGGCGATAGCCAAACCATCAAACTCACTGGAAGCGGTCAATATTCCGTCCAACGAGAACCCGTCAATTTTTTCATTGCCTCCATAACAATAATTACCCTGCAATCTGTCCCAAACAATTTGCATATCCGGATGCGTGATGTAGGACGAAAATTCTTCAGGTTTCAACCACTTAAATTCATGCAAATTTTTTTCTTCATCGGAAGTTTCTACCATTTCCCCGTCCTCAAGCTGAAACAACGCCGGTTCGAAATGCGCCAGACGATTATGATTTTTCACCATTTGATAAAACTGGGCGTGGACAATCCCGCCAAGCGGCCTCACAAATTTAACATTTTTGTAACCGCTCTCTTCCACAATTTCCCTGACTCCAGCATCCGCCGCTTTTTCTCCGTTCTCAATCCCCCCGATCACGAAACCTTTCCAGCCGGTTTTTTTCCATTCCACTCCTAGATATTTATCCTCTGACCAATGTTTGATGACCGCCACCACGGCGTGGCGTTCATTGACAGGTATGTTTCTCCTAAAACCATCCTCACCCTTTTCTCTCGTAACCAACGGCTGAATAACTTCCTTGATCGGCAAATTATATCTTTTTGCAAATTCGTAATCACGCTCGTCATGCGCAGGCACGGCCATAACGGCGCCGGTGCCATAACTCGCGAGAACATAATCCGCAATCCAAACCGGGATTTTTTCTCTAGTGATTGGGTGCATTACGAATACTCCATCAAGTTTCACACCGGTTTTTTCTTTTTGAAGTTCGGTGCGTTCGAGGTCGGATTTTTTCTTCGCTTCATTAAGATATTTTTCAACCTCCGGCCAATTATTTATTTTATTTTTTAATTCATCGACTAATTTATTTTCCGGCGCTAAGACCACATATGTCACGCCGAAGAGCGTGTCTGGACGGGTCGTGAACACTTCAATAAATTTATCTTTTTCGGCAAGGGGAAACTTGATCTGCGCGCCCTCACTCCTCCCGATCCAATTCCTTTGCATCTCCTTGATCGCCTCCGGCCACTTCGGAAGTTTGTCGAGATCGTTCAGCATGCGGTCGGCGTATTTGGTAATCCGAAGAACCCACTGCCGCATCGGTCGCCGCTCGACCGGACTGCCGCAACGCTCACAACAACCGTTTTCCAAATCTTCATTCGCAAGAACGGTCTTATCGACCGGACACCAGTTGACCGGTTCGAATGATTCGTAAGCCAAACCTTTTTGGAACATTTGCAAAAACGTCCACTGCGTCCAGCGGTAATACTCCGGATCAGTGGTATTAATTTCCCTGGACCAATCATAAGTAAAACCAATTTTGCCGAGTTGCTTCTTGAAAGTCGCGATATTTTTGTAAGTTGCAACTTTCGGATGAACTTTATTCGCGATCGCGTAATTTTCGGCCGGCAAACCAAAAGCGTCCCAGCCCATCGGATGGAGGACATTATACCCCTGCATCATTTTCATCCGCGCGACCACATCCGTCGCGATATAACCCTTCGGATGTCCGACGTGGAGGCCGGCGCCGGATGGATACGGAAACATATCCAAAATATAATACTTCGGCTGATCCGATTTATTGTCAGTTTTATTTATTTTCTTTTTATCCCAAAACTCCTGCCATTTCTTCTCGATTTTTTTTGGATCGTATTTTTTCATAAGAAAACAACAATATGAGCATCTTACCGCACTTATATTATAAAATCAATGCTGGCAACCGGGACAAAAATGCGTCCCCCGGCCGTTGCTTTTTATTTTCTTTACCAGATTGCCGCAACGCCCGCACTTCTCCCCTTCCCGATCGAAAACCTTGAGAAAATCCGTGTAATTTCCTTTCTTGCCTTCACTATCAAGATAGTCTTTGAAGGTAGTGCCGCGGTGTTTGATCGCCATTTTTAAAATTTCTGTAATGCAGACAAAAATTTTCTTCTTCTCCGCGGCCGATAAAGAAACTACCGGCCGTGTCGGCAAAACTCCGGCGCAAAAACAAACTTCATCGGCATAGATATTTCCGATGCCGGCGATCTTCTTCTGGTCGAGGAGCGCCACCTTGATCGTGACTTTTCGCTTGAGAAGAGCGGCAAGAAAATTTTCATAAGTAAAATTTTTGGTGAAAGGCTCAATGCCGAATGCAGACAACACTTTCTGAACCTCTTCAACAGTTGCAAGTTTCATATAGCCAAACCGCCGGAGATCGTTGAAAAATAATTCACCTCTATCGTCAAAGGTAAAAATCACCTGCGTATGTTTGTTCGGCAAATCAAAATCTTTCTCAATCAATTTATGCCCACCTGCCACCACCTCTACCTTTTTGCCTATTTTCTTTTCATAAATCAGCTGGCCAGTCATCTTAAGATGAGCCAACACCGAAGTAATTACTCTGCTTCCAGAAATTTTGAAGCTTTTTTTCAATCGAAAAATCATCAACTTGCCACGACGATCGATTTCCCCGAAGGAGTTGCCGCGCAACGCTTGAACAAAAAATTTGTTTTCAAAATTTACCGCCTTGGCTTGGCGGATTTCGACCTGAACAATTTTCTTGTTCAAAATCTTTTTACGAAGATCATTTCTAATTGTTTCGACCTCTGGAAGCTCTGGCGTAAAAAATCAATTATGCCAAATGTCTTTTAATCATTTCCTGTAATTTTTCCTTTTGCACGCCGCCGACGACTTGGTCGACTACCTTGCCATCCTTGAAGATCATGAAACTCGGAATACTGAGGATATTATAATGCTGAGGAGTAGTCTGGTTTTCGTCGACATTCATTTTGCCGATTTTGATATTTTTTCCTTCCATCTCCTTCGCAATCTCGTCGACGATTGGGCCGGACATACGACACGGACCGCACCACGGCGCCCAAAAATCAACGAACACTGGCGAGGAGGATTTCAGCACCTCGGCATCAAAATTTGCGTCAGTAAATACTTGCTCCATATTAGAAATATATTTTATTTATGATAAAACTAATTTTTTATATTTTTTCTCTTCTTTGAAAGCCTCGAGCACATCGCCCTCTTCCAACTTCAACTTGCCCGTAAATTCGAGACCGCACTCATTGCCCTGAGGAACTTCATTTACCGCCTGTTTGCCGGATTGAAGCTGAGTAATTTTGCCGGCGCCGATTTCCTCGCCCGCGCGCCTCACGCGAATCTTGGCGTCCTTTTGTAATTTGCCGCTCTCCACGCGGCCGCCGACTACCATCGCGCCTTTCGCGGTGCGGAAAATGGCGACGACTTTGAAATTGCCGAGCTCGGTCAAAACAATTTCCGGCAGAAGCAATTTCTCAAGTTCAGCTTTAACTTTATTTAAAAGATCGTAAATAATTTTATACTCAAAATATTGTACACCCAACGTCTGTATCATTTCAAATGATTGCGAGGTCGTGGTGACGTTGAAAGCCAAAAGCAAAGCTGAGGTAGTCTGCGCGCGGGTGACATCGTCGGCCGTGATGTTGCCGAGACCTTTGCCTACCACCTTCACGCTGACTTCCTGATTTTTTATTGTTTCGAGCGAACCCGAGATCGCTTCGAGCGAACCAAGCGTATCGGCTTTGACGACGACATTCAGGACTTGCTGTTTCTCACCTTCTTCACCTTCTTCCTTCGCGACCACATTCTGTTTTTCGGCGCCGGTTTGCTGGACTTTTTTACTGCGAACGTCCACCTGCTCGGCAGATCCGGCTCGACCAACATCAAGCACGTCTCCAACCGCCGGAGAAATCTTAAAACCTAAAATTCTAACCGGGGTGCTTGGGGGCGCGTCCTTCAAAATTTCACCGCGGTAATCGCGGAGCGCGCGTACCTTACCATAATTCTCGCCGTTTATAATGATCGGGTCGTTAACATGCAGTGTGCCGGTTTGTACCAAAATAGTGGCGACCGGACCGGCGCCTTTATCGACGTGCGCTTCGATGACCGTGCCCGCCGCCGGACGAGTCGCATCGGCTTTGATATTCTCAGCATGAATGTCGGCCATGATCAAAATCGTGTCGAGAAGTTTATCAATATTTAATTTCTGCTTGGCAGAAAGTTCTACTACCGGCACTTCTCCACCCCAATCGTCAGTCAAAACATTGTGCTGGGCGAGATCGGAACGCACGCGTTTCGGATCGGCGCCCGGCTTGTCGATCTTATTGATCGCGACAAGATACGGCAACTTGGCGGCCTTAATAATATTTATAGCTTCGATCGTTTGCGGCTTCACGCTATCATCGGCGGCCACGACCAGGATCGCAATATCGGCAACTTTAGCGCCGCGGCTCCGCATAACAGTGAACGCTTCGTGCCCGGGAGTATCGATAAAAGTCAAACGATCTTTTTTCTTGGTTTTGGGATTGGTCCAGATCACCTGATAAGCGCCGATGTGCTGGGTAATACCACCCGCCTCGCCGGCGGTGACATTGGTATGGCGAATTGCGTCGAGCAGGCTGGTCTTGCCGTGGTCAACGTGACCCATCACAACTACGATCGGAGAACGAGATTGAAGATTACCGGCTCCGAGCGCCGCTTCAAGTCCTTCAACGTGTTCGTTGGTAGCTATTTCGACCGCGGCGGTACTTTTCTTCGCCGTGAAACCTAAATCTTCAGCAATAATAACCGCCGTATCGCGATCAATGTTTTCGTTCTGAGCGGCGAGGATGCCGTTCTTCATGAGTTCCTTGATCAACACCGTAATTGGTAATTTTAGTAAATCGGCCAGCTCGCGAACGGTCAGTTTGGCGGGAATCTCGACGCTAACGCCGCTTTTTTTGCGCGCTTCTTTCTCAAGTTCTTTTTGTTTTTCTCTTTCCGCCTTTTCCCTTTTTTCTAAAATAAATTTAATCTGTTTCCACTGGCGCTGGATCTGCTGAGCGACGCGATCGTCGACTTTCACGGCTTTGGCGCCGACGTCAAAACCGAACTCAGGCAAAACTTGCAGGAGTTTAACAGGATCAATTCTAAGTTGCCGGGCCAGTTCCGAGACGTTCATGAATTTATAAATTTATATCGCGTTGATTATATACCTTTTATGCCCTTTCGTCAATTTTAAGCTAAAATACAACGGCCCACGTCGGAAACGACGTAAACCCTGTCCTTTCCGTAAGACAGACGGAAGATTATAGCAGGTTATCTCCTCCCCCCTGTCGACCCCCCCTATCTAGGCAAAAAATAGAAAGGCGCCGTACCCGAAGGTCGTGCGCCTGTTGGCTGGCTGATCGTTATGAGCGGTAAGTGGTATCAATCACACTTCTCCACTCATTCAGGGCGAAAGAACCAGAGCTTTTCCTGAACCTTGTGAAAATCGGCAGGATCCAACTTCGGTTGGTGCAATTTGCCCCAATTCCATGTGTTCAGAGTTTTTTCTAGGTATTCGGATACCTCGTTGGCGGATGCGGGGAGCGAGGAAGCCTCGAGTTCATCTTTTAGGTCGGCCAACTCGTAATTCAAAATAGTATCAATCGTCTGATAGAAGCCAACCAGTACTGCGTACTGCAGATACCGGACGGCATCCTCCTTGGACGCAACCTCGCCTCCAGTTCGACCATCGGGAAAAACTACCCGCCCATGCTTTCCACAATCGCAGAGTTGAAAATGGGCCGAACCCGTAGGCTTAATGTCCTTGGACCGTAGCTGATCGCGATAGATCGAGACCAGGACTTGATACAGTGTGGCACACAGCATCAAAAACGCAACTAGCAATATGACGCCAAATGCCACAACATTTTTTCTGGGCTCCGTCCCGGGCGCCAGTACAAAACGCCAGTAAGTAGCTAACACTACGAAAATCGAAACCACGACAACGCCAGCAAAAATTTTCTTCATGGCTTCTCCTTACGGGTAAGTGCGAGACGACTTGACGATTGCAAATCTAGCATAAAAACGAGGTATTGTCAATCCTAGATAACTAAGAAATATCCGGCTCCGCGCCGGAGCGATTACTTTTTGGTAACAAAAAGTAATCAAAAATTACTCGCTGTTGAACGGTTCGCAACAATCCCCAAGGGACCCCTTCGGGGTTCGGATTCGCCTCACGGACGGACATGCGTCGCTTCGCTCCTAGATGTCCGTCATTTCGTTCGGCTCATCTCGAATTGTTTGGCTCGCCGTTCAAACGCTCGGAAAACAACATTGGCTTCCGAGCGTTTGTGAAGGTTCGACAACTGGGCCGATGAGTGAAGATTTTTTTCAATACTATTATGCGGCAACTTGAAAAAAATCGCGAACGAATCGTTGCCAGTTGCGAACCGGAACAATTTGCTCGGCAATTTTGGGGGCACCCCTTTTGTTGCCAAAAGGGGTGCTGGTGTGCCGCGACAGCGGCGAAATGACAATTGAAAAATTGTTCAATAAAAGGTACCATGTCGCTACTATGCAACTAAACAAAAATTTCCTCCTAATCAACAAACCCGCCGGCTGGACCAGCTTTGACGTGGTCGGAAAAATCCGCAATCAAATCCGGAAAAACAACCCTAAACTGAAAAATATTAAGGTGGGCCACGCTGGCACGCTCGACCCCTTTGCCACCGGCCTCCTCATCATCGGCATCGGACGTGAAGCGACGAAGCGCCTGGATGAATTTAAAAATCTAAAGAAAACTTATCGCGCCACGATCCACCTGGGCGCTGTTTCCAACACGGACGACAAAACCGGTACGATCACCGAGCAGGCTACAGTCAAAATTCCCGACCAATACGAAGTAAAAAATATTTTGTCACAACTCCTCGGAAAACAAGAGCAAATCCCGCCGATGTTTTCGGCCAAACAGATTGGCGGCACCCGACTCTACAAATTGGCTCGAAAAGGCGTGGAGGTCGAAAGAAAACCAGCGCCGATCGAAATTTATGAAATAAAATTACTCCATTATATATACCCAATGCTAGAAATTGAGCTTTCCTGCTCCACCGGCACCTATGTCCGGACGGTCGCAAAAACCATCGGAGAGAAGCTTGGTGTTGGCGGTTATTGTGAGGAGTTGGAGAGGACGGCCATCGGAGATTTTCCGATCGCAGAGGCAAAAAAGCCAGAGGATGTTGATCTAGGTCGTTTTATTGACAACCGCGCCTCGGTATGATAATCTAAAAACAGATTTAATTATTTTGGATATCAGTTTCTAATTCGAAGAAAAAGGTTTGTCATGCCTATCCGTCCCGTAATTATTATGACTTTCACTCAACATCGAGCAAAATCTTCAGTAAAAATTTCGAACAAAGCGGCCTAAGCCGCGGCTCTTGTTGTATTCTTCAATTTTTGATCCTGATACCATTTGGGTAATTTTTATTATGAACAACGCACTATTGCTAGTCGCAATAATCCTCGCTACTGCCGGCATCGCGGGCGCTGTCGGCTACCAGCTTCGCAAAAAAATCGCGAGGTCAATCGCCAACTCGCTTGAAGCCAAAGCCGAACAGGTCATGACTGAGGCGAAAAATAAGCATCAGTCGATAATTTTGGAAGCCAAAGAAAAAGCGGTCCAGTTTCTTGACGACGCCAAAAAAGAGGAACACCGACTCCGACAGGAGGTCATAGCGGAAAAACAGCGTCTTGAAAAACGCGAAAACATGTTCGACCAGAAGCTTCTCGAATTTCAGAATAACCAAACAAAACTTCAGGAAAAAATTGACCAGGTCAGCCAAGTCAAATTGGAAATCGAAAAAATTCGTGAACAGCAACTAAACACTCTCCAACAGGTCGCCGGCATGACCAAAGCAGAGGCAACGGAACTCATCATGAAGAAAGTCGAGGAAACCAGCAAGACCGATCTCATGGTCAGAGTCATGAAGCTTGAAAAAGAATCTTCCGAAGTCTTCGACGACAAAGCGCGCAATCTCGTGGTTGATGCCATCCAGCGCTGTGCCTCATCGCACGCCGCCGAAAACACTTCCTCGATGGTAAATATTCCAAGCGAAGAAATGAAAGGCCGCATCATCGGCAAGGAAGGCCGCAACATTAAAACCATCGAAAAACTTACCGGCTGTGAAATCGTTATCGACGACACGCCGGACTCGATTGTTATTTCCGGCTTCTCCACCATCCGCCGCCAGATCGCAAAATTAGCAATCGAAAAACTTATTCTTGACGGCCGGATCCAACCAGCCCGCATTGAAGAATTTGTCGAAAAAGCCAAACAGGACCTTTCGCTTGATATCAAAAAAGCTGGCGAAGAAGCGCTCTACAAAATGGGCATCACCGGCATTGATCCGAAACTTGTAAACATCGTCGGTCGTCTAAAATATCGCACCAGCTATGGCCAGAGCGTAATGAATCATTCGATGGAAGTCGGATTCCTTTCAGGCCTCATCGCTTCCGAACTTGGCCTCAACGCCTCGCTCGCCAAAAAGTGCGGCTTCTTCCACGACATCGGCAAAGCCGTCGATCACGAAACACAAGGTTCACATCCTGAAATCGGCCACATGATCCTCAAAAAATTTAACATGGAGGAAGACATCTGCCAGGCCGCTCTCACCCACCACAATGACAAAACCTTCAACATCTACTCCGCGGTCGCGAAAGCCGCTGACGCTATTTCAGCCTCACGGATCGGCGCGCGCCGCGATAGTTATGAACAATACATCACCCGCCTCCAGGATCTCGAAAAAACCGCCGGCGGTTTCCCCGGTATCGACAAAGTTTACGCCATCCAAGCCGGCCGCGAAGTGCGCGTTTTCGTTAAACCAAATGAAATTGACGATTACTCCGCTTTCCAGTTGGCAAAGGATATTGCGCACAAGATTGAACAAGAACTTAAGTACCCTGGAGAAATTCGCGTTTCGGTTATTCGTGAAACCCGTGTCGTTGAATACGCAAAATAATTTTGTTTCTCGCTCCGAAGCCTTGGCGGAGGGGGGTGTGGACAAGTAAATTTGCTTAATATAGCCAAAAGAAAGTTAGCGTGTTATACTAAGTCAACGATATACAAAAATATTTGTATAATCATATCTTTAATTAGAAAGGTGGTGAATTATGAATAAAGCTGAATTATCACAGGTTTTGGCGGAAAAATTGAAAGTGTCCAAGCGCGAAGGCGAAGACATGGTCAATGCTTTCGTTGATACCATCACCGAAACTTTGAAGAGTGGTGGAGAAGTGGTTTTGACTGGCTTCGGCGCTTTCAGCGTTAAACAACGCGCAGCCCGCACCGGCGTTAACCCACAGCATCCAACCGAAAAGATCCAGATCCCAGCCGTTAAAGTTCCAAAATTCAAAGCTGGCAAGGCTCTCAAGGACGCCCTCAAATAAGGGCTTCGCCCATATTTTCTTCGCTGGTTCGGAAATGAAAATTTATTTTCATTTCTCTCACTGCGCTCGAAAATAGTCCAAAATTTACGTATTAAAAATCCTCCGTGCAAACGGGGGATTTTTTTAACAAAAAAACCAGACGCCGATAATATTCCCAAAAACTTAGAAACATTATCGGTGGACGTCTGGTTCTAGCGCGCCACCTTTTTTTCAATTACGGAGATTGCTGTCGTCATCAGACGCAACCATCTCGGCCCTCAGGATGAACGTCGCCGGCTTGAAATGATCTCCCATCCAGATTCCTGAAAAAGAATGGAAACCAGGACTGCAACTATCGCGTGTGCAAACAATAACACCCTTTACCCCACCCTTATCTACCATCGTCTTCCATTCCGCCTTGTACTTATCGTCGTCCGGAAAAATAGCCACAACACTTTTCGGCCTGATTGAATGGCCGCACCAGGCGCAACGAATAAGCAGGGAACGCAAACGCTTTATGTGACAGTCCCCACAAAACTCCCGTCGCTTAAGAAAATCAGGGTCGATTCCAAACATTTCACCAAACATGAAGATCGTGAATTGCTCAGCATCAGGGTGACCGCACTTATGGTCAACTATCTTACCCTCTCGATCTACCACCGCGCAGAGATCGGAACGCGAAAGCGTCGGCTCCGGTGTCAATTCAGACTTCTGTTCTAGCGTCTGTTCCGGCGTCGGCGCCGGATCGGGATCGTTCGCAACCGTGGCCGAAGTTTCTCTCCCCATCAAGCGAGCCAACAAAACACGTATCAATCTGAACATGGCTACCTCCAACCGCAAAAGGTAAACTACGTAAAAAATACTAGCTCAAAATTCCAAAACAGTCAACCGTAAACAAAAAACCAGACGCCGATTATATTTCCGAATTTCAGAAACATAATCGGTGGACGTCTGGTTCTAGCGCGCCACCTAAAGATCATCTCACCTACTCGGTCATGAACGATCAATCCCGAACAGACCGATTAAGTTGCTTACAAATCTCATCTACAAACTGACCGACGGTAGCTAGCTGGGCGACGTCGGTTATGAACAGCGGATCTTGAAACAAAAATGAAGCCTCGATACACCCCATATGTAGCTCTTCAAATGTAATGGGAGAATCCCGATTGATTGTTTCAGGTTGCACCCCTCTCTTCCTGGAGAGCGAAGAAATAAGCCACTGCTCGACCAATTTCGATTTACGTTTATCCGTTCCCTTCTCCGCAAGACGCCGATTGTGCCATGTGAAAAAGAGTACAGTCGCGCAAAACAGAACTACCGCCAGGATCAAAGCTTGCATGTGATATTCCTCCGAAATTTTGTGAATGCAACGGGAGAATCTTATAACCAACAGGGCAATTTGTCAATTTGTCACAATCAGATTGACTTTTCTGAAAAAAACTGATACTATGTCAAACATTCACATCGATGGCTTCATCGTCTAATGGTTAGGACATTGCCCTTTCAAGGCGAAAATACGGGTTCGATCCCCGTTGGAGCTACAAATCGGGGGTTTGCACTTGCAAATCCTCTTTTTTATTTCAAAACCTATCGATACAATCCGATTTTTGTTGTAAATATAATGAAAAGAGCCTATACTGTAACTATACAAAAAAATTTATGTGTTTTTCAGCAACGGCAAGTTTCGCCGCCAGCGGCGGATTAGCAACCATAGGCGTCCTTTCACTCCGATTGGCAAAAAAGAAACAAATACTTATCGCTTTGATTCCCATCTTCCTGGCCCTCCAACAGTTGTTGGAGGGTTTTCAGTGGTTTGCCATCGGTTGCGGCCAATCTAACCTGGCGATTGGTTATGTTTATATTTTTTTTGCGTTCCTTTTGTGGCCGTTCTATGTTCCGCTGATGGTCTTAATATTTGATCAAAAAAGAAAATGGCTACTGACATGGCTAGTCGGTGTTGGAAGCACCGTAACATTCACGTTATTTATTTTGCTCACGCTAAGACCGTTAACTATTCATGTGTTGCAAAATAGCATTCATTACCAAATCTACACACCATATGAATTTGAAATAGCGCTCGCCGTTATCTACGCGCTGGTGGTATGCGGATCACTGCTACTTTCGAGCAAAAAAGAATTCCGATGGTTTGGTGGCCTTTTACTGGTATCAGCCGCGATCGCCGCTACGTTCTTCTTTATAAACTTCGTGTCCGTCTGGTGTTTTTTTGCCGCGCTATTGAGCTCGCTTATATATTTTTATTTGAGGCAGGAGCAGACAAAAAAACACGTTGCGTGATGATTCCTAGGAATGGCTAGTTCGACTTCGACCAGACTTGCATACTATTTAATTCCACAGTGTTGCTTTAGAACAACGAAATCAGCTGGCGCTAATTTTTCATTCACGCCGTTATTTAGGTAATACATTATCGCTTTGGTGCTGGTAATGTGCTCCAGACCGAGAGCATGACCAAACTCATGCGCAAGCACCCTTACTAATTTAAGCGTATTATCAAATTGATAAATATTAATTTCCTCCCCTGTCGCAGAACTTACATACGTACCCTCTTCAAATTCACGACCCTGACTGGCACCGATTGTATTATATTTATCAACAGATAAATTAAGAGTTTGAGCCAAACGATTAAGCGTATCGGCAAACGCGTTAAGCTTGTCCACTTTATCATTAAAATTATTTTGTTGGACTTTAAAATCCATCAGTAGCCGGTCAAGCTCCGCTTTCTCGATCTGAAGCGACTCTATTTCCGCGGGCGTCGCTCTACCGCGACGATTCAAATTTGCCACTTTCGCGTTGTAGGCGGCGGTGAGGCGATCGAGCTCCGCGATTTGATCATCCAACGCTGTTTTGTCCGATAAATATGTTTTCTGCAGTAATGCATAGTCGAACGTAAGCTTGTCATATGTCGCTCGGTCGTCGTTAACGGTAATACCAAGTTCTCGTAATTTAATAGTGGCGTCCTGTCGGTAATCGTAAATTAAATTTATCTTCAAAGTGCCGCTTGGCGCGAGCTCAAACAAATTTAGACCGCTTGGTTTTTCCCAAATTGCCTCGGCCACAGACAGAGTGGCCAAAAAATTTTTCCGACTAATGCCAAAACGCTTGTCAAAAGTTCCCAAACTATAGGTAATCGGTTCCCGACAGGGTAAATATCGCTGGTAGAAACGATTTTTGAAATCAAATAAACTGGCGCGAAAAAAATAAGCCAGCACGGTAAGGACGGTGATCGGAATTAGCCAGCCGATGATTGCGTAAAAAAACTTTTTCACAGCTATAGCGCTAGGATATAGTTAAACTATAATATACCACAAAAAATTCTTCTCCTACACCCTCTCCTTGCACTTATGCAATAACATTTTGTTACTTTTTTGATTATTTTGTCATTTGTGCTAGAATCAGAGTCAGAAATGTCCACTATGAACATCATCAAATCCTTGTACCAGTCATTCAAAAAAGCCTTCATCGACAACGAAAACGTCCAGGGATTGAAGAAAAAATATCCCTACAGTTTTAATTTTATAAAACTCCGTCTTGATCGAACGAAATTTTCAGGATTGCCTCTGACCATTTTGAGCGCGATATTTTTATATGCGCTTTTGTTATTTTTCGGATCGATCGGCGACTATATGTTTTCGGACATTATCACGGAAGCCGACGTGCGAGTCAACACCTTGCTCTATGCGTTTCGCAATGCGGGGGCGATAAAAACATTCCTTTGGATAACACTGCTTGGCGAGAGTCCGACGATTATCGTGTTCGCGCTGGTGACTTCCGCGCTGCTCTATCTAACACACAAAAAATGGCAGGTCGTCACGCTTTGGCTAACCATCATCGGTAGCGAGGGCTTTACTTTCATGGCTAAGTTAATTTTTCAGCGGCCTCGCCCCCTAAACGCTGTCTTCCTGGAAGATTCAAATTCATTTCCAAGCGGACACTCCACCATCGCCGTCGCGTTCTATGGTTTTCTTGCCTACCTGGTATTTAAAAAATTAAAAAACAAAATACTGCGCGTTCTGACTGTTTTGATTACCATTCTGATAATTTTGTCGATCGGTTTTAGCAGATTATACCTCGGCGTTCATTATGTGAGTGATGTCTGGACCGGTTACTTGGTCGGATTTTTATGGCTCATTATCGGTATCGGTTTAACTGAACTAAAATCTTCTGAACAACAAAATAATTCATTTGTACAAAATATTGCCACCAAACATCCAAAAATAATTATAGGCGGCCTAGTAAGTCTCGCAATTATTTTTTATATTTCATATGGATTCACCTATCATCCAAAACTTATCCTGAAATCCTCAGCTACCATCGAAATGACGGTGGAAGCGACAAATATTTTCAGGGATTTCAATCTGCCTCGCTATACTGAAACTTTAGTCGGAGGCAAACAGGAACCGATCAGTCTAATCATTACGGCTAATGACGATACAACAGTCATAAATAATTTCAAAAAAGCCGGCTGGACCCTGGCGGATAAAGTAAATCTAAATTCTATTCTCGAAACCATCAAGTACTCTATTTACAACCATCAATACGATACCGCGCCGATGACCCCTTCTTTTTGGAACAAACAAATTCATGACTTAGGTTTTGAAAAATCAACGGAAACAAAAAGCGTGAGACAACGTCATCACGCAAGATTTTGGAAAACTAATTTTAAGACCGTCGGCGGAGATAATATTTATGTCGGCACGGCCAGTCTCGATGTCGGGATAAAATGGTTCATTACTCACAGGATTAATCCTGATATCGATACCGAAAGAGATTTATTATTTAACGACCTGCAGAAAACCGGCTCGGTCGCTAATTTTGAAAAACTTAAACTAGTCAGTCCGATTTTGGGTCAAAACTTTATCGGCGATCCGTTTTTCACGGATGGCGTAGCTTATTTTTTAAATTTTAGCCGTTAGAACGTTTACCTCTAACTTTTGCTTGCTTCGCAACCGCAGGAACAGCTTCCGTCCTTCATCCTGTGCTCATGTCCGCATTCCGTGCATTTCATATGCTTGCGTTATGAATTAAATCCTAATTAACTCGTTTTTTTATACACCAGCATTGTCATCAGGACCAAAAATCCAACCATCGATCCAAGCGCCGAAACATTGAAAGTCACGGCCGCGGAAAAATTATCCCAAACACTCCCCAACCCATAACCACCAATGATAATCGCGAGGCCAACGATAGTGTGGAAAATAGCGTAAGCGCTTCCGCGAGCCTCCGTCGGCACCAGATCAGCGATCAGGGCGCGGCCGGAACCTTCAGTCAAGGCATAAAACAATCCATAAAACGCAAACAGAATTAGCGCAAATGAAATAGACGATTCGTGAGCAAAACCAAATTCCACGATCGACAAGATCAGCCAGCCACCGGCGATGAATGGCAACTTGCCATAACGATCACTGAGCACCCCAATCGGATACGAGAGAGCAGCGTAGACCAACGTGAAAGCGGCGAACAAAACCGGTATCCAGGCACGCGAAATTCCGATGTCGTTGGCGCGAACCAAAAAAAAGCGAATCGTTCACCTTGGTCAGCATCGCGATGGTTGTGCCGGCGGTAAACACCCAAAACTGCCAGGGAAAATGTTTGTCATAAGAAACGCGCGCCTCCTGGATTGTCTTTGGTTCCTTCATTGCGAACAAAATGAGTATCAGAGCGATTGCGCCCGGAATGGCAGCTAAAGCAAAGATGAGCCGATAAGTGTGGAGTGTTGGCGTGAGAAAAATCAGGAGAGCGGCGGCAACCAACGGCCCCAAAACCGACCCGGCTGTATCAATCACGCGATGAAAACCAAAAACCCGCCCGCTGGCGGATTTTTCTGATGAATCGGCGATCAAGGCATCGCGCGGCGCGTCTTTGGTTCCTTTCCCGACCCCGTCGATAACACGTAAGATTGCTACTGAAGTAAAAGTGGAAGTCAACGCCAAAAATGGACGGGCCACCGACGAAAGCGCGTAACCGATAAAGACAAAAAATTTTCTTCTTTTAAAATGATCGGAAACAATGCCGGAAATAAACCTAAAAATACTGGTCGCGCCCTGGAGCATACCGTCAATAGCTCCGATGCCAGCATGACTAACATTTAGAAGAGTAAGAAACGCCGGAATCGCGGGGGTGATGAGATCCTGACCAAAGCCGGAGGCAAGCGCTACAAAAGCGATGGTGATGACGTTGCTAGGTATTTTTGGCCTCCTTATTTCCATATTCGAAATGAGTGAGCAAAATGAAAAATAATTTTCATTTTCGAGCGAATAAGAATATATGCGGCGAAGCCCATATACCGCTTATTACTTTTTATTACTTTGGCAATGAAGCTAATTTTTCTAACAATTTAAAAGGATGCTCTTTGTGAAAATTACCCTCATAAACCCTTAAATTTTTGCGTAATTTGGTCGGCAAGGCTTTCTCAAGTTCGTTTTTCACTTCCGCGGGAGCAAACAGAAAAATCTCTTTCACCAATTGTTTGGCAAGCAAACCAGCGAGATGCTTCTTGAATTCCTCGATAAACTCGCTATGACGAAATTTTTTTAGAGTTTTAATATTGCCGGACTCAGCCGCTACAAATCCAACTGGGATGTCCTGGTTTCTTCTCTCGACGAGAAAACCGTCTATCTTGTTGATTTCTCCATTCGACGCCAAATAAAAATCGACCTCGAAGTCTCCTGATACGACCAATAGAGCTTCTCCGTTACTAAACTGCAACAAATTCTCCGATATCTTCATATATAAATGTAAATGAAATATATATTAGCACTATTAGTATATCACATTTCAGAAAAACTCACACCCGCCCGACCCCTAGAGCTATTTATTGTAAACAAAGTCGAGATGATGTATGATATTTAACGTTAACTAATTATAAATATTAAACAATTTATGAATAATAAAATCAAAATTGTTTCGATGATTCTTTTGGGGCTAGTCCTGACGGGCGCGGGTTGCGCCAGGACTCCGTCTGAATATGCGGCTAGAAAAGCGGCGGAAAAACTGCTTGAAGGAAATGCTGGTGGCAATGTTAATCTCGATATTCAAGATAAAAGCGTGAAATACAAAGCTAACGGCGTCGAGATGGTAGCTGGTGGAGACGTAAAATTACCGTCTGGCTTTCCTACGGACGTTTATACCAACATCGGGAAATTCGTCTCAGCTTCATCCTTCACCGCGAATCAAGGATTTCAAGTTTCGATTGAGACCAGCAAAAGCACGGCTGAAGCATACCAATTCTATCAAGATAAATTGAAAGCCGACGGCTGGAGCATCACTGGCACGATGAGTTTTGGCGAACTATCTACCGTGACTGCGGAAAAAGACACCCGAATTGTTACAGTTATGGTTAGTAGGGGCGACACCACAGCCACACTAATAACTATAACCGTCAGCAAAAAATAATCTAATCCTCTCAAAAAACAGCCATTTGCAGGGCTGTTTTTTTGGTGAACAAAAAGAACCGCTAGTCTTGCCAAATTTGCCAATTTGTGGTATCCTTATACGTGGTTTGTACCTTTACAATCTCCGTAAGTTTTGGAGAATTTTCCAAACGAACACGAGGGTAAAATGAATATTGGTCTTGGACTGCCCTGGATCCTGATTCTAGCGATAATCCTAATGATCATTGTTTTGAGAACGATCAGCCGTCGTAGCGAAAAAAAGCGAGAAAGAAGACTGGCCGCAATTTTGGACGTCTCGCGTTTCGCGGTACAAGATTGGTTCACCAACTGGCTTGCCAACGAAAGACAGCAAGACCCGGAATCAATATATAACACCACTTCAATCAGCCTATACGAAGTAGAAAGGGGGCTGAAAGAAGCAAAGCGTCGCTACGAGATGTTCCTTCTCCGTAGCGCCGACATCAAAAACGTTGGTCAATTCGTCGACATGATCACGAGGCAACTCGGACATGAAGGCAAAAACAAGTTTGAGAATACAGGATCATAAATTTTGGTAATCAATTTTACCTCCTAACGAAAGGAAATCGTCATGAACGCCTCACACAAGACAACTCTCGAAAACTACAGGGTCGACCGCGCCAAGAGCGGATATCTCCAGCGCTCGGTCAACATCACGAAATGGCTGAAAGGAAAGGAAATTGACCTGGCTGTGATCCTCGGATCCGGCCTCGGCGACTACGGCAAAGACCACTCCGACACGATGGAAATCCCCTACAATAGCGTGGGTTTACCGATCGCCGGCGTGCCTGGCCATGCCGGAATCCTGCGCTACTCAAAGATCGGCCGCCACGGCGTCCTGCTTTTCTCCGGACGCAAACACCTGTACGAACCTTTCGTCGAGCTCGACACCACCCTCATGGCGGTACGCGCCGCGTTCCATGCCGGCGCGACCACGCAAATTCTCACCTGCGCGACCGGATCGGTAAATCTGAAATATCGCCCCGGCCAACTGGTGCTCATCAAAGACCACATCAATTACCTCGGCGTCGATCCGACGCAGCCTTTCGTCGCCATGACTAATGTCTATGACGAAGGACTGCGAAAAGATGCGCAATGCGTCGCGTCGCGTTTGTATGGACGGAGGCTCGCCGAGGGTGTCCTCACTTCCAAGCGAGGTCCGTCTTTCGAAACTCCGGCGGAGATCAAAGCATTGCGCGTCCTTGGCGCGGACATGGCTGGCATGTCGACCATTCACGAAGCGATGGCTCTGAAAGAGCTCGGAGCGCGAGTGCTCGGCATTTCGCTCATCACCAACTACGGCGCCGGGATCGTGCCAGGCGACATTTCGCATGAAGACAACTCTAAACAGGGTGAGAAGGCTGCAAAGCGTTTCTCGCACCTTCTCACCAGCATCATCGGAAGACTGAAGTAGTCGAACCAAGATCATCAGAAAAGGTAGGTCCACCGCGGCCTACCTTCTTTATTTCAGATCCGCGATATCCTGGAGATATTGATTGGTAGTATTTATAACATTGTCGCCATAAAATCTAAATCTAGTATTCGTCGATCCGGAGAAATAACGCATCGCGGCCTTCCAATCGCCTGTGTCCGTGCCGTCGGCGCCATCGGCTACTAACTTTATCGCGGCGGCAATAAACGAATCACGAATATCCCATGGGTCCGCTGATCCTTTCCCAGTCAAAGAAATAACTTTCGCTCGGTAGCCAATCCAAGTCGAAGGTATGAATTGCGCCGGGCCCATCGCTCCTCCCCAGCCGACTTGTTTACCATTCTTATCTCGCATCGGGCACGACACCGGAGTTTTATCGGTATCAAAATTCAATTCTTTCGTTATAGATTGGAATGGCACTTGATCGCGATTCGGCTTCATAATCACGCGCCAGCCCTTCTCGGGCGGATCACCGACCCGATTACAAGTGCCGACATTCTTACCAAGATTGGATTCTTGTGTCAGGATTGCGAGCAAAAACGCCGGTCTTATCTTCGTTAAACCTGCAATAAATTTGGCAGTCTCCACCGCTTGTCCGAAAGTGATCTGTTTCCCGGTACCAAAAAGTTCGTAGATACGATTCCGGATCTCAGCTGCTCTCTTTTTACTATCCGCAAGGATTAATTGATAATTACTTTCGAGCCCTTTGGTCTCAGTAAGCAAACCTTTCTGTTCACCAAGACTGCTCGACAAATTTTGCTGTTGAATTGATTTTATTTGGAGGAGACCGGCCACTTCGGTTTTCTGTGACTCTAACTGTTTCTTCGCTTCTTCATTTTTCATCCGTACGGCTTCAGTGCTAACCCGAAGATTGTCGAGCGCAACAGATAAAGACGTATATTCATGAAATTGATTGAAAAAATTTGAGAATCCTCTCGCAGTTATTAGTGCTACGATAATGTTATTGTCGATTTCATTCATTTTACGAAATGTATCAGAAATTTCCAAATGCAATTCATCTTCCATAAGCAAATTCGCCTTTATTTTTTTTTGTGTCTCGCCGATTTTAATTTCAACTGCCGATAATTCGAGGGTAGTTTGTTTAATCTGCAAAGCCAGGGCCTTTTGCTTCGTCTGCAGCTGTTTGATCTTGTTTATCAAGGTTTTTTTCTGGACTACGGTTTGATCAAGCTCTTTCGTATAAGTATCAATCTGAATCTGGATATCCTTCAGCTGCTGTTCAAGATCACTCTGCATATCAGTCTGCGCAAATACGAAAATAGGCGTTGTTAAAAAAAACGCCATTAGAATGGTGGATAAAATTAAGCCAAACCTTTTCAAATTCGACTCTAGCATTCACTTAGAATACCATTTTACCCCAACTTTAACAATCAGCTGACCATCCCTAGCCACATTGGAATATTAAGCCGCTGACGTTTGGTCTCGCCCAGCAATAAATGTTTTTTGCGTTCCGGATCGTCCCCGCGCTCGGTCAGGTGCGCACCGAATTTTTGCGCTTCAAAGCTGGTGCCGAGGAACACCGTGTGCTTGCCATAGCGCGCCGCGAGCTCATCGACGCCGCGATAAATTTTCATAAATTTCTCAACTTTCTGAAAGCTGCCGAACAAATCCGGCTGACGACTCTCGGCCCCGAGCTTCGTCAGGATAATGCCAGTCGCGCGATATTGTTTTTTGCCGGTAAATATTTTATCAAACACTTCCTTCGCCGCCCTTATCATCTCAAATGGCACGCTGGTCATTCGGCTGAAGCGCAACTCAAGACCGTAATAATCAAAATCCTGAGTCTTGAGAAAAATATATGCCTCGCTGGCCGCGAGACGATATCGTCGCGCCTTAATGCAGGCGTTTTCAATATTTTTTGACAATTGCGAAAAAATAAAATCCCGATCGTTTGAGGATGGAGTGAAAGTTCTAGTCTTCTGGATGGAAGCGTAATCAGTCTTGGGATCCAAATTTAGAGCCATCACCGGTCGACTGTTCAGCTCCTGCCAGATTTCATAGAAAGGCTTGCTAAAATTATATTTTACCCACGCCTCGCTTGAACCGGCAAAATCCAGAGCGGTGCGTTTGCCATGTTTCAAAAGCAGAGCCGAAGTCGCCGGTCCGATTCCCCAAATTTTCTCGGTCGGTAAATCTTTCAAATATAAATGGGCGTCTCTGGCCGGGATCGCTGTAAATCCGGATGGCTTCTGCCATTTGGAGCCGACTTTAGCGAGAGTCTTAGTCGGAGCAAGACCAACCGAGAAAGTAAAACCCAGCTCGGTATCAATCGCCTTTTTTATTTCGAGAGCAATTTTTTCATAACTCATCTTGTAAACCTGCCGAAGGCCGGTAATATCAGCGAAACACTCATCCACTCCATACTCCTCCACCTCGGACGTGAAACGGCGCACGATCGCATAAAATCTTTTGGAAAGCAAACTGTATGTTTCATAATCGGACGGCAAAATAATCGCGTCGGGACAAAGCCTGATAATCTCTGACAACCGCATCGCCCGCGTTACTCCGCGCGCTTTGGCTTCATAGCTCATCGAGGCGGCGATCCCGCGTTCCTTGCCGCAAATGACCGGCTTCCCCTGCCAGGCCGGATTGCGTGCCTGCTCACATGAAGCGAAAAACGCGTCTCCGTCGATGTGAAGAATAGCCCGCGGGTACGAGTGAATAGAGAGGGGCATAATTTAGGCGTGATACTTACGAATCACGGCCATGACCACCGCCGCGACTTTAAGTTCGTCCTTTGGATAAATCGTTTGATATTTTTTGTTAGCCGGCTCAAGCGATACTCGCCCGCCTCTTTTGTGAAAGAATTTCATGGTCCAGCCGCTGTCGATCTCGGCAATAATAATATCGCCGTCTTTTGGCTCTCTCCCCCGCTCCACCAACACGAGGTCGCCTGGCCTCACCCCGGCATCAATCATCGAATCGCCTGAAACCGTCAACATATACGTCGCCTCCTTGTTGTGAATTAAAAATTCATCAAGGTTCATGGTGTCGGCCAATTCCTCCTCGGCCGGAGAAGGCCAGCCGGCCTCGACGGTGCCAAGCATCGGTAACCCGGTAACAGCACTTGAAACAACATACTTGCCAGCTCGATCTTTCTCAAGCAACCCAGCTTCGACCCAATTCTGAAAATGTTTGGCGATGGCGTTGGTGGATTTCAAACCAGTCAGAAGAAGCATCTCTCTGAAACTTGGGAGATAACCATGCCTCCGGACAAAGTTCAATAAATTTAAAAAATATTTTGGATAGATCATATCAAAGTTTATTATATCCAAATATAATCTTCATTCGCTCGGAAATATCTTTGCAAGCAAATCTATTTCTCTTGCTCATTTAGATTATAGTGAACATCTGTTCACCTGTAAAGCCTAACAGCCAACAGGCAGGTGGATAAGTTCACAAAACAGAAATTCATCTAGTAATAAACGGCTTATTATGCTAATATATGTGAATAAAATTTCACCTATGATCTACGAAAAAATCCTCCGCCCCCTGCTGTTTCTCTTCACCGATCCGGAAAGCATCCACCGATGGGTAATTAAGGCTTTGGGGATTGTCAGCCGCCAAAAACCACTTTATAATTTACTTCACAATTTTTTGTCGTCAACCGATCCGCGCCTTGCGACCCGCCTCGGAAGCCTTGAACTGAAAAATCCAGTCGGCCTCGCGGCTGGTTTCGACAAATATCTCGAAGCGCCGCGCGCCTACCCGATGTTAGGCTTTGGCTTTGCCGAACTCGGATCAATCACCTATTCCGAACAGGCTGGCAATCCGCGGCCTCGCCTCTGGCGGCTTCCGAAAGATAAGGGTCTCATCATTTTTTATGGTCTTGCCAATGCTGGCGCAAAAAAAACAGCCGAGCTTTTTTCACAAATCAAAGGACACCCAACACCCTACGGCATCAGCCTCGCTCCGACTAATGGTTTGAAAGTCGAAAAAATGGTTGAGGACTATGTTAAAAGCCTGCTCGAACTCCATCAATACGCCGACTACATTACCCTAAATGTCGGCTGTCCAAATGTGGCATCATGCACCACCTTTACCCAAATTTATTTTATCGAAGAACTGCTGGGCGCGGTCGACAAAACACTAAAAGATCACCACATTAAAAAAGACGTCTTTATTAAAATCGGACCGGATTACACCCGCGATGAGCTCAGCCAAATCATCGCGATTTGCCTCGCGCATCATATCACAGGCGTTATCGCTACCAATCTGATAAAAAATCGCGACGCCATAAAATTCAAAAGTAGCGCCGTGGAACTTAGTCATCCAGGCGGCATTTCCGGACTGACACTCCAACGCCAAAGCGATACGATCATTAAACAGTTATACCAGGAAAGCCAAGGCCGCTTGAAAATTATCGGCGTGGGCGGTATTTTCACCGCTGAAGACGCTTATCGCAAGATCCGACTTGGCGCTTCGGCAGTTCAAATTATTACCGGATTTATTTACGGCGGCCCTTTCATTGTCAAAAAAATCAACGACGGACTAATCAAACTTCTAGAGCGCGACGGCTACAAGAATATTGCCGAAGCGGTTGGAAAAGATGCGCCTGTTGCCAGCGGTGAACCGACATGATACTATCGTCACCAGTCAACCTGCCTGCCCTAGTAAGCAGGCTCAATCCGCCCATCGTGGCAAAGGAGTAGCCGATGTCGCTCTACAATCTACACGAGTCCGCTCGTCCGCTTCCGGAATCGCACCAACCGTTCTTTGATGTTTGGCTAAGCGGCCAAGTGATGTTGAAGGATGTCTGGCGCTGGAAAGCGTGGGTTAACGTCCAGGGTACGCGACCCCAAAGCACCCTTCAGCACACCTACGCGCTCATCATGCTGACGATTGATTTCGTTGACCGGCTTCAGGATTTCGTGAAACTCAGCCCCGAACTTCTGATCCGAGCCGTCGCGGTCCATGATCACGGCGAAGGCGAACTGCATCGAGACGTTCTCCTAAACGACAAAACCGATCATCAAGATCTTCAGGAATATCTCGCTTTCGTAAAGCGATACGAAAACCTGCCAGGGTTCCCTATGTATCGCACGGCGTTTTTGCTGCAGTTTGCCGAAAAACGACCTGCGAACTTTCCTCCCATCGCTCAGGAAACCTTCAAAAACCTGAACAACCATTGCCCGCGAGAGATCGCTGCGTTCCAAGCGCTTGAAAACCTGGACTATTTGCTCTACGCCGTGGAACAACGCCTGACCATGAACAATCGCGACTGCCTCGCCCAGGTACTCCTGAACGCCGCGCCAATGCTGGATCGGCTTGCCGAGCAGCTTCCGGGTCTGAAACAGACCTATTGGACTCCGGAGTTCATCGCCTACTGCAAGGAGATGGCGGAAGGCGGAAACACGGCCGTGCCGAAGTAGAAAACCAAAAATGGAGGGTATGCGGCGGGCTCATACAGACGCCCGCATATCAAAAGCAACTTTTTCGAAGGTTGTTTTTGTTTTAATAAAGTTATCCCCTTTTATGCGCAAAATTGCTCTTGACTTCAAAATTCAATTTTGCATCCCTACGACCACTACCGGTAGTGTTTCAAATTTAATTTTGATACTAAATTGGTAAAAATTATCCTTAGCTGTGGATAACTATTTCCCAACCTATCCTTTCTGCTCAGTTAAGCCATAAAATTTTCCAAAAAATCTCCTTGACCGCAACATTGTACAGCGATACAATTAGCGATACAATTTCTATAAGAAAATTTTTTCTCAAAAAATTTTATGCCGATCTACAAGATTCAAAAAAGAAATGGCGCCGTGATCGATTTTAACAAACTGAAAATTGAAGATGCCATCCTCAAGGCATTCACTGCGGCCGGAACTCCTGATTCAGCCGCGGCCGCGGTCATCACTGGCGACGTTATTGCCGAGCTTGAGAAAAATTTTCCTGAAACCATCCCCCATGTCGAGGATGTCCAGGATATGGTGGAGAAAAAACTGATAAACTACGACTACAGCGCGGTCGCAAAATCCTACATCCTCTATCGCGCCAAAAGATCCGAAGTTCGCGACGAAAAAGACGTGGTAGTAGAGGTAGAAAAGACCATTTCCGAGTACCTAAACCAGCTTGACTGGAGGGTAAACGCCAATTCCAACCAAGGCTACTCGCTCGGCGGCATGATTCTGAATACCGCCGGTAAAGTTACCGCCAATTATTGGCTCTCACATGTTTATCCGAAGTATATCGGCGACGCGCATCGCAACGCCGACGTACATATTCATGACCTTGATATGTTTTCCGGGTATTGCGCCGGCTGGAGTCTGCGCGCCCTGCTCGAAGAAGGTTTCAACGGCGTCCCCGGCAAGATCGAATCCGGTCCACCAAAACACCTCTCCTCGGCCGTAGCTCAAATGGTAAACTTCCTCGGCACCCTCCAGAACGAATGGGCCGGAGCACAGGCATTTTCAAGCTTCGACACCTACCTGGCGCCGTTCGTAAAAAAATACGAAATGAAGACTAGAGAAGAAATGAAGGAAAGCGGCATGAGATTTGATACCGAGGCGGCCGAACAGGCTTACGTCGACAAGAGAGTTTATGGCTATGTCTATCAAAACATGCAGTCATTCGTGTTCAACCTGAACATCCCGTCACGCTGGGGCACACAAACTCCTTTTACCAACATTACCCTGGATTGGAATGTTCCAAATGATCTCCGCGAAAAACGCCTTCTGCTCGGCGGCAAGCCGTTTGAATTTACCTTTGGCGAGCTCCACAAGGAAATGGACATCATCAACCGCGCTTTCATCGAAGTCATGACGGCCGGCGACTCCAAAGGCAGGACGTTTACTTTCCCGATTCCGACTTACAATATCACTAAAGATTTCGATTGGAACGATCCGAAAAATTTACCACTGTTTGCAATGACCGCCAAATACGGCACCCCGTATTTCCAAAACTTTATCAATTCCGACCTAAATCCGGGAGACGTCCGCTCCATGTGTTGCCGATTACAGCTCGATCTGAAGGAACTCCGAAAGCGCGGCGGCGGACTGTTCGGTTCAGCTGAGATGACCGGTTCGATCGGCGTCGTGACGATCGCGACCGCGCGCATCGGCGCCATGCACAAAGGCGACAAACAAAAGTTCTTCGAGCGCATTGATTACCTCATGGAACTTGCAAAGACCTCACTTGAAATCAAACGCAAAGAAATCCAACGGTGGATCGACAACGGACTTTTCCCTTTCACCAAACGCTACCTTGGCTACCTCCGGAACCATTTTTCAACTATCGGAGTGAATGGCGTCAACGAAGCGATCCGTAATTTCACTGATGATCGAGAAAACATTACTACCGCCTGGGGACAAGCTTTCGCCGCCGAATTACTCGACTACATGCGAGCCAAACTGCAAACTTTCCAGGAAGAAACCAAAAATCTCTACAACCTCGAAGCTACTCCAGCTGAAGGAGCTACCTACCGCTTCGCCAAGGAAGACCAAAAGCGCTTCCCCAACATCCTCCAAGCCGGCACTCGCGAAGCTCCTTACTACACCAATTCTTCCCAAGTTCCGGTTGGCTATTCCGATGACATGTTCGAGGTTCTGAAGCTCCAGGACAACCTACAGACCAAATACACCGGCGGCACGGTTCTACATTGCTACATGACCGAAAAAGTCAGCTCACCTGAAGTCTGCCGCACCCTGGTTCGCAAGATTCTCACCAATTTCCGCCTGCCGTATATCACCATCACACCGACTTTCTCGATCTGCCCGAAGCATGGCTATCTCGCCGGCGAATACGATTGGTGTCCAAAATGCGACAAAGAAATTGGCCTTACCGAAGCCCCGCGCTTTGATCATAATTGGCGCCAAAAACATTCCAGCCACTCACCTGCCCGCTAATTAAATAATTTACATATTTAACTTGTCAAAATATGTCAGCCGCTGCCTCCGCCGCCGCCTCCGAACTGCCACAGCGCACCCGCTGTGAAGTTTGGACCCGTGTCATGGGTTATCACCGTCCGGTTTCTCATTTCAACACCGGCAAAAAATCCGAGCATGTCTCGCGCAAACACTTCACCGAAGCGATGGTCGCCAACCACGAATTTAATGAACAATTTAAACTATGCTAATAAGCGGCATCCAGCCGTTTACCGTGCTTGATTACCCGGAGAAAGTAAGCTGTATCGTGTTTACCCCGGGTTGCAATTTCAGGTGCGGTTACTGCCACAATCCAGAATTCGTCTTGCCCGAAAAAATCGCTGCGCTTCGTTCCAACTTTATTGCGGAAGAGGCGTTTTTTAACTTTCTTGACCAGCGAGGAGAGCTTCTCGACGGCGTGGTCGTGACCGGCGGCGAACCGACCCTCATGCCTGATCTAGAAAATTTTATAAAAAAAATCAAATCACGCGGCCTGCTCGTCAAGCTCGACAGCAACGGCAACCGTCCGGGCGTGCTCCGGCGTCTCATTGAAAACAAACTTCTCGACTACATCGCGATGGACATAAAAACTTCCATGCCGAGGTACCAAAGCTTGGTGGGCAAGCTGGCGTCGGAAAATCAGTTGGTCGAAAGCATGAGAATAATCCATGAAAGCGGCCTACCCTATGAATTTCGCACTACGCTGGTCAAGGAGGTCCATACCCCAAATGTCATCGAGGAAATGTGCGATTTACTCAAAGGCAAGAAAATGCTATACTTACAGGGCTTCCGTCCGGAGACTACTCTTTCGCCGGCCTTTGAAACTTATTCCAGCTTTACCGCGGAAGAAACAGAAGCGATCGCCGAAAAGTTCAGAAAATTTGTGGACAAAGTATACATTAGATAAAATTTTAACTCTTAACCAATAAACTATGGTCCGCGAACAATGGTACTGGGCGACACTTCGCCTCACACTTGGATTAATGTTCCTCTGGGCGTTTCTCGACAAAACCTTTGGCTGGGGTTTTGCCACCAAACCGGCCGGAGCTTGGCTAAACGGCGGATCGCCAACCTTGGGCTTTCTAAAATTTGGAGTTACCGGACCTTTTGCCGATTTCTATCATACTATCGCCGGCAGTCCTCTTGTCGATTGGCTATTCATGCTGGGCCTCCTTGGTGTCGGACTTGCTCTGACTTTGGGCGTGGCGATTAGATTTGCCAGCTGGTGCGGCCTAGTGATGGTGCTACTCATGTACTCGGCGCTTCTGCCTCCCAAAAATCACCCTTTTATCGATGATCACATCCTCGAGGCGGTAAGTTTCGTCGGCCTGATCGTCACTAGCGCGGCCCCTGGCGAACTGCTCGGTCTCGGCAAATGGTGGAAACAGTTAGGGTTGGTACAAAAATATCATTGGTTGCAGTAATTTTAACTTGTTTAGCAGTCTTTTAAACTAAAACAGCCCCCTACCAATTGGTAAGGGGCTGATTTTTTTTAAAAATTTAGGGGGCGGTCAAATTCTGACCAGCCCCCCGTGTCGTTCTCCGCTCATAAGCGATGTCCGAGGTAGAAAGTTTCACTCTCCACCTGGAAGGATGCCAAGGGCAGTACTTGAGACTTGTCCGTGGAAACGCAAGCGATTTCAGCGCCGGAAACCGAGCGAACAGCAGAGGTCACATCCCCTGAAACCAACATCTTTCGCGCCAACTCTTTGGCTTCTTGCAAAATTTTCTCGTTTAGCGAAAACATGGTTCCTCCAGTTTCATTTGGAAACGACATATGAGTATATCAATAAATTCATTATTTGTCAATATTGCTTGGCTCTCCTCCGCCTTTTCGGACAGTTTTTGCGAACCATTCCTTGGCTTCCGCTTTCGCTGAGTCCAGCGCCGCGAGGTCGCTTTTGGCGTAATCGGGCAGATTCAGATTCGTCTTATCCAATTCGGACGCCAATCTGGCTTTGCCAAAATCAATCACCACTGGCAATCCAGTCTTCCTGTTTACCATTAAATTTCTAAGCGCGATGTCGCCGTGATAGATCCCCAAACTGTGAAGATGGTTAAAATACTTCTTAAGCTTTGAGAAATAACCATCCAAATCAAAATCGGAAGGAAGTTCGTCCTTTATACCGGCAGTGGTAAAACCGTCGATAATCCTCCGAAAATTAAAAGCGTCCAATTCCTCCATCACCAGCCCCTTCATTTTTAAATTTGAGAAAGAATAAAAAGGTTTTGGCGTCCGCACGCCGTCAACCTCAACATCCTGCAATTTTTGCAAAAAACCGTGTTCTTTTTCTAAACTATTACCCTCCGCATACATTTTTTCATTGTAAACAATCTTGACACAACAGTCGCTTTTGTAGATCCCACGCAAATAAAAAACTTCCGCTACCGCGCCGTTGCCAAGCAGTCTTTCCTGATCGCCTTGAACGATGGCAAAATTTGCGATATCATGTTTTAGGCTTTCCTCATCAATTTCCAATCCTTCTATTTTGTTTACCGAAGTTTTTTCCAGAACATTTCTCCGCTCGGTGTAAAATATTTTTAATTTTGATAATGCCGCTTTGTAGTCGCCGTCGTCATCGGCCAGCTTTTCAATCGCGCGAAATTTTGAAGTTTTTCTAGATGTTTCGTCAAATTTTTCTGCGAACTTAAAAAACTCATCTTCATAATCAACCACCCCTTCCCTCCCTTCTCTTTGCGTCTCGGACATATAAAAAGTAGCTTTTTTATAAAATTAGGCTATAATAGATTATATCAAAATTTGAACTAATTGTTAACTTACCGAAATATGCCTCCAACTATCAAATTGGCGCTGACTTACGACGATGTGCTTATCACGCCAAAACGGTCCACCTTCACCTCGCGCAAGGAGGCCAACACGAAAACGAGGCTAACCAAAAAGCTGAGCCTTGGGATCCCGATCGTTAGCGCTAATATGGACATGGTGACCGGTGAAACGATGGCGGTGACCCTCGCGCGCCTCGGCGGCATCGGTATCATCCACCGTTTCATGACCATTGAGGAAAACGCCAACGTAATCAAACGGGTGAAACGCGCGCAAAATCTCATCATCTCCGATCCCTACACCATCGAACCGACTGCGACGGTAATGGAAGTCAAAATAAGAACCGCTGAACTTGGGGTTGGCGGCCTCCTCGTCGCAAATAAAGATCGAAAATTGCTAGGCGTAATTTCCAGTCGCGATTTGCTGTTCGCGACTTCCGACGCACAAACCGTTGCCGAAATTATGACTCCCTACGACAAACTGGTGGTCGCGAAAAAAGGCGTTACTTTTGTCGAAGCAAAACGCATCCTGGCCGAGAAAAAAATTGAAAAATTGCCGATCGTAAATAACGAGGGAGTTATTGAGGGTCTTGTCACGATGGCTGATATTAAAAATCTTGGGCAATATCCGCTAGCGAATGTGAATAGCGACGGCAAACTGATCGTCGGCGGTTCGGTCGGAGTGCACGGCGACTACATCGAACGAGCGCAGGAACTCGTAAAAGCCGGGGTTGATGTGTTGGTGGTAGACATCGCGCACGGACATTCCGATTTGATGGTAAAAGCAATCGAAAAATTACGCGGCGTCTGCCCGGGGGTTGAACTTATCGTCGGAAACATCGCCACCGCCGATGCGGCGCGTGAACTCTGTGAAATCGGCGTTGACGGACTGAAGGTGGGAGTCGGGCCGGGCGCCACCTGCATCACCAGACTTGTTACTGGCTGCGGCGTCCCTCAACTTACGGCCGTCATGAACTCTGCCGAGATAGCTAAAAAATATAACGTGCCGGTTATTGCCGACGGCGGCATTCAAAAATCCGGCGACATTGTCAAAGCGATTGGAGTCGGCGCGGACAGCGTGATGATCGGAGCGCTTTTCGCCGGAACAGCTGAAAGCCCAGGACGAATTGTGACGAGGGGCGACAAAAAATTCAAGGTTTATCGCGGTAGCGCCAGTTTTGATGTCAGTGAAAAAAGAAAAAATCTAGGACTAGAGAAAAAAGATTTGAGCGAAGTGGTGCCGGAAGGAGTCGAGTCGGTGGTGCCGTTCAAGGGATCGGTCACGGACATCATCGGTCAGCTGGTCGGCGGCCTGCGTTCCGGCATGAGCTACACCAATTCTCACACGGTTGATGAATTAAAACAAAATTGTGAGTTTATCCAAATCACCAATGCCGGCCAGCGCGAAAGCGGTCCGCATGATATTGGGTCCCTATAATCTTGACTTTTCTCATTTTTTTGCGTAAAATAGCGGTTGCCAAAATGACAATGTCAGGGTAGCTCAGTTGGTTAGAGCGTAGCATTCATAACGCTAAGGTCGCGGGTTCGATTCCCGCCCTTGACACCTATGTTAATCATCGGCATCGAATCCTCCTGCGACGATACTTCCGTGGCCCTGGTCGAATGTTCGGACAAGGGTCATTTTGTTATCGCCGAAAAAACCGCCTCGCAAATCGACATCCATGCAAAATATGGCGGCGTCGTCCCGGAAATAGCAGGACGCATGCACGCGGAGAAAATTGTGCCGCTGATCGAGGAGGTATTAAAAAACCAAAAAAATCCCGACGCGATCGCGGTCACCTCCGGCCCGGGACTCATCACCGGCCTCATCGTCGGCGCGGAAGCGGCGCGCGCTTTATCATACGCGAAAAAAATTCCCCTCATAGCTGTAAACCACCTTGAAGGGCATATTCATTCCGTGGAAATCCCAAGCACAATCATATTTCCGGCGCTGGCCCTCATTGTCAGCGGCGGACATACCGAAATTGTTTTGATGCGCGATCACGGCGATTATGAAATTCTCGGAAAAACCAAAGACGATGCCGCCGGGGAATGTTTCGATAAGGTAGCAAAAATTCTTGGCCTCCCCTACCCGGGCGGTCCACAGATTTCAAAGCTTGCGGAGACCGGAAATACCAAAGCGATTAATTTTCCGAGACCAATGCTTGATCAGGAAAATTTTGATTTCAGTTTTGCCGGACTAAAAACTTCCGCGCTGTATTGGTTGCGGGACAATAAACTTGATAAAAAAATTACTATCAATGATTTTTGTGCTAGTGTTGAGGAGGCCATCATCGACGTACTTGTCGCAAAAACTAGGTTAGCCGCGGCGGCGCATAATCCAAAAACTATTATCCTTGCCGGAGGAGTCGCGGCCAATAAAAAATTACGTGAAACCTTCCAGAAAACTTTTTCCGCTACGACTTTGCTCGTTCCATCAATTCAATACTGCATGGATAACGCCGCCATGATCGCCATTGCCGGATATTATAAAGCTATGGATAACCAATACACCGACTGGCGCGAACTTGAAGTCGATCCTAATTTGAATCTTGAATAATTTTTTATTCCCAAAAATAGTGAACCCCGCTACCGTTGAAGGTGCGGGGTTCTTCGTAGTTGTCGACACTCAATGTGGGGGTTTTTTTGCATAAGCCCCGCCTCCCCAAAGAATGAGATCGTAGCTCAACAGTACGGAAGCGCCCAGTGCCACGACGCCGGCGAAACCATGCATCAACCGATCTACGAACGTGTCAAATCGTCCGCCGGGCACCAAATCAGGCAAGATGCTCCGAACGAGCATGTACGTCGTTAACGCCACAAAGAATGTGATGCAAACCAACCGCCGAAAGGCCTTAAAACCGACGGCGTAGACCACAGTAATGAAGACAATGCCCGCCGTGAGCCATCCAAGAATGGCAACCATGAAGTTTCCTGTGTCCCCAACGTACTAGCCGCTTGAGCGCGGCGAAGCAGTATAGGAACGTTTAAGTATGCCAAAAAAACGTTCCTTTGTCAAGGATATTATAACAGAAAGTTTTCCGGAGGAATCCAATTTGCCGGCTCGGTCGGATGGTCGACATTCACGAAGTCGGCAGAGTTGATGTTGCTGAAAGTGGTTGTTGGCAACGGGAAACTATTACCATATATTCCATAAGTCAAATTGGTGAAAAGCAGATTATCAAGCAACATCTCACCGCCAGCGGCATTGATAGCGATTGTTTGAAATGGTGGTTTTTCGGTAAAACCAAAGCTTGAATTACCAATATACAAACGTGAATTTTTCGATCGAAGAATATTGCCGGCCGGACGCGAGTCATAGAAAACACTGTGGTCGATCGTTAGATCACTGGAATCAAGCAATAGCACTCCGTCTTTCCCGATCGGAAAAGACGTCAGCAAGCCTCCACCTCTCATGACCACGTTAATCAAAAAGGAAGTCGAGCTGACAAAATTTATGTCTCCCCAGGTACTGCTGGCGGTAAGCCCCTGAATCGTGATCGGCGCTTCCGCGGTGCCGATTGCTTTCAGAGAACCACGCACTTCGATCGTACTATAGCGGGCGAGGCGGACGCTTGATCCCGGAGCAATATTCAAAGTTGCACCCTCAGCGACCGAAAGATTATTTATATATACCGGATCCTTTATTTCCGAATCAGAATTCATGTTGACCGAAATAAAATAAGGTAAATCCAACAAATTATTTTCAAATGAAATATTCTTTAGACTCGGCCAATTGTCTTTTAGATACAGAGGACCGGTAGCATTAGTAAAGCTATCAAAGGTGGTATCAGAAACAACCACCTGACTCCCCAACGCTTCAATAGCCCTGTCCCCGCTGTCGAATTTGCTCCCCGAAACACTCACACTGCTGTTCTCCGCGTGCAAGGCAACCGCTCCGTTATTACTTAGCTTTGAATTTTTTATGGTAAGGTCGCTATTTTCAGCGTGAATAGCTTCCGAAACTGAAGTTGTATAAATATATCCGTCCATGAAAAATTCTTTCCCCGCAAACCGAATATTCGCACTGTAAAATTTACCGGTGGAGCTGGGACGGAACCTAAAACCCTGCCAATCTTTCGCAGACGGGGTGGTGGTGGACCAACTCCCTACTACCATGGCGGATTTGGGATCGGAAAAATTAGTATCGCGACCTGAGGTCAATGTCACCGGCTCGCCGTTTTCCTCTCCGACGATCAGATTACCAAGAACGTTAAAATTAGACCATGAATAATTAGCTTTCACGACCACACCCGGAGCGATATTCAAAGTGTAACCAGCTGGGATAATATATCCCTCCAATACATACGGATTGTTTTCTTTGGTAAGAGTGCGCGTAATTTCAAGTTGGCTACCATTCAGATCAATGTTGCCAAAATTACTCTGCCGAGGCGAACCAAAGATGGGACCACCATTGTAGGTCCTCGCGAGCGGACGCGGACCTCCGTTACTCTGCCAATTGGTAGGAATGTTGCCAGCCGCCGTCGTACTAATTCTCTCCATGGTGCGGTACAGCGTATTGTCACCGGCAAACCAACCCTTGGAACAATCCACCTCATCAGTTTTTTCACCGGTCGGTTTGAAAATTTCTAATTTCTCTCCCTGATTACCGAATCCGCCCGAAAGCGAATAAATTACGTCACCCGGGATATTGTAGATACTGTCATCGCGGGAACGCTTTAGAAGAAAATATCCACGCGGAGCAATGACGCTGTTATTAATTTTGTTATAGGAAATTTGTTTTCCTGATACCAAAATTTTCCAGTCCTTAAGGTCGATGGGCTGGTCGGTATTATTGTAGAGCTCGAACCACTCATCATATGGATAGAGCGATGAAGTTCCGGCCCAGGCCACTTCGTTTATCACCACTTCCTGACTCCAATTAATATATATTGAGCTAGTATTCCAATCTGAAACATTATTTAACGCGTCATAAGCTCTTGAACGGACAAAATATGTTTGACCGCGAACGCTTGGCATCGTGAAAGTCGAGCTCTGACTTCTGATAGCGACCGCTTGCCAATCGGTAGAAGTGCGGTAATCAACATCATAAAAAATCTGCGGAGAAAACTGATCGGTACTGGTTAAAGAAATTTGCAAATTAGTATCGACCGCGGACAAACCAATCATAGGGTTACGCGGCGGATCAAGATCAAAAATAATCTCCGCCGGACCAGCCAGGGTAGAAGTCGCGTTTGTAGAGGAGGCTTGAAAATAAAAATAATTTAGACCGGGTTTTAAATTTACGACAAATTGCCAGGTTGACGACGACAACAAAACTGATGTAGTCGACGGATAAACGCCATCGCCCACCGATTCGTATGCTGACACGAAAATCGTGTTGCTACTAAATGTTCCAGTGAGCGCCACGGTCGAGGAGGTGTATATCGGTGAGGTTTGGTCGATTGTCGGAGGATTGAGTGAAATAATTATCGGAGCAGGAGTGGAGGTCGGCGTGCTTGTCGTGACGGGCGTAACCGGAGTTTCAACCGTCGGATCGCCCGAAGCCGGCGCCGGAGAAGCAGACCCGACAGACACGGGCGCAGAATTTTGAATAGCAGTCCCGGCAGTGGGCGCTGGTATTGGGGTCGAATCCGCTATCGAAGACGCCGGATAGAAAACAATCGACTTGCTAACGACTGGGTTTGGCGCGGGTGGTTTAGGAACAGTTGGAGAAATTGTCGGTACGACTGGAGCTTTGACGACAGGCTGTTCTGCCGCGAGCGCTGAGATCGTTTTCGAGGTCGATTCCTCTATGATATTAGCTAACGGAACAAATGGCTGTTTGGGTTTTTCGGTAACCGGGCTGGCGAGCGCAGGCAGAACCGGTGCGATAGTCGCGTTCGAGTTGCTTAGAGGCGGACTTGAAAACCAAGTCAAATTGACATTATTTTTTACTTGATCCAACAATGATGCCACGGTGCTTTGAACGTTGATCCTAACACCGTCGACTGCATTTGCCACGGTTTTGCAAAACGACCCACTATCACAAAGCTTAATAATCGTGCGAACAGGTAACTGAGCAATCGTAGCCAAAATAGGAGCATTGGTGTCTGACACGATCGGCTCCATGAGCTCAGGATGAACACGATATTTCTCTACCTCTTTGAAAAATAACTCGAGCACGCTGGCTCCCGTTAACACTGCCTCTGGGAATAGGTGTTCGCGATAGGAAGGGAGGACGAAGCGGCCGTCATCTACGGTATACTTCCTGACATCTTTACCAACGAAACCAACGTCATTATTCTTCTGTGCTAGATATATTTTTTCATTTTTATCATATAGATAATTTGACCCATCCTTATCTCGAATCTCTAGAAAATTCATGTTTGGTAGTGAAAAATCATCGTTGTTAATCGTATCCTCAGAAAAAAAGTTATTATTAGAATAATTAGCAAGCCGTTCAAATGCATCTTGAATTTTTAAAAAACTATACAGGTTGGTATTTTTATTAAGTAACTCACTAGCGACACCCGATCTGTTATACTGAGTGAAATCCGCAGAATATAATTCATAAGGCGAACCGGGATCACCGTAAATCCCAGTATGAGAATCATCACGTGTATGATCAGGCACTGAGGCATCTTCGATAAGATGCAAAACATGCCCGAGCGCCAGGAAAGCTGTTTGTTTATCGCCATCAAGATAGGATTTGAGTGCTTTTTGCCAGGTCTGATTACCATACTGACGGCCGTATGCCGCCTGATACGTCTGATTGGTCGCCCAATCAATAGATGCTAGGGCCGGCTTCGGCGCAAGATCAGCGCCCTCCTTGTAGCCGTCCTCGGGAGTGAGACGACCAAAGTGCTTGCCTGTCCACCCAACATGATGAACCGGATCATAAAAATGATTAATCCAGCGGGCCGGTTCATCTTCCTCAATCGCTCCCTGTTTTAACCAATTTATTTCTTCACTTTTAATTTTTTCGTTGGATGAACTTTTGCCATTAAATAATTTGACGACCTCCTCGGTCAGGGCTGGATGAGCATAATTTGTATCATACGCTAATACCGGAGAATTGACGGTATTAAAATTAAACAAAAAAAACAACAATGCGCCTGTTAAAACTTTTCCAACCGTTGCGGGGTATTTATTCATAAATTATAGGACAGAAATTTTCCAAACCTTCGTGTATTGATTCAAAGAAAAAACCAATGAATTTTTTAGCTTTTTTCCTGACGTCCGGTCTATAAAAGTATAACTGTAATATACCTTTTCTGGGGTCGAAACATTTGTATCCCTTTCTAAATTAGAAGACAGATTTTTAATTACCATGTCCAATTTATCCGCATTCAGAGTTGTATTTAACGTATTTTTCCACTCAGCTTGTCTTTCCACTTCAAAATACTTACTCGCCAACTCTACATCCTTCTTCTTCAACGCCTCGAGGAACATCGCCCAGGTTTCCTCAGGAGTTTTGCCCCCGTAAGTGTCCGTGCGATACGGACCAACCATCGCCTCCTGCATGGCATCGGTCCGCTTCTGCCACTCATAACTTTTGTATTCGTTGTATACCACTGAACCCAGCCACGTGAGGAGGGCAAAGCCAAGAAGACCCGCTAATCCGATACTGATTTTTTGTTTGGTTATCATAGACAAAATTTTAAAAAATTCCCTTGCAACGGGATTAAACCCAACTTTGCGCCGAAATTATAACACAAGAAGAATAAATGTGCTCGAGTCAGTGTGGATAACTAAACAAAAAGAATTTTCTCCAAATCATTCCTAAGTTGGTCTTTATTTTCCACACTAAAGCTAGTTTTGATTTTTTTATCTCCTACCTTCAGATAAACCTTACTCAACCCCGGATATTTTTTTAGGATTTCCTTGATGGCGTCTGATTTCTTTTTCAAAAGTTCGGAAGAAATCGTGATCTCAAAAATATCCTCGGTCTCTGCCTGAGGCCCGGATTTTTTATCAAAGTCATCAGCGTGGTTGAAAATATTTGCTGATCCGACGTTGGCCATCTGACTTCTGATCTCCCGCACATTTTCGTCAGTTATCTCATACGCCCTTTCGACAAAAAGTTTCTCATCCCCTTCCTCATCCCCGGTACGACCGACGACGCACACCGTTCTGCCCTCGGCCCAAACATTTTTAGTTGTCTCATAAGTTTTCGGAAAAACGAGCAATTCCAAACTGCCGGTCACATCCTGAACGGTCACGAACATCATCGCCTTGCCAGCGCGCGTAATTTTTTTCTTCATGCTTTCGATTACGCCGCCCACCACTGCCCACTGTTTCCTTCCCACACCCGGCAGATCATGGACTGTCGTCAAAACATTTTCCAGAATTTTTTGATAAGCGGCAAACGGATGCGACGAAACATAAAGGCCAAGCAATTCTTTTTCCCAATGTTGTTTGTCGGCGGACGTCGCTTTGGGCGCGGGAACCAATCTAACTTTAGTCGCCACATCAATCGTACTGCCGGCAAATAATGAATGCTGTTTTTTCGCGGTATTATTTTTCTCCTGGTGTTCCCTCACGTATGACAATAAATTATCGATGTTCCCGAGCAATACTCCGCGGTCATAACCAAAATCATCTAGCGCGCCGCACTTGATCAAACTTTCAAGAGATTTTTTATTTAAATCCCTATCATGCACGCGTGAAAGTAAATCATCAAGACTGGTGTATTTACCATGTTCCTTGCGCTCACGATAAATAACTTCGGCAATATGTTCACCGAGATTTTTTATGCCATTCAGACCGAAACGGATATGAGCGCCGCCGCCTTCCGTCTGGATCATGGCAAAATTTTTGAAACTTTCATTGATGTCCGGCGGCAAAACCTTGACGCCCATGCGCTTGCATTCATGGATGATTGCCGGAACTTTATCAATGTCGCCACTCTCGGCGATCATGACCGCCGTCATGTACTGTATCGGGAAATTTGCCTTCATGTAAGCCGTCTGGTAGGCCACGACCCCATAGCTCGCGGCGTGAGCTTTGTTGAAACCATAAGCCGCGAACGGTTCAATGCGCTCCCACAAAGTGTTAATTTTTGAATCAGATAACTTGCCAATTTCGCGGCAACCCTTATAAAATTTTTCTTTTTGTTTTGCCATTTCCTCAGGGATTTTCTTACCCATGGCTTTGCGGAACTTGTCGGCTTCTTCCCAGTTATAGCCGGCGAGATTGATGGCGGTGAGAAGCACATCATCCTGATAAACAATCAGGCCGAGCGATTGATCAAGGTAATCCTTCATGCGGGGATCAAGGTATTCAATTCGCTCCGGATTATTTTTACGACGAATATAATCCGGAATCGACTCCATTGGACCGGGACGGAACAGCGCGACCATCGCCATAATATCGAAAATACTAGCCGGCTTCAGTTCTTTCAAATATCGCGTCATGCCGGAACCAGAAAGCTGGAAGACACCAATCGTTTCTCCCCTCGCCAGCATTTCATAAGTTTTTTTATCGTCCCAGGGATCGAGATGATGAATGTCAATTTTTGTGCCGGTAGTTTTCTGCACGATCTCGACCGCATGCGCCAAAATAGACAAATTTCTGATACCGAGAAAATCCATCTTCAATAATCCAGCCGACTCAACATCATGAAATTCATACTGCGTGACAATTTTTTCTCCGCCCGCTTCACGTTGCAGAGGAGTAAAATCCGTCAATGCCGTTGGTGAAATCACAACACCGGCCGCATGCATCGAAGTATGCCGCGCGCAGCCTTCAATTTTCTGCGCGAGATCAAGGAGGCGTTTAACTTGATCATTGCTCTGGTATAATTTTTTTAATTCCGGCTCAAGATCCAATGCTTTGGCAATCGTAATTTGAAAACCTTGCGCGCCAAATGGAATTAGTTTGGAAACCTGATCACAAAAAGAGTAGCTGTAGCCAAGCGCGCGACCGACATCGCGAATACTGCCTCTCGCTGCCATCGTACCGAACGTCACAATCTGCGCTACCTTGTCGGCGCCATATTTTTTGGTCACATAATCGATCATCTCATCGCGGCGGTCGTCGGCAAAATCCGCGTCAACATCAGGCGGACTGGGGCGGAATGGATTAAGAAAGCGTTCAAATGGCAATTTAAAAAATAACGGATTAACAGTCACGATCCCCATCGCATACGAAACTAGTGAGCCGGCCGCCGAGCCGCGGGTTGTTTCAACAATTCCATGGGTACGGGCGTATTGAACATAATCAGCGACGACAATAAAGTACGGTGAATAACCTTTTTTGGTGATAATACCAAGTTCATACTCAACGCGATTTTTTACTTCCTCGGTAATCTCAATTAACTTCGCAAGACGTTCGTATGTTTGTTCGCGAAGATACTCGTCGGCAGTTTTTCCGTCCGGAATATCTAACGCCGCAAAATGCCATTTGTTTAATTCAATTTTAAGATCAACCTTGTCCGCTATCTTTACTGTATTTTCGACCGCCTCCGGACAATGCTTAAAACGACCGATAATTTCTTTCGCAGAAGCAAAAGAATAATCAACGCTCTGCATGGAGGCGCGATTTGGTTCGTCGAGCGTGTGGCCGTCGCGAATGCAAGTCATAATATCCTGCGCCTCCGCGTCATCGCGCTCCAGATAATGCGCGTCACGCGTCACGACCAGTGGAATATTTTTTTCTTTTCCCAACTTGATCAGCTGTTCATTGACTTCCATTTGCCCTTCTAAGGCCGGCAGATCGTTCAGTTCCAAATAAAAATTTTCAGAACCAAAAATTTCTTGCATTTCCAAAGCGACCTTCGCGGCTTTTTCAAAATTATTTTCCTTTTTCAAAATTGTCGGAATTTCTCCTTCGATACATCCTGAAAGCGCGATCAACCCTTCGTGAAACTGACTAAGCCGCGCCCGGTCCACGAGCGGTTTCCCCCTCATCCCGTCCAGATACGCGAACGAGACCAACTTCATCAGGTTGCGATAGCCGGTATAATTTTTTACCAACAAAACAAGATGATATTGTTTATGTTCAGCAATATTTTTATCATCAAGACTGTAGGGCGTGGTATAAATCTCAACGCCGAGAATAGGTTTTATGCCAGCCGCCTGGCAGGCTTCGTAAAATTCAATCGCGCCGTGCAAATTGCCGTGATCGGTCAGGGCCAGAGCCGTGAACCCTCCAGCCTTGGCCGTTTTAACAAGATTGTTAATTTTAGGCAAGGCGTCGAGGAGCGAATAATGCGAGTGAACGTGGAGATGAACAAAATTCATATGGCCCTATCTTACCCGATAACTATCACGAAATCAATAAAAAAGAAGAAGGGGCGGTTTAGGCCCCTTCTGAAAACTCCTTACTTACTGATCGGTGAAATCCCTGATCTCTTTTCCCTCGGAGTCCCAACGCATGAATCTGACTCCGCGCTCCCCCTTCTCATCGTGGCTGACCACGAGAACCGGGAAGAGCATCACCGAGACGAGCTCCGGACTCTGAAACAAATCTCGGAGGAAAAGCAGTAAACCTTGCAATCGATGAAATCTCTTCCAGGTCAGCTCCGACGGCGACGGCACGCGGCGTTCCCACATCTGTATCCATGCCCCGACGTTGAAATACTTCCTCGGTCGATTGCCGATATGGAGAAGCTCTTCCCCTGGACTATGTTCGTGACCCAGGACCACGACGTCTGTTTCATCGTGTTCGCGGAGGTACCTTTCGGCGCGCGCCTTCGTAGTAGTGCCGTCAATCGCGCCGGTAATTGTCCACCAGAGGACCTTGAGGATCTTCATGAACCCACTTTTCGTCCTCATGTGTCGGAGGGTGGAAAGCGAATGAAAAATAAAGATCTTGGTGAGATGGTAGGCCGCCACCAGCACGAATACGAATGATCGGCAGCGGTACCACGGCCGTCGGAAAGGATGGAGCAAAATATCCAACCAAACAAAACCATGGATGTGCATCCGCTCGATCAAAAAGTCTATCAGCATGAGCGGGTTTGCGAGGCCGCGGCTGAGATAGTGACCTTGCGTGACGTCGAGCGTCCTTCGAACCTCACCACTCAAGGGGCCGACCTCTTCAATGATGTTTTTTTTCAGGATGAGATCGAACCGATTGTGCGGCTCGGTGGCGCCGTGTTCGAAATACACACCATCTTCCGCCAGCGAAGTCAGAAATCGCACGCGCTCAGGATGATCCGGCGAAATCAACTTCACAACTTCCGTCTGGACTACTGGCCAAGCCAGGAACAAATCGTGATTGCCTGGGACAAATTCCACGTAATTGCGCGGCTGCTCGCAAAAAAATCGCAAGGCCACAATGAACTCCGGATGTCCGGCGGCAATTTTCTGAAATCTGAGAACATCATCTCCCTCGTATTGCGGGAAGTCCGCGCGGCCGTCAAGTTCCACGGCAAGAGGGTCGAAAGTGTCGCCGAGAAATCTCAGGCAGACATCTTCGTCCTCGTGGTTGCTCACGACCCAGTGGATGAAATCGTGAAAAACTGGATCCAGAACTTTATCTTCGCTGGTATCCCTGAAGTCGAGGCCGGCCGGATGAGACTTGAACATCTCGTGCATGCTTTCCTTCCACGAGCTGTGAACGCCGGCCCCCAAATGCAGGTCGGAAATAACGTAAATCTTTCGGGCTCCAGACGACATTTTGACCTCGGTGTGATTGCGTAGTTATTGGCTTTTCGTGAATTTTCAAAGAATATTCCTTTTTAGACAGTAGCAAAAAAAAGGTGTTTTGGCAAGGGTTGATACCCCATCGATACGACAAGTAAAAGGAACAAAAAAAACCACCCTGGCGGATGGTTTTTTAAAAAATCTACTTCCTTAATTTGTGCGCGGCCTTTTTCATTTTCGCCGCCGTGGCCTCGACCGCTTTCTCAACCGCGTCTTTTGCTGTTTCATCAAATTTGTCCGCCCCCTCATCAACCCATTGCTTGGCTTTTTTTGTCACTGTTTTTTTAACATACTCAGATAGTCCACCGCTAAGAACGGTCATTAGTCCGGACATGTGCTCAACCTTACCCCGAACATAGTTGATGGTCTCGGTCAAAACCTGCAACCGACTACGAAATTCCTCCGTAATCTGATTGGCGTTTCGGAGCAACCGCATGACATAGTAAAAAGTCCAACACAGAAAAACCGTAATCCAAACTATACAAAATGAGATTACGAGATATAGAATATCTTTTGTTTGTAACATATTACCCCCCTTTAAGAATAAATTAATACCTACATTATACCACACCCTCTACCGGAACTCCACACCCCATTTACTTTCAAAAGAATTTTTAATTTTTTCCACTACCTCGTTAACCTCACTTGTAGTCAGCGTTCGTTCCGGGTGAACAAAAGTCAAACGGTAAGCTACACTCTTCTTTGAAGCGAGCAAATTCACCCCTTCATAGACATCAAACAACTCAACCTTCCTCAACAAATCACTCTGTCCCAACATCTCGCGAATGATATCAGTATTCAAAACTTGCTTCTCGATCACGAACGCCAAATCTCTCTCCACAGCCGGAAATTCTGGAATCGGTTCATACTTTTCTTCATGACCGCAGAAAGCAATCAGCTCGTCCAAATTCAAAGCCAACGCCGCGACCGAACAGTCTAGGTTAAAATTCTTTAAGGTCTTTGGATGAAGCTCAAATATTGAACCAACGTACTTTCCCGCGACCGTGATATTGCCGGAACGCGCCGGATGTAACCAAGGCGCCAGTTTCTTCGGCACTTCTAATTTTAATTCCAAATTCAATTCACGAAAAATCGCTTCCGCGGCTCCCCTTGCCTCAGCAAAAAAATTCCTGTTTTTCTTGCCGGCAAATACCGCTGTCAGCCAATTCACTTCACGCGGCAGAAGCTCGTCGCTATTTTGTCTGGCTCTCTGACCGGAAAGTTCCGGTAAAAATTTCCTGCCGATTTCGAATAACCTAAGTTCGGAATAATTATCAATATTCCTTTTAACATTTTCCAGTAAATTGTTCAGCAGGTGCCGGCGCAGGAACGGCCTCTCTTTGGAGAGAGGATTGTCTAATTCTAAATATTTGGAAGCATCATCGCCAAGATTTTTGATATTCTCCGCGCTCACGAAAGAATAATTATACACTTCAGTACAGGAAAGTTCCTCCACCAAAATATCACTAAATCTTCGCTCAATCGTCCGTAATTTATTTTCCTCCGGCGGTGTGATAGAAAATGCCGGCAAACTACCGGGAATATTTTGATAACCGTAAATACGCAGAACTTCCTCCACAATCGCTTCCGGACAATCAATATCGCGCGCGCGCCAGCTGGGCACGCCAATCTGAAATGATACTTCTTTTGATTTCACCGTAAAGCCTAGTAATTCCAAAATTTCGATGATGGTTTTTTTCGGAATTTTAACGCCGATCTTACGCGTGAAAAAATCCGCCTTGACCTCAAACGAACCTTTTAACTCTTTGACGGTACCGGCGTCAGCAATCTTCGTGGCAACTTTTGCGCCGGGGGAAATTTCAAGCAACAGCTTAACCGCCTTAGCCAACGCCATTTCACACAGACTGGGATCAAGATTTTTTTCAAACCGAGCCGAGGCGTCGGTGCGCAGACCAAGCGCAGTGGAAGTTTTTCTGATTAATGCCGCGTTAAAATTGGCCGCCTCGAAAACGACCGTCGCGGTACTGATCTGGACTCCACTGTCGAGCCCGCCCATAATACCGGCAATCGCTACCGGCTTGTCAGATGAAGTTATAAGCAGGGCTCCTTCCGGCAGAACACGTTCCTTTTCATCGAGTGTGATAAACTTTTCGCCAGGCTTCGCGCCGCGCACGCCGACCGCATACCCTCCGCTTTCAGCCTGTAAAATTTTTCCGTCAAAAGCATGCAGAGGCTGACCAAGATCAAGCATGACAAAATTTGTGATATCAACCACGGAATTTATCGGACGCTGGCCGACGGCGACAAGTTTCTGCTGAAGCCAAACCGGCGAAGGCCCGACAGTAACCCCTTCCACCGCGACCGCCATATAACGCGAACAATTTTCAGCATTTTCGATTTCGACTTTGATCACACCCTTGCCCGGTTTTATCGCCGCGACAGTATAAGGAACAACCGCGCGACTGTTAAGCGCCGCCACTTCCCGCGCGATTCCATAATGACCCCAAAGATCGGGACGATTAGACAATGACTTGTTATCAATTTCAAAAATCGCGTCGTTCAGCTTCAGAGCTTCAGACAACGGCGTACCGGGTTTAAATTTTAATTTGGTAAGATCAACAATTTCTTTTTCATCTTTTTTTGGAAAGAACCATACGAGGCCGATCTCATCCGCGCCACAGATCATACCGCTCGATTCAACGCCGCGAATAGTTGCTTTCTCCAGCGTCACGAGTTCGCCCTCACCGTGCCATTTTACTTTGGCGCCGATCTTCGCGACCGCCACCAGCATACCTTCGGCCACATTACTGCCGCCGCAGACGATCGAAGTTTTTTCTGTTCCTAGGTCAACTTCACAAACTTTTAGTTTATCGGCGTCGGGATGCGGACCACAATTCAAAATTTTTCCGACGACGACATTTTCTAGTTGCACACCGAGATTTTCCACGCTCTCCACTTCGACTGTGCTCAATTTTAATTGTTCCGCAACCGCTTCCGGAGAAATGGAGTCCGGAAGTTTAACGTAATCTTTTAACCAATTGAAGGAAACTTTCATATGCTAGATACTAGAACTGTTCTAAAAACTTCATGTTCCCACTCTCAAGCAGGCGCACGTCATCGATACCATATTTCAACATCACGAGGCGAGTGAGTCCGAATCCGAACGCAAAACCGGTGTACTTTTGGGGATCAATATTCCCTTCAATCAAAACATTGGGATGCACCATGCCCGCGCCAAACACTTCCAACCAGCCGGAATTTTTACAAAGTCGGCAACCCTTGCCGGCGCAGGTAAAACAAGTTACTTCGCCGTTCACGCCCGGCTCGACAAATGGATAATATTTCGGCCTGAGTCGCACTTCGGTCTTCTCGCCATAGAGATGCTTCGCCACAATTTCAAGCACGCCTTTCAAGTGACTAAAATTTATCCCTTCATCTACCACCAACCCTTCAAATTGATAAAAAGTATGTTCATGACGGACGTCAGTCGCTTCATTGCGATAGCACTTCCCCGGGACGACGACGCGAAGCGGCGCGCCATATTTCTGCATCGCCCGGACTTGCATCGGCGAAGTGTGAGTGCGCATCACCCAATTATTATGTCCTTTGATATAAAAAGTATCCTGCAGTTCGCGGGCCGGATGAGTCTCCGGGATATTTAGCGCCGAAAAATTATAATAATCACTCTCGACTTCCGGACCATCAAGCACGGCAAAACCCATCGAGGTAAATAAATTTTCGAGATCGCGCTGAACCAAAGTACTCGGATGAAAATGACCGGATTTCCTAGGCGGCAAGGCCGGAGCGGTAAGATCTACTTTTTCAGTTTCCGAAATTTGCTCCCAGGCGGCGCTCTCAAGCGCGGCGCGTTTCTGGTTCACGGCTTCGACAAGCTTCCCCTTCAATTCATTCAGGCGCGCGCCGGCGGATTTTTTTTCCGGAGCGGCCAATTCGGAGAGTCCGCGCATCAAAAGAGTAAATTCACCCTGTTTCCTCCCGAGGAGTCTATTCTCCACTTCTTCGAGAGCGGCCCGGTCTTTCGCCTCCGCTATCGCGACTAGCGCTTCGGACTCAAATTTTTCAACGTCTAAAGGCATAATTAAAACTTAAAATTATTACCGATGTCCTTCACTGTCACCATTATAACCAAAAAAATCAGAAGAACAAAACCAATCGTGTGAATAATCTGTTCGGTGTGAGGATTTACCGGACGTCGGAAAAACTTGGCCCACAGGACAAAAAGCAACCTACCACCGTCGAGCGCCGGGATCGGAAGGATGTTGATGACCGCGAGATTGAGCGATAAAATCGCCGTTAGTTGGAGAAGATAGACAAATCCCATACGCGCCGCTTGCCCAGTCAAAACCGCGACGCCGACCGGCCCGGCGACCGCGCTCTCCATCGAAGCGCCAACGAAAAGCCCACGAACCAGAGTCCAGAGTCCGATGATAATCATCACAAAATATTTTCCGGCAGTGACAAACCCCTCGAAAATCGCGCGGTACCACGGATACTGAATATTTCCGACCGCCTCGATCGCGACGCCGATGCCAAACCTGCCGTTACCAATCGAAGCCGGCTGAATATTCTTCACGATAATTTTTCCTTCATGCTCGATGGTAAAGGCGACGCTGGCCGTGCGATGCCCGTCGACATATTTTTGAAACTCCGGAACCGAGGCGTGTTCAATATTATCGATTTTTATAATTTTGTCTCCGGCCACAATACCGGCGACGGCAGCCGGCTTGCCGGCCATAGTTTCAACTACTTCAAGTTTGCTGTTCGAACCAACCTCGTCTCCAACGGCCGGCATCCCGATCATATAACCGACCGAAATCAGCACCGCGGCCAGGAGAAAATTCATCGCGACCCCAGCGACCAGCACCAAAGCCTTTTGCCAGGTTTTCTTCACGCTGAAACTATCAGGGTCATTGGCAATGTCCGCGTCGGCATTTTCCCCCTTTATTTTCACAAAGCCACCAAGCGGGATCAAATTGATCGAGTAAATCGTGCCAGAGTGATGTTCCAGAGTTTGCTCGAGCTGGCGTTTGTTCCAGATAATCTGCCAACTTGCCTTCCCACCAAATTTCACCCGGCGGATACCGATGAGGCGCGGCGGAAAACCAAACCCAAATTCCTCTACTGTGATTCCATTTTTTCGGGCAACAATAAAATGCCCAAATTCGTGGGATAGAACCAGGACGGCGAGCACTGCAATAAAAATAATCAATGTAAACACAGCCAAAATCTTGTAAAAAACCTTTCCCCATTATATACTATCTTCGCAATAATGTGAAGCCTTTCAATTAAAATAATCATAATCATTAAATCTATGAGTCCAACACTAATCCTGGTCGCAATCATAGTGGCGATCATTCTCTGGATTATCGCCATGTACAACGGTCTAATCCAAAGTAAAAATCGCGTGGCCGAAGCCGCCAGCGATATCGATGTCCAGCTAAAGAGACGCTACGACCTGATCCCAAATCTCGTCGAAACCGTAAAGGGTTATATGACGCATGAACGCGAAACTTTGGTAAAACTGACGGAAGCGCGCGCCGCCGCCATGAATGTCAGCAAAAACCCGGACGCCAGCTTGAAAGAAAAAGAGGCCGCTGAGAACCAGCTCTCCGGCACCCTGAAAACCCTTTTCGCGGTCAGTGAAAATTATCCGGAGCTGAAAGCTAGTCAGAATTTCCTCCAGCTACAAGATGAGATTTCCGACACGGAAAATAAAATTCAAGCCGCGCGGCGTTTCTATAATGGCAACGTCCGAGACTTCAACACCAAAATCCAAATTTTTCCGACCAACATTTTTGCCAACGCCTTGAAATTCACCGCCTTCGAATTCTTCGCCGCTCAGGAAAATGAAAAGCAAAGCGTGCGGGTGAAGTTCTAATTATGTACAGCGAAATCACTGCCAACAAACGCCGGTCGGTAATTTTGATGACGCTCTTCATCGTGATCATCATTGGGCTAGGGTTTGTTTTTAGCCGAGCTGAGGGCGATACCTCGTATGCCGGGGTTTGGATCGCGATTATTATTTCGTTTTTTAGCACGCTGATTTCATATTATCAGGGCGACAAAATCGCGCTTCTGGCAAGTGGCGCGCGGGCGATTTCTGAAGAAGAAAATAAATACGTCTACCACTTGGTGGAGAATCTCAGCATCGCCACCGGCCTGCCAGTTCCAAAAATTTATATTATTGATGATCCGGCCATCAACGCCTTTGCCACCGGACGCGAACCGCTTCTCGCCTCGATCGCCATCACGCGCGGCGCGATTGAAAAATTAAAAAATGAAGAACTGGAAGGCGTTATCGCTCACGAACTGTCGCATGTAAAAAATTTCGACATCAGATTTATGACTCTTGTGGCAGTGCTCGTCGGCGCGATCTCAATCATGGCGCAAATTTTCCTACGCAGTCAATTTTGGTTTGGCGCTCGGCGCCGTGATAGTGAAAATAGCGGACAGCTCGCAGCAATCTTCATGGTCATCGGGATCGTCCTCGCGATCCTCTCTCCGATCATCGCCGAGCTCATCAAACTTGCAATTTCGAGACGCCGCGAATACCTCGCGGATGCCTCCGGAGCGCTCGCCACTAGATTTCCAGAAGGACTGGCTAACGCCCTCGAAAAAATAAGAACGGAAAACCTTCCACTTCAGCGCGCCACGCCCGCCACCGCGCACCTGTTCCTTGCCAACCCGTTCAAATCAAACTCCGTCATGAATCTGTTTTCCACTCACCCGCCGCTTGATGAGCGGATAAAACGATTGCGGGAGATGAGTGTTTAATTGCCGTTTTTGTGTATAAAAGAAGAACCCGTTCCTGACATCTTCGTCAGGAACGGGTTTTTTGCGTTGTTTCGGCCTAGAAGCCGCCGCCGTCCGGCATGTCCGGCGACTTCACGGGCGGGTAGCCGTCGAGATCGAACTCGTAATCGGGATCATCGATCAAGCTGGGCTCCACCACGCCCGGTTGTTCGTTCGTGACGGACTCTTTCGGAGCGGCTTTCGATTCTTCGGTGGCAGTCTTCATGAAAATCTCCTTTCGAAATGAGCAAATCTCGCCGGCACCCTATGCGCCGACAAGTACTTCCCTAAAAACAACGGCGCCGAATTATATCAAAAAAACGCTTGTTTGTCAAGCGATTTATGATCGAATCAAATCTTTTTTGGCTAAACTAAGCTATTCTAGCCAGCCGAATTGATAATCTTCTCAATTTTTGCCAATTCTTCTTCCATTTTTTCCTCTGAACCAGCCTCCAGATTCAATCGAAGCACCGGTTCGGTGTTGCTGGACCGAACGCTGACCATCCCCCACGGAGTCTTCACCCAAAGTCCGTCAAGATGCGAGATTACATTTGTTTTTGAAGTGTATTTCTTTTCAAGCTTTTTCAAGACCGCTTCCTTGTCAGTAATTTTAAAATTTATTTCTCCGGAATGAAAATATTTCTGAAACGGCTTAACAATACTACTCAGCGGTCGGCCTTCGCGCGAAAGCATCTGCATGATATAAAGCAGAGAAAGATCAGATGATTCCAAGTTAAAAAGATCAGCATAATAAAGATGCATGGAAAGTTCACTCGCGAAGTCAGCTTTGGTCTTCGACATCATTTTTTTGATGAGAGCGTGTCCGACCATGCACATCTCCGTGGTCGCGCCAGCCGCTTCCCAAGCTTCCTTCACGATCGCGCTCGAACGCAAATCATAGAGCATGCGGGCGCCACGGTGCGTCTGCAAAACTTCAAGACCAACCAAGGCGCCAACGATCGAAGCCGGCACGATCTGCCCTTTCTCATCGACAAGGCCGATGCGGTCAGCGTCGCCATCGAGAGCAAATCCGAAATTTGCTTTCATTTCAACTACTTTTTTTTGCAGCGCCTGCAAAGTTTCAGTTTTGAGAGGATTGGCTTCGTGGTTCGGGAAACGTCCATCTGGCTCAAGGAACAGATAGGTCGTCTCGACCGGTAAATGTTTCAAAATTTTTGGAAAAGTAACATCCGCCATGCCGTTTCCGGCATCAATGACAATTTTCAGCGGCTTTATCATGTCCGGCGTCACCAATTCAAACAATCGCTCCAAATATTCCGGGAAAACATCACGGGTCTTGATCTCACCGTGTTTCGGCTGATCCACAAAATCATTTCGGTCAACCAGATCGCGTACTGCCTCCATGCCGCTACCCCGTCCGACCGGCAATCCGTTGCCCATCGTCAATTTGAAACCGTTGTATTCAGCCGGATTATGACTAGCTGTCACCATGATACCGCCGGCGTGTTCCGGGAAATTAGCGCAGGTAAAATTAAAAAGCGGCGTCGAAGTCAAACCGATATTTACAATATTTACCCCTTCGTCCTGAATGCCGCGCATCACCGCCGCGGATAAAAACGGACCGCTCTCCCGCATGTCGCGTCCGACGACGATTGATTGATTTTCATGCAGGTTTGATCCGGAACGCAAAAAGGCCACAAAAGCTCTTCCAATTCGGTATG
>JAKANM010000023.1 GCA_021812425.1 bacterium | reverse complement strand
GGGAATGGCGACTTCGAGCGGGGTATCCGGATTTAGCGCCATGCCAAACTCCCAACCATGTTCCCTCGCGAAAGCGTGACAATCTTCGACTGAAGCCGGAGCCTCGCGGTGAATGATAACGCGAAAAACATGGGTGATGTGAGTCCACTTTTTCATTTCGGCGATTGGATCGTTGACCATGAGATGTAGTTCATATTGCAGGTCGGTGCCGATCTCAGGGATTTTTTCCACTTCGTGAAATGATGTTTTGTGAACGAACTTGCCGTCCATAACATCGAGGTGGAGATAGGGGAAAAGTCCGTCGGTACGACGGATTTGTCGGCGAAGGTCCTCGAAACTCTCCGTGAGAATGGCGGGGATGATAGCGGTCATAAATTATTTTCTAATTTGGAAATTTTTTCCAGCCGGCGAATTCTTCGTTCCTGGTTATCGAAAGCAGTATTCAAAAAAGTTTTTACGATCGCCAGCGCATGTTCCGTCGAAAGAACACGAGCGGCGAGGCAGAGGATGTTGGCGTCGTTGTCTTTTCGTCCCATCTCGGTTTCTTTTATACTACTACCAAGGATAGCGCGGATACCTTTTATCTTATTGGCGGCGATGCACATCCCTTGTCCAGAACCACAAATTAAAATTCCCAAATTTTCTTTATTTTTTGCAACTTGCTTCGCGACCGCTACCGCAAAATCCGGATAGTCGTCGTCCTTCACAAAGGTTGAAGGGCCGAGATCTTCGAACGGGGTTTTGAGGGTATCTTTGAGTCGATCGACGAGAAATTTTTTTAGTTCAAATCCGGCGTGGTCTGAGGCGATATATAGCATAAAGTGTATATTTACACGGATATTATATAACCTTTTTAGAGGTTTGACAAACTTAAATTATTCAGGTGGATATGCGCTGGATTGACAAGATCTTTTAATCATCTTTTGCCTTCAAGCCATACCTCGTGACCGTTGATTACGATCGCTCAGTTGGCCAAATGGTTGCGGCCGGCAAGTATGACCTCATGAACGAGAGTGAAATCGCGCCTGAGAGTTTTTTCGCCACGGCGAAGAAGGGCAAGGTGGACGTTAAGCTTTATCTCGTTCATTTTGACCTCATGCTCACCGATGAGGAAGCGATCAGTAAGCTCGATCGACTCGGTTTTCTGCCGGCGAAAAATGAACAGCTGTTGGCGTTCGGGGAAAAATATCCGACCAAACAATTGGATTACCCGATCGTCGCTCTCGGCTCCGTCTGGACCGACCCCATTGGTCGCCATTACGTGACCTACCTCGATAGGTCAGAGTCGGATCAGCGCTATCTGTATCTGTTCACGAGAATCAAAATCAGTGAAAAGTGGCTGGAACATTGCCGCTTTCTCGCTGTTCAGAAGTAGGGACTTGTTCCCATTCATCCGCCCTGTTGATACAACAGGGCGGTTTTCTATTAGAATTTGATGCGGTTAAATATTGCATTATCAGGCAAGATATAGTAATCTAAACACGTTAATGGCGTGTTTTTTTATTGAATTATGTATAACGCGAACGAGGAGGAAAAGAAGATTTTGGAGTTCTGGGACAAGGATAAAACCTTTGAAAAATCAATTTCAGAACGGTCGGAAAAGAAACGTTACGTTTTTTATGATGGCCCACCTTTTGCTACTGGTCTACCTCATTATGGACATATTGTGGCTTCGCTCATGAAGGATGTGGTGCCTCGTTTTTGGACGATGAAGGGTTATCGGGTGGAACGCAAATGGGGTTGGGATTGTCACGGCCTCCCGATCGAAAATATTATTGAGAAAGATTTAAATTTGAACACCAAACGTGACATTGAGTCATTTGGTGTTGCTAATTTTAATGAAGCGTGCCGATCCACGGTAATGAAATATGCCGAGGAATGGAAAAAAACTATTCGCCGAATTGGCCGCTGGGTCAATATGGATAGCGACTATCGCACCATGGATATTTCATTCATGGAAAGCGTCTGGTGGGTTTTTCGGCAGCTCTGGGATCGTGATTTGATTTACAAGGGTCATAAGCCGATGCATATTTGTCCGCGTTGCGTCACGCCGCTATCGAATTTCGAAGTGACGCAGGGTTACAAGGATGTCAAGGATTTGTCGGTGGTCGCTAAATTCAAAATCGAAGAAAATGTCGTGTCATTCAAATTAGGTATTCCAAAGGATACTGTCATTTTGGCCTGGACCACCACGCCTTGGACTCTGCCCGGCAATGTCCTGCTCGCTGTAAATCCCGAGATTGATTATGATCTGATCAAAGTCGCGCCGTCCGTGAATGGTGAGGAAGTAGCCGGTGAAGCGCGATATGAAGCGATGGAGAATTATTTGATCGCACGCGAACGAATCCAGGAAATTTTTAAAGATAAAAAGTATCTCCGAGAAGCCACCTTCAAAGGAAGCGATCTCGTCGGCGTGATGTATGAACCGCTTTTTCCGTTTTACAAGGAAACCGCTAACGCTTTTCGGATTGTCACTGCCGATTTCGTGACTACGGCCGACGGCACGGGAATAGTGCATATCGCGCCGTCCTACGGCGAGGACGACTTCAATGTCGGCGAGCGCGAACACCTGCCGCTCATCCAGCACGTGACGATCGAAGGGAAATTCGCTCCTGAAGTCAGCGGTTTCGCTGGCATGGAGGTCAAACCAAAGGACGATCCGAGCAAGACGGATGTGGAGATTATTAAGTGGCTGGCGCGCGAGGGAAAATTATTTAGTAAACAAAAAATTGAACATAGCTATCCACATTGCTGGCGATGCGAGACGCCGCTTTTGAATTTCGCGACGGTCAGTTGGTTTGTGAAAGTCAGTGGAATGAAAGACCAATTGTTAAAAAATAATTCCGCTATCAATTGGGTTCCCGAACATATTAAAGAAGGCCGGTTCGGCAAATGGCTTGAGGGAGCCAGGGATTGGGCGATTTCGCGCAGTCGATATTGGGGGACACCGTTGCCGGTGTGGGAAGCCGAGGACGGCGAGTTGCTATGTGTCGGCAGTGTAAAGGAATTGGAAGAGTTAACCGGAAAAACAATTTCCGATTTGCATAAGCACAAGATTGATGATTTGGTTATCACGCAAAAAGGCAAAACTTTCCGGCGAATTCCGGACGTGCTGGATTGTTGGTTTGAGTCGGGGAGCATGCCTTATGGCGAGATGCATTATCCGTTCGAAAACAAAAAGAAATTCGAGGAAACATTCCCGGCTGAATTTATCGCCGAAGGACAGGATCAGACCCGCGGTTGGTTTTATACTTTGCATATTTTGGCCACCGCCCTAACCAACGGCAAAAAACCGGCTATCCCCGTGAAGCATAGTGTTCCGGCTTTCAAGAATGTGATTGTAAACGGCATTGTGCTCGCGGAGGACGGCAAAAAGATGAGCAAAAGATTGAAAAATTATCCCGACCCGGAGATTATGATTGATAAATACGGCGCGGACGCAGTGCGGTATTATTTGGTTTCTTCGCCGGTGATGGAGGCGGAGGCGTTATATTTTTCTGAAAATGGCGTAAGGGAAATGTATAATAAGGTCGTGAACACGCTTTATAATGTCCTCGAATTTTATTCGATGTTTGGAGCAACGATCGATCCTCATAATCAACTCTTGAAAAAATCTTCCAATTCAAAAAATATTTTAGATCGGTGGATTTTAGCAAAACTTAATTTGCTCGTAAAAAATGTCACGGAGAGCATGGAAGCATATAAATTAAATGAAGCCAGTCGTCCGATCGTTGAGTTTATTACGGAACTTTCGCAGTGGTATGTTCGTCGTTCGCGTGACCGGTTTAAGGGTGATGATATCGAAGACAGGGAGAATGCCTATACTACTCTTGGTAAAGTGTTGGAGACATTGGCAAAAGTCATGGCGCCGTTTACGCCGTTTATCGCGGAGAAGGTATTTGGCGCGGTAAGAGGAAATAATAACGAAGCGGGAAGCGTTCACCTTCAGGAGTGGCCGAAAGCGGCTAAGATTGATATGAAAATTATGGAAGAGATGAGGCTGATCCAAAAGATTGTTGAGCTTGGGTTGTCGCTGCGGGCCGAGGCCGGCATCAAGGTCAGGCAGGTACTTGGTGAATTCTCAATCGTGAATCAAAAAATGTCCGAAGGAGCAATGGTGATAATTGCTGATGAGCTTAATGTAAACAGAATCATGACCGGTGGCGCCGCTGACCCGCGCTGGATCACGAAAGAGGATGAAAAAATAAAAGTTTCGCTCAACACTGAGATTACTCCGGAGCTAAAGAAGGCCGGCCTCACGCGCGATGTTGTCCGTATCATCAATCAATTGCGCAAGGAACAAAAACTGACCATAAACGATCAAATTCGCGTTCGTTATCAGACGGATGATGAGATGCTTCAGAAAATTTTTATTGAATCGGCCGAGGAATTAAAAAAGAACGTGTTGGCGCTCGAATTGATAAAGAGTGAGGGAGGAACAGAAATGAAAATTGATGAGCGGCCAATTAAATTAGTGATAGAGAAAGTTTAAATTTTATTTTATGTTGAGCGTGAAAGAGGTGTTTGCGTTGGGTCTGAAGATGGGAATTAACGCCGACCCGCGCGGTAAGAAAGGAGTCGAAGGCTATCTCGTGAGATCCAAAAAAGAATACGCAAAACTTTCCGAAAAAGAAAAAAAGGAATTTGATCAAGAGAAATTATCAAACCCCTATCTCGATAGCGGTATTCATGTCGACGATGGAAAAACCAAAGTAAAGAGGGTGTTGGTTGGGATCGATATCACGGAAGGCGAAATCCTGCTCGCGAGCCAGATGAATGAACGCGGGAAACCGATTGACCTCGTAATTTCTCATCATCCGGTCGGCAAGGGACGTGCCGGTCTTGCCGATGTGATGGAAATGTCGGTAGAGGTGTATGAAAGTTATGGCGTGCCAATCCACGTCGCTGAAAAGATCCATGAAGAAAGGATGAAACTTGTTGGCCGCAATCTTCACGCTTCAAACCATTATAAAGTAGTGGATGTGGCGCGGTTGCTTGGGGTAAATTTTTTGAGCACCCACACGATCGCGGATAATTTGGTTGATGAGTATCTTAGAAATTATTTGGCAAAAGTCAGTCCGCATACCGTCGGTGATATTTTGGACGCGCTTCTCGAAATTCCCGAATATCGCGAAGCAAAAAAACTAGGTTTTGGTCCGGTCATCTCGGCCGGGAGCGCCAAATATCGTGCTGGCAAATATATTATTGAGATGACGGGCGGGACCGAGCCGTCGGCAAAAGTTTATGAGTTTTTATCGCGCGCCGGATTTAGCACGACTGTCGGCATGCATATGCACGAAGACCTCCTTAGTCGCGCGAGTGAGCATCATTTGAACGTGATTATGGCTGGACATATGTCGTCAGACTCCCTAGGGATGAATTTATTTTTGGATGAACTAGAGAAAAAAGGCGTCGAGATTGTGCCGTGCGGCGGCTTAATCCGTGTAAGTCGGAATAAAAAGAAAAAATAGCCTACAGTATGATTTCTTTAATTCAAGGCAAAGTCATTAGTAAAACGTTAAATGAACTGGTCGTCATGACTTCCGGCGGGGTCGGGTATCGCCTCCGGACCAGCCCCTCGGCTTCTGTCCTTGCCACGGTTGGCAGTGAGATTTGTCTTGAAACGTACCTCGCGGTCAAGGAAGATGCGATGGATTTATTTGGGTTTGGATCAGTGGCCGAGAAAGAACTTTTTAAAAGTTTTTTAACAGTGAGCGGCGTTGGCCCAAAAACAGCGCTTCACCTTCTTGATCTCGGCAGTGTGGAAGAGATTTCGCTCGCGATCGTACGGGGGGACATTGATTACCTTACAAAGGTCAGCGGAATCGGAAAGAAAACGGCCGAACGAATTGTAGTTGACCTGAAGAGTAAATTAAAAGAAACACGATCTATAAATCTTGATGTGTCTGCAGGTAAACACGTAGCAAGCGGACTTGAGGACGTGATTGACGCGCTTGAGACGCTGGGCTATTCATCATCACAGGCGCGCGAGGTGGTTAAAAAACTTGATCCAAAAGATAAAACCAGCGAACAGTTACTTCGTGAAGCTCTTCAACGGATAAAGTAACAAAAAGATTTTAAAAATTTAGACGCCCACCACTCTTTCGAATGGTGGGCGTTTTTTTTGTTTCTCCTTCAGACTAGGTTGTTTGCTGTTCGAGTCCCGTGATGACGAGATCCGATGGTCCGTTGAGCTTGTTGCCCATGTCGCCGGCGCCCGGGAGAATGTAATCGTGTTCATCGAGCTCCAGGTCCACGTTGACGGTGTAGATGATCGTATCTGGGTACTTGGTCCAAATGGTCTTCACTCCCTTTGGTGTGCAGATGAGAGAGGCCACGATGTGGCGCTTTGCGAGGCCACCCATTTCCTCGTAAATATCTCTCGCTCTCACCATGCTACCGCCGGTCGCGACCATGCAGTCAGGGTAGAGGACAATCGCGCCTTTCACGCTGTTGCCGGTCTTGCGACCTTGGACAGCGACTCCGTTGACATGGCCGTTAGGGTCAGTCGTCCGATTCATCATGATGCAATCGAGGCGTGTGCTTTTGTAGCCGTACAGCGCCAACTCATCGACGCAAGCGTCTCCCGGGAGAAGTCCGCCGCGGGCGACGGCCGTGACGACGACGGGCGTTCGGAAATCGGTAACAGGTCCTTTCCATACGCCTTTCGGGTTGTGTTCAATCATCGAGGTCGGGACTTCGATCGTGTAGCGGTCGAATTCCTTGTTCATGATCGTGTACAGCAGTAATGAGTACAGTCGACGCACCAGCCGTCGCGCCTCATCCATCGAAATGTCCTTGCTTCGCACCCGAGCGAGAAGCGTATTCATGACGGGGTTTGAGCAGCAGATATTCGACTGATTTAGATCCATTTGAGTAGCCTCGTTGTGGTCCGTAGTTTTAAAAAACCCAGTGAGACACGGACATTCGTCTAACCGGGTGTATTCAATGAGCAAACTTGGCTCATTGTAAGGGTTTTTCGGAGAAAAGTCAAGGCATCGCCGAGATTTTTTTTCGGAGCAACTTTTCGGCCACCTGCGGATCGGCGCTTCCTTCAGTCGCCTTCATCACCATGCCGACCAGGAATTTGATCAGCGGTTCTTTGCCGGCTTTGAATTGAGCTACTTGATTTGGATTGGCCCTGACGACTTCATCAACCACGGCGCCGATTTTACCTTCGTCGCTGATCTGGCCGTAGCCCTTTTCTTCCATCAGGTGAGTCGGATCCATATCAACGCCCGATTCCAACATCTCTACCAGGATTTTCTGCGCGTTGGTCGAGTTGACGCGACCGGCAAAAATAAGAGCAATGAGCTCCGCAAAATTTTCCGGCTTTATTTTCAGAATTCGAATATCAATCGCGCGTTCCTTCATCGCGCCCATTAGTTTTGAGGTTAGCCAGCCGCCTGCCAGACGAACGAGTTCCTGATGTGATTTGCAAGATTTATTTTTGGAATTTTTTACTTCGCAAGATCTGGTCTCCGGCAGACTGTGCAACCATTCATGCAATTCACTAATCATTTCTTCGGTAAAACTTGCCCAATGCTTGTCGGCAGTAAGGAGGAAAGCGTCGGCATAGGAGAAGCCGTATTCCTCGTGGAAACGCAGTCGTTTTTCGAGCGGAAGTTCCGGCAGATCAACCTCGCCGGCAATTTTCAGCGGATGAAATGGCGGGATGTCGGGCTCCGGGAAATAGCGGTAGTCGGCGGCAGTTTCTTTGAAACGCTGATGAACGGTACCCTGCTTGTTGTCGTCCCAACCCCTGGTTTCCTGCTGCCAAGTTTCGCCTTTTTCCAAAATTTCGGTTTGGCGTTTCGTTTCGAAGTCAATTGATTTCTCGACGGCTCGGAAGGAATTTATATTTTTTACTTCAACTTTCGGATTCAATTTATAATCACCGATCGGCTTAACCACGCCGTTCACAATTTCAAATTTACCTTCTTCCTGGAGTGAGATGTTGGCTTCGCAGCGCATCTGTCCCTTCTCCATATCAGCGTCGGAAACGTTAAGGTAACGAAAAATCATTTGCAGTTCTTGGCAATAAGACTTGGCCTCGGTGCCGCTCTGAATATCGGGATCGGAAACAATTTCGACAAGAGGAACGCCGGCGCGGTTGAAGTCGACCAGCGTGTTGCCGGTAGTAGCGTGGTTTAGTTTTGCCGTATCCTCTTCGAGATGGACGCGCGTGATGCCGATAATTGCGCGGTCGCGATGATTTTTTTCTTTGTTTAATAAATTAAGCAAGAGTTCAATTTTACCGTGTTCGCCGATCGGCTGGTCGTACTGGGAAATTTGGTAAGCTTTTGGGAGATCGGGATAAAAATAATGCTTGCGGTCGAATTTGCTGAGTTCGTTGACGGCACAGCCAAGCGCCCTCGCAATTTTTACAGTCCAGACAATTGCCTCTTTGTTCGGCACCGGCAAAGTTCCTGGTTGAGCGGTACAGACTTCGCAAATATTTAGATTTGGCTGGTCAATGAAGGGGTCATTTGGTGAACTGCAGAACATTTTTGATTTAGTTTTCAGTTCAACATGTATTTCCAGGCCGATGATGGGGATCAGTTTCATAATCGTAACTTCGAGGGGTATAAATTTATGCCACCGGTTGCGGCATCGTTTCCGACGCCGGATTTTCTTTTAAACTGAGATAAAGATTTAGAGCCGCGATCGTGGTTAGCGGAGCGAAAATTGCGGAGGATAATCCACTGATAATGTTGTTCACGAGAACGTTTGATTCGGATGAAAGTGGGATCGTGTTTATTAGAAGCGACAAGACGATATTGAGGAGAGCAACGCCCACTCCGAAAACAATGGTCGGCAGGAGTAATCGCCAAGCTACTCCCCACCAGCGCCCTCGGACTAAATTTTTGCTTGAGCTGAGAGCTGACCAGCCGCGTTCACCGCTCAGAATTACTCCGAACAAAACAAACGAATACCAGACTGCGAAAATAATGCCGGGAATGAGAAAAAGTACGGTGCCAACGGCCACGATAATCCCTTTTAGAATTGATATATAAAGAGCCGGCCAAAAAGTCTCGAGCGAAGCCGAGTAGTGTTCCTTCCAATGGTCGGTTTGTTTGGTTTGTAGGAATTTTCCGACCGCGTGGGTAAGCGCCAGGTAACTCCAGAACCACATTATGGCAGAAACAACGACAAGAATCAGAATAAGAATGTTAGTCGCTATCGCGGTCGCGGGAAGGTAGGTGTTCAGAAAGCCGCCAAACGATCCGGAAAGCATCAATATGAATCCCGGAATAAAAAGAATCAGCGAATAAATCGCCCAATCATGCCAATTAGAAATGTAATCACGCCAGCTTTTCGAAATGATTTCCTCTGCGTTTAGTAACATATTATTTGGTTAAAATTTGTTTGAGAAGAGCGAGGCTGTTAGCTTTCATTATATCAATACTAACGTCGCCAGGCAAATAATGGACAGTGGTGCCGTGCGCCGTGAATAAAGCCTTAAACTCTTCTGAATAGAAAAGTTTGGCCGCCTTGGTCTGGAAATCCAGCTTTTCAAAAATGACGTCATCCTTTTTTCCAGTTCGATTTTCCAGTCGCGATAACGCAATTTTTGGGTCAACCTTAATAATAATTAAGTGCTCCGGGGCGTATTCGAGCGCGAGTGAGTTTCCTACCATCTCGGTTAATTCTTTTAGACTCAATTTGCCTGAGAGAGTTTGGTAACAAAGCGAAGTGCTGACACCGCGATCGGAGATAATACATTTGCCGTCTTTGAGGGCCGGAATGATGATTTTGTTGTAAAGAACGATCCGATCTAGCGAGAAGGCATGGGCGATCGCCTTCTCCGGATAATTATTGCCATTTTTTAATAATTCTTCGCGTAGAACTTTTCCAATCCCGATGTAGGTTGGTTCGCTGGTAAAAATAAAATCATATGATTTCAATTCATGATATTCAGGATATTTACCTTGTGATAACCAATATTCCTTCAAATCGAAAATGGCGTTGCCTTGATTGGTGAGGTAATTTTTCCAGGATTCAACGGTCAAACTCTTGCCGCTGCCATCAATGCCATCGATCATTATGAACATATTATTTTTTCTCGAACTTTAAAAAAGAAAATCCTTCATGATCTTCACGTGAGGTTTCTCTCCAAATTTCTGGATTAATTTCCGGGAAAAAGACATCGCCGTCCGCTTCCAGGTTCACTAGCGTAATATATAGTGTATCGACACGATCAATTGTTTGACGGTAGATGCTGGCGCCGCCACAAACGAACACATCTTCATTTTTTAATTTTTCAAACGCGTCATCCAGCGAATAAAAAACTCTGACGTCTTCCGGCGCTTTGAAATTATGGTCGATGGTAACAACGACGGTTTTTCGGTTTGGTAATGGTTTGCCGAGGTAGCCGAGGATAGATTTGAAGGTGGCCTCTCCCATCAGGCAGGTTTTGCCGGTGGTGGTTTTTTTGAAATACTGAAAATCCTCCGGAATGTTCCAGGGAATTTTATTTTTTATCCCGATGCAATTATTTTTGGCGACCGCGGCGATAAGTGAAAATGGCATATTAGATTTCGATTTCAAAAGGTATTTTGTCAAAGCTTTGGTAGTTCAAAACTTTGGAGTCCTCGGCTTTCCAGTTGAAGACGGAAGTAAAATTATCAGTTTGCAATGTTGGTAGGGAATATTTTTTTGAATCTCGGGAAAGTTGCTCTCTGGCCCCCTCGACGTGATTTACAAATAGGTGCACGTCCGCGAGAAACCCAACCAATTTTCCCTCTTTGTATCCAGTTTCTTTGGCGAGGAGATGCAGAAGTAAGGCGTAGCTCGCTATGTTAAAGGGAAGCCCGAGCATGGTGTCGACCGAGCGCTGGTTCCAGAGTAAATTGAGGCGGCCGTTTACCACTGTGATTTGATAGCCGTAATGGCAGGGTGGCAACGCCATTTGATCAAGCATTGAGGGGTTCCAGGCGTTTACTATCATTCGACGGTCATTCGGATTTTTCTTGGCCGTCTCGATGATATTTTTTAGTTGGTCAACGCCTTCGCCGTTATAGTCGGTGTCAAAATTTACATATTTAGCATTGAAATGTCGCCATTGGAAACCGTAAATTGCACCGAGATCACGTTCATCAAGCATCCGTTTTTTTGATTCGGCATCGTGTCCATATGGCGCCTTCTTCGGGTTGGCCCATTCGTCCCAGATATGGTTGTTCCGATCAAGCAACCACTGTTTGTCGGTTATCCCCTTGATAAAAAATTCTAGTTCGGTCGCGATTAGCCGGAAGGGAACTTTTTTGGTGGTGAGGAGAGGAAATCCATTCGCCATGTCATGTTCGAACATCGCGCCCGCGATCGTGTAGGCGTCTGGACCTTGTCTCGTACCTTTTAATTCTTTTTTATCCAAAACTTTTTGGACGATATCTAAATAAGCTTGCATATATTTATTTATCCCGTTGATCCCCAGCCGCCGCGATTTTTGTCGGTTATTTGGTCGACTTCATTCCACTCAGCCTTGTCTATTTTGATGAAAATGCCTTGGCACAATCTTTCGCCTTTTTTTATTTCCACGTCATGATCGGTCGCGTTTTCCATATACAGGCCACACTCATCTTTCTCGCCACAATAGTCTTGGTCGATGACTCCCACGCTGTTGGGCATTTTCAATCCCTTTTTTTTGAACAGGCTGGAACGCGGGACGATGGATAGCATGAAGCCGGCTGGCGTTTCAAAGATAAAGTTAGTCGGAAGTAACATTGCTCCGCGGGGCGGGATGACAGCGTCGATCCTCGAATAAAAATCAAAAGCAACCGAACCTGGAGTTTGATACTCAGGAAGAGGGAGCGATTTGTCGATGCGTTTAATTTTTACTTGCATGTCGGATGTTTTTTAGAATCTCGTCCATTTGTCGATAAAAGTCGTCGAAGGTGCCGTCGTTCGTAATTGTGAATTCAGCTTTGGTGCCAAGACTTTTGATCAGTCGGTCCGCTTCTGCTTGTTCATCATTCAGGAATTGTTCGTAGGTTTTTTTGTCGTCGCCGGGGTTTTCTTTGCGTTCGACGAGCCTCTGCCAGCGCAATCTGGATTCGGCGGTAATATATATAAGGTGAAAACCCGGATTTTTTTCTAGGTAAGTGATATCGGTCGGTCGGCGGATTCCTTCAACCGCGACGATTTCTTTCGGATCATTTTTGACGTCTTCAGCGATAACTTTGCTCATGATATCCTGGCCGAAGTTCTCGCGCATCACGGTCGACAGGCGTTGCAGATTTTCCCTGGAATTTTCAAGATAAACCCGTTTCAGGATATCGCGGAGCATCGTCGAAAAACGATAAGATTCGGTGCCGTATTTTTCTTTCAAATATTTACAGATTGTCCCTTTGCCGGAAGCAAGATCGCCGACAAAACCGAGGATGATTTTATTGGTTGGCATAAGCTTCGATATTATCTTCGAGGAATGAGATTTCAATTCCTACTTTTTTGAACATTTCTTCGCTTTCGGCTCCGGCATGGTATTTTCTTTCACAGACAATTCGTTTGATTCCGGCATTGATAAGCATCTTGGCGCAAACGGCGCAGGGAGTGAATTTGCCGTATAAGGTAGATCCTGTTATCCCGATACCAAGTTTCGCGGCCTGAACGATGGCGTTTTGTTCGGCGTGGGCGGTACGGACGCAATGTTGAGAAACATGCCCATCTTCGTGGGTGGTGGATTTCATTTGATGTCCTATTTCATCGCAGTGAGGAAGTCCCTTCGGAGCGCCGACATAGCCGGTGACAAGGATTTGCTTATCACGTGCAATTACGCAACCGATACGTCCCCGGTCGCAGGTGGCTCTTTTGCCAACCGCGCGCGCAACCTCCATAAAGTATTCATCCCAGGTCGGGCGAAGATATTTTTGTTCTGTCATACGGAAGAGTATTAAAATCTATTGTTAGTATATGTAAAAAAACAAGGTAAGTCAACAAAAAAACCAGTCGCTCGCGAGCGACTGGTTTAGGTTGGCAAGTACCCCAAATTTAAGACACTTTTTTTACCTTTGAATTAATAAATATTTAGATTCGGATGCCACGTAAGTAGCATATTTTAATTGCTGTATTTGTTTAAATATAATTGGCGGCATTTTGAGGGCGGAGTGAATGCGTCGGTTATTGTAATAAGCTATTTGTTGATGAATGGTTTCGATCAGTTCACCAATGTGACTG
>JAKANM010000055.1 GCA_021812425.1 bacterium | reverse complement strand
TAGGAAGGTGGAAGATCAACGGATAAAAGCTACTCCGGGGATAACAGGCTGATCGGGCCCGATAGTCCACATAGACGGCCCGGTTTGGCACCTTAACATATCGGGGTGCACCCAAAGTGATTTGGGATCCTAAAGTTTTTTCGTCAAAATTGTTTAATAGTAATTAACGATAGATAGGTAAAAAAGAGATTTCAATCGGCTTATAACGGTGAACCCGTAAGTAACCAGACTAGGTTACTTGGTAACACCGTGGGAAGTTCAACCTTCGCCAAAGGCTACGGTCTGACAGGCACTCAGTAAAATGAGATTGCTTGTACATCCGAAGCTTTAGCGCAGGAGTAACCCCGTAACGACTGACCCGAAAGGGAAGATCCCGTCGCTCTCGAGCGACAGGATAATACGCCGACGCTTATTTACATCAAACTGAGATCATGCGGTCACGGCCCGAAAGGGTTTCGCTAAAATCCAGAATAAGCAGATGATATAGTCTACCCCCTATGAAAGTAGGGAACCATGTACGATGTCGGCTCATCGCATCCTGGGGCTGGAGAAGGTCCCAAGGGTTTGGCTGTTCGCCAATTAAAGCGGTACGCGAGCTGGGTTCAGAACGTCGTGAGACAGTTCGGTCTCCTATCTGTTGCGGGCGCGGAACGTTGAGAAGGCTCTTCCCTAGTACGAGAGGACCGGGAAGGATAAACCTCTGGTGTGCCAGTTGTTCTGTCAAGAGCATTGCTGGGTAGCTACGTTTAGTACGGATAAATGCTGAAAGCATCTAAGCATGAAGCCGTCTTCGAGATTAACGTTCGTTATAGACCCCTTGTAGATGACGAGGTTGATAGGCTTTACGTGTAAGTCCAGTAATGGATTGAGCGGAGAAGTACTAATCGGTCGAGCGCATGACGGAAGCACTTAACTGTGCTATTCAAAATTATTGTGAGAAACCAAAATCTTACACTACCCTGTTTGAATTTGATTGTTAGAAAAATGAGTATTGTGTCTAGGTGCCTCAAACGAGAGGGTCACACCCGATCCCTTCCCGAACTCGGAAGTTAAGCCTCTCAGTGCTGATGATAGCGTTATCGCAAAAGTAGGCCGGCGCCTGGACATTGTACTCATCTTGAAAGGAAATATATGGCGAGAGCCATGTTTTTTTGTATCTAGGTTTTCTAAAATCACCGAAACGCGGTATAATAACAACCATATGGTCAGACTCGTCCTAAATGATACAATCAAAAAACTTCTCGTCCCCGGGAAAGGAATTTTGGCGGCCGACGAAAGCGTTGGCACGATCGCAAAACGCTTTGCAAAATATAAAATAAAAAATGAGGAAGAGATGCGCGAGGCCTATCGGGAGCTTCTTTTCAGCACCAAAGGAATTTCGGAATATATCAGCGGCGTAATTTTATTTGAAGAAACGCTGCGCGAGACTAACAGTCTAGGTAAGCCGCTGCGCGAGGTTTTGCAATCGCAAAATATCGTTGTCGGTTGCAAAGTTGATGAAGGCCTGATTCCGCTGCCGAACTCGCCGGAAGAAATGGTAACCAAAGGGCTGGAGGGGCTGGCGGATCGTTTGACGGAATATTATGATCTTGGAGTAAGATTTGCCAAATGGCGTGCCGCGTTTTCAATTGATAAAAATTTCCCGAGCAATCTTTGTATCGAAAAAAATTCCGAGCAGCTTGCCAGTTATGCCTTGCTCTGCCAACAGGCCGGCATCGTGCCGATCGTCGAGCCGGAAGTCCTCAGCGACGGAGAGCATTCCGATGAGGAGTGTTTTGAAGCAACGGAAAAAGTTTTGCGGGGGGTGTTTGCAACATTACAAAAGAGAGCGGTCGATTTGCGGTTTATGCTTCTCAAGCCGAATATGATTGTGCCCGGCCAGAGTAGCGGAATTAAAATGGTTCCCGAAAGAGTGGCAAATTTGACAATCAGCTGCCTCAAGGCCGTGGTGCCGAAAACAGTTCCCGGCATTGTGTTTTTGTCGGGCGGCCAGAGCGAGCGGGAAGCGTGCGAGAATCTGAACGCGATCGCGACCCACAAAAATTTGCCATGGATCATCACCTATTCATTCGGGCGAGCTTTGCAAAATTCCGCTCTCGAGGTTTGGGGCGGCAATCCGGAGAAGGCCGTAGCGGCACAAGAGGTTTTTTTGCGCCGGGCCGAGCTGGTCAGCCTTGCGCAACAGGCAAAATACGACAAAAGTCTGGAAAAATAACGTGCTAATCAAGCCGCAATTCAAGGGTTGCGGTTTTTTTGTTTTTTGGCTATAATTCAACAAAATATCCCTATGAATAATTTGCAGAATATTGGCGTGGTCGTCCTTTCCGCCGGGAAGGGGACGCGTCTGAAGTCAGTCGATATCCCCAAAGTTATGCGTGAAATCGGCGGTCGGCCGATGGTGGATTTTACGGTTGAAACTTTGGAAAAAATCGGCTTCAAACCGGAACAGATCTGCCTCGTGATTGGTTTTCAGAAGGAAAAAATAATTAAACATTTTGGCAAGCGAGTGATCTACGCCGTGCAATCTGAACAAAAAGGCACTGCGCATGCTGCCTTCATCGGCATGGCTGTTTTGCCAAAAAATATTCAGCACGTCCTGGTAATGGGTGGCGACGACAGCGCTTTTTACAAACCAGAGACTCTTAGTAATTTGATTGCCGGGCACATCAGAGCAAAAGCAGTTTTGACCTTGCTAACAGCGAAGGTCGGACATCCAGAGTCCTTAGGAAGAATAGTCCGCCGCGAGAATGGCGATGTTGAAATTATTGAAAAAGAATATTTAACGGAAGAACAGAAAAAATTAAACGAAATCAGCACTGGGACTTTTGTTTTTGATCGCGCCTGGTTTGAAAAAATTTTTTCTGATATGCCGCCAATGCGGAAGCTTGGCGAATATGGACTCCCTACCGCGCTTGCGATGGCGCGCGAACAGAAAAAGTTTCATCAGATCATTACCCTTGCCGATCCAGATGAGTGGTATGGGGTGAA
>JAKANM010000022.1 GCA_021812425.1 bacterium | reverse complement strand
TTGCGCGTCCGGATCAGATCGAGAATGAAATAAATTTGATGCTCAATATGATCGGCGAGGCGTATCGGGTGTTTGGTTTCAAGAATTTTTGGGTGAGGATTTCAACTCATGATCCTAAAAATAAAGGAAAATATATTGGTGATCCCGAGGTTTGGAAGCAGAGTGAAGAAGTTCTTTCGAAGCTTATTCAATCTATGGGGTGGAAACATGAAGTTGGAGTTGGTGAAGCGGCCTTTTACGGACCGAAACTTGATTTTATGGTGAAGGATGTTTTGGGGCGAGAATGGCAACTCTCAACTATTCAGCTCGACATGAATCTGCCGGTTCGTTTTGACTTGGAATATGTGGATTCAGATGGAAAAAAACAGCGTCCGATCGTTATTCATCGAGCGATTTTGGGTTCTACCGAGCGTTTCCTAGGTATTCTAATTGAACATTTCGGCGGCGCTTTCCCGACCTGGCTTGCGCCCGTGCAGATTATCTTCGCGCCGGTTTCTTCCAAACATGCGGAAGGCGCGGTTGCTATCGCGGAGGAATTTAGATCGCGCGGCATGAGGTGCGAGGTTGATAAGGCGGACGAAACCGTTGGTAAAAAAATACGTAATGCTACGCAAAAAAAGGTTCCGTATGTGGTCGTGGTAGGTGATAAGGAGCTTGCCGGGGAAGAGTGGATGGTGAGAGTTCGGGGAGTAGAAGAGCAGTTGAAAATTTCAAAGCCTGAATTTATTGAAAGAATATTGAAAGAAATAATGGAAAAGAATTAACAAATAATGTGCCGCTAGAACAAAAGCTAATAGTTATTGTCGGTCCTACCGCTTCCGGCAAAACAGACTTGGCGTTAAAAATGGCCAAGGAGTTTAATGGTGAAATTATTTCGGCCGATTCTCGGCAAATTTATAAAAAAATGGATATTGGGACGGCAAAGCCAGACGGTAATTGGAAGATGGTGGCCGGCAAACGGCGTTATTTGGTCGAGGGGGTGCCGCATTACGCGGTTGATACGATGAACCCAGGAAAAACTTTTACGGCGGCTGAGTTTAAAGAACTCGCGGTCGAATCGGTTGAAGATATTAGCCGTCGCGGAAAAGTCCCTTTTTTGGTCGGCGGGACAGGTCTTTATATTTGGTCAGTGGTGGACAATCTACAGTTCCCGTCGGGTGAGCCGATAAAAAAATTACGCGCCGGCTTCGATGGCAAGTCAATCGAGGAACTTGTGGATTTGCTCAAAAAAGTTGACTCAGAAGCAGTTTTATTTGTTGATAAGAAAAATAAACGACGCGTAATTCGCGCGCTTGAAGTGGCTATCTCTACCGGGCAATCGTTTTCCGCTCTTCGCGCCAAATCAGAGCCGTTGTTTGATTGTCTCCAGATCGGCATCAAATGGCCGTTCTCAGAATTATTTGAGAGGATTGACGCGCGTATAGATGAACAATGGAAAAAAGGCTGGCAGAGCGAGGTCGAATCGTTGATCCGTCAGAAGTACAGTTTTGATTTGCCAAGTCTAAGCGGTATAGGCTACCGAGAAGTTGTAAAATATTTAGACGGGGAGATGACGATGCCTGAAATGATTAGAATTTTGAAACGTGAAACTCATCGCTATGCGAAGCGTCAGATGACCTGGTTCAAGCGTGATAAACAAATCAATTGGATTGAAAAAAATGACGTAGCGGCGGCGCGCGTGATGATTGCGGATTTTTTGAAGAAGCGATAAATATAGTTTTTTACTGGCCGAGCGGAATTTCTTCAGCCGCGAGGTCGATGGTCTTGCCGGTGACGGTGTCCTCGGCGGTGAGATGTGCCTTTGAGAGGAGAAGATTTTGAGTGGGGTTCGTGGTATTGAGTGTTAGGGAAAATGAAGTATTCAGCACGTCAGTCTCAGTTGGCATTTCAATAACCGACCAGGTTATTTTTTTTTGTTCCGGATCATACGTCACCTGGCCGGCAGCTTTGTCTATCGGTGAGAATGCTACGTCGCCGAACGCCGTCGCTGTGATTGTGATGTTCTTCAAGGTATGGAAGGTATTATTAATTACCCAATTGATTAGATGTTTTTCTCCAGCGACGCCGGCATTGGTGACGGAATTATCGCTCGAAAAAATAAGATCGGAATTAAGTGTGAGATTGATAGAGTTAGTACTTACGCTTTGGGTAGTTTTCGCGGCATCCTTGAATTTTACCTCAGCCGAAGCAGTGATCAAGGCAGATTTAATGACGCTTAAGTCAAATTTTTTCGCGTCTTTGATTGGGAGCTGGATATTAATCACAACCTCATCCTTTGGTTTTAATTTGGCGAGCGCCGGTATCTGCCCGCTGTTCCAAGAGATTATCCCACGTCTGGTATTATCATCGATTTGCTCGCCAACGACAGTATTCTGATTTTTGTCGATCAGCGCCGCCCAATTGAGCATGCTGACATTGTGGTCAGCTGGCGCGGTTAGGATTAATTTCACGACCGCATTAGAAATTAGTTTGGCGCTTTGATTTTTGACCCGAAGAGTGATGTTGAGGGTGTCTCCAGGCCGACTGTTGAAGTCGGCGGCCGAGCTGTTTATGGCCAGATTTACGGCAACATCATTTTTTATCAGGGACGAGGTTAGTTGGGCGAGACCGATTTGATAATTTTGTCCGCCGGCGCCCTGCATAATTATCAGACCCTTTATTGGAGCCGGATTGTCGCTGTTGCCGGTATAATTTCCTGTGATACTGAAGGTGGTCGGGAAAAGATTGGAAGTGGAGGAGCTGAACGGGATTACCCACTGATTATTTTTATCAAACGAAGGGGACGAGGAGGTGATGACAAAATTTTGCGGTACCTGAGGTACGATAATCATAGCGTTGTTCCAGGTAGGATTTTTTTGCAGATTGAAGGTGTAGACTACATCGGCGCCGACGGAAACCTGATCCGGTCCGCTGATGGTAAGTTTTACCGGTGCTGATGTAATTATCGTAGTCAGCGTCGCGGCTTTTTGAAGTTCGGAATTAAAATTAGTCGGCAGATAGTTTAGAAATACACGCCACGATTTTTGATCATTTAGAGATCCATAGGTAAGTCCGGTAACATTCAAAGATCCTTTCTGGTAGGGCGGAATTGTTCCAATGTTCCACTCGTTATGTCCGGCATTATTCGCCGGCAATGAACTGCTGAGAAAAATAAATCCTTCGGGGAAGTATGCGTTTAGAACAGATTTTTTTAGGGAAACGTTGGAATTATTTTCATAGGAAATCATGTAGGTGGTGGTAGCGCCGAGGCTGAGCTCGGTCGGGCCATTAATGGACAAACTTACCTGGCTGTTTCCACTCTCGTTATTTTTGTTGGAGGAAAAAAAGAAGCCGGCCCAAACAACCGCCGCAATAAATACGCCAATGAAAATAAAGAGTAAGAGTTTGTTGAAGGCGCCGGTTTTTTTAATGGAAATTTCATGCGGATTGGAGCTTTCGCTTTCATCATCATAAAGGTTGGAAAGCACCTCGGTCAGTTTCTTTTTCCCGAAGGTTTTATTTACATTCATTTTGGATGCATTAGAAAGGTTTGTGGTAGAATCGGAATTTTCAGCAGGTGTGTTTCTCGGTTTTAATCGTCGGCGCGTGATCCTTTTCTTTGGCGGCTCTACCTGCTGCTCAGGCTGGCTTGGATTAATTATGAATTCCTCAGACATAAGATAATATTAATTATTTTTTTTTAAGAGAACACTCCATGTTTGGTCTTGGGTCAGAGGGAACTCTTCCACCTTAAAGCCGTTGCTGGCCGGGGCAGAATGCACGCCTTTCAGCCAGCTTGGTTGCCATGATGATGGGAAGATGACCTGGCTTTCAAGGTCGCTGGTGATTCCAGACTGTTTTTGTACTGTTAGCTGATATGGCCGAACTTCAGTTTTGAAATCATTAATGATCTGGTCCATGATTGATTTTTTCTCCGGTTCATCCAGATTTATCTTAAACGGCAGGCGATAGGAAAATTTCGCTTGACTGGTGTTGCCAGGCTCGGTGATTACCCAGTTCCCGAAAGCCGTCTTATTGAATTCCGAGGTGATTCTGGTGCCGGAAACCTGGTCAATTCCTGATTCTTTTTCCAGGCTTTGTAGGAAAGGATCAGCGGTTGTCGACGAATCTGGCGCGCGAAAACTTTTTTCTTCCGGCCAGGTAAAACCGCTCGCTGAAAGCAAGGTGCTTCCTGCCGGCACATACACCCGGAGGAAATCGATATTTGGGACGCCGTAAAATTTTTCATTGCTAATGCCGGTGTGTTCTCTGGTGATAACCACGGTATCGATGACGGTGCCGTCGCTTTGGATCACAGCCTCATGGCTGATGAGCTGTTTTATTCGTGCGTCGCTTTTTTGTCCTTGAAGATTGGTGTTTACTACCAACAGGTAGTCGCTGTCTGGATCAGTCGTCCGGATCGAACCGCCCCAACCAGAGGCTGAGACTGCCGATTCAGCAATGGCGTCCGTGAAATATGCCTGGATTTCTTTTTGGTTTAACGCTTCTTCAAGGTTGCCTAGTAATGGCAACAAATTCTTCGCAGGAGTTTTTTTAATCAGGTTTAGGATAGTCGGGGCGAGATCGGCCAGGATTTGTTTAGGTTTATGCAGAAGTTTTTCCGGGCCGTTTTCGACTTCATTCTGGATGACAGCCGTGGCATTTTCAGCCGAGAGATTTAGATTGCGAGCGGAGTCCGTGATCGGTCCGATCACACCAAGTAGACGCTCAAGAACACTGGCGTTTACCGCAATAACACCGTCAGCTTTTTCATTCCAACTTTTATTGTAGAACCAGATGATTTTTTTGGCGCTGGCGCTAAATTCCGGAAACCAATTGGCATCCTGAAATTCCCAGCGTTTGTTGAGGATCGTCAAAGGTAAAGGCGGAATCTCTGAAACAGACAGCTGTCCATTTAGGTCGTAGGCGCCGCCAGCCGGAATAGTAAAATTAACAATGTTGCCGTCCTTCACATCAAGAACGGCAAAGCTCCCCATGAATCCACCGGTCGGACGAAGCTCGGCCGGATTCTGAAATATCACCAGGTAGCGTCTTTGCCCTTTGCCGCCGAAAATTTCTTGTAAGGTATCGCTTAGATTGGCGATACTTTTGAAATTTTTGACGAGGTTCTGAAAAAGCGATCGGAAATCCTTAAATTGTTCCTGATATTCAAAAGGCAATGATTTTAAATTAACACCGTTAAGATTTTCAAGCGCGCGTTCATAGTTAGGATTCGCGGCGTTTAGCGTTGATACGAGCTGATTTAGTTTATAAGTAAGCGTCGTGCTTGGTTCGGAAGTGATGGTTTTCAAAGTTGAGATCAGATAAGAATTTCCGACGGCGATTTCCTCACCAGCGAGAAGAACTTTTTCTCGGCTCTCCAGCTCGCCATGCACAAAAGGCACCATACCGGCGATGATTTGCAGGATTGTATGTTTGCCGGAAAGGTTTGCTAGCGCGAGGTTAAATTTGTTTAGGGCCAAAGTCGTGGCAGTTTCTGCCGAAGTTAGATCGGCCGATTTTAGCGCCGCGGCTGATTCCTGCAAGGCCAAAAAGCCGGCCGTACTATTGTCGGAAATACTGGTCTTGGTCAAGACAATGTCCTCGTAATAGCCGCGTACAGACTTCGGGACAAATGATACAAATCCGACCGCAAGAATCAGAACAGCTGTCAAACTTTTTATGGCCGTAAAATTTTTGCTGGTTGGGATAGATTCCAAAAAACGATGATTATTTTTTTCCGTGTTTTCTGGATAAGCTAGGTCGCTAAAAAGTTTTGGACTGAGAGGTGTCGGCGCTATTTTTTCTTCACGAACATGATAGGAATGAAATAAAGAATCAGGAGCGGCCGCCGGCGCGGAGGAATTTACCGCGTCCCATAAATCAATTTTTTTTGTTTTCAGATTTACTATATGCGGCGAAGCTTCATTTGGAGTATTTACATGATGAACAAAAAATTTGACCATCTTGGTGTTGGAGGTGTTTGAGGTCGGGGAGTGAGTTATTTGTTGGCAGGTCGCCTTGTTATGACCGACACTGTTGCATTGGCCACAGCGCCGGAGCGGAGGTTTTTTTGGGGTCATCGGAGTACTGTATAAGACAGTACTATTATACACTATTTCGATACACTTCGGAAGTTTTTTTAGCGCAGGAATACCAGCTATATTTAGCGGCAATTTTTTTACCCAGCATTGATAGCTCGGCGCGAAGTTTTTTGTCATCAAAACCGCTGATTAGAGCTTCGACCATCTCCTCAATTTGCAGTGGATTAAAGTACAAAGCGGCGCCTTCAAGCACTTCTGGCATGCAGGTTGCCGAGGAAGCTATAACCGGAACGCCATACGCCATCGCCTCAAGCGGCGGAATGCCGAAACCTTCATAGAGCGAGGGGAATACGAAAATGCTCGCTGATCGGTACAGGCTGTTGAGCGTTTCGTCATTTATAAAGTCTGTGAAAACCACCAGGCCCATTGCAAACAGTTCGCCAAATTTTTTAAGTAGACGATCGTAAAAATAATTTTTCTTCCCGACAAGCACCAGCTGGTATTGGTTGCCGGTTTTATCGCAGAAAATTTGCCAAGCGGTAAGCAGGCGGTCTAAATTTTTGTGAGGATATGCGACGCCGACGTATAGAGCGTAGGGCCTGGTGATTTTGAAATTATGACCGGCCGATAAATTCACAGCAAGTGAGGGTGGGCAGGGCGCCGGGTAAGTGACCGTGATTTTTTCTTCAGGGACGCGGAGAGTTTTGGATAGATCCTTTTTTGAAAAATTGCTGACAGTAATAATATGTTTCGCGTTTTTCGCGGCATGGCGCAGAATAAGTCTGAAAAAGAAATTTTTTACAAAATATAGAACTGGTCCGAGGCGGCTGGCGCGTCTGGTTGGAAAGTGCAGGAGGAGCAGGTCATGGATGGTCACGACAAACGGTCGGTTATAAAAAAAAGGAACATTCCAATGGGGGAAATGCATCAGGTCGATGTTATTTTGGCTGATAATTTTTCGAAATTGGAACTGTTCGCGAAGGCCGTACCAAGGGATGTCGGCTAAAATTTTCGTGAAGCGCGGGCTCTTCGGGGTGTAATCCGACCAGTTTTCTCGACGCAAAAAAATTACAAAATCGGCGTCAGGATTTAGTTTTTCGAGGTTGAGAACTAATTGTTCCACATACCGCCCGAGACCGCCTTGCTTTGGGCCAAGCATTCGAGCGTCAAAACCGATTCGCATAGTGGCGTTATTATAGCTGTTAAATATAATAGCCGCCAGGGGTTGCCTGGCGGCTGGGGTGTCAGAGTTGTTTCTAGCTGACGTAGACGGTGGTTTTTTGACCCTCCTTGAACACGTACGAGCCTTTCGTCGTTTCGATCATGAGAGTGTTCTGGTTCGCCCGAACTCGAAAGGCACACGCCTGATCGAGTGAGTTGCTGACCTGAATGGTGAGGTTGTCCACGCGGTGGACCATCACCTGACCGCACTCATAGCGTCGGTCTCCATCCACGGTCTTGATGGCCGCCGCGTCGAGACAGTTGAGCTCAAGGCGCTCCGCATCGTTGATGACAACGACGAGTTTCGGGCCGGCGGCGTAGACCTCGAGCGTTTCCTGCGTGGACTCATTGGTCACGAAGGTGTGCTTCCAGTCCGTTTCGACAACGATGCCGTGAACATCGATATTGAGTTCTTTTCTCGTGGTCTGCTCTGGCTGACTCTGAGGCGTAGTCATTTTGGTGATCCTCCTGGGGTGGGACTGCGACCAGCACCTTACCCTTTTTTGGTCGTTTTGTCAATAGTTTCAAGTTTATCTAATCAGAAACTAGCGGAAATTAGAAGGGCGGTCGCTGTTAGCGACCGCCCTGTGCCTAAGAGACCGTTGCGGAAGAGTTTCCGCTGTGGTCTACTTCTTGTTCTTCTTTTCCTGCTTCCCCTTCTTCGACGGGAACATCGCTTTGATCTTCTCATTGGTCATCAGGCCCGCCTCCGCGAGCGCCATGCCGAGCTGGCGGTTGTCGTCGCTGATGTTTCCGCCGCACTTCTCCTTGGCCGCTTCCCTCAGCCTCGTGTCGGGGTCACCCTCGAACCGATTGGCGACCCGCTTCGCGATGGTCTGAGTATTGCTCGGGCCGAGTTTCTGGAAGTAGTCGACCTTCAGCATCATGGTCGCGATGTCGACGGACATCTCCACTCGTTCCACTTCCTTTTGGAGGCGTAGCTTCTCGGCTTCGGCCTTCTGCTGTTCGCGTTGCTTGCGCATTTCCTCCGTTTCGATCACCTTGCAGAGTTCGATGAGCCGGCTGTCCTTCGCGAGAAGCGGCAGGATCTCGGCCTTGTAGATGTTCGGAGGGCAGAAATTCTGCTTGTCGTTCGGGTCGAGGCCGTAGCCGATCTTGATGATTTCCTTCAGTTTGTCGATGGCCCTCTGGAGGATATCGCACTTGTTCTTGAGAAGGGTCTTGTCTTCCGGCTTCGCCTTGTTCATGTCACCCAGAAACTGCCTCTTCACGCCGATCAGCGCGCCGGCGACACCGCTCGCGTAGTGGTGCGTGTTCGGGTAGAAGACACAGTCGGGAAACTTGTTGCCGTACTTCGCCTTCAGCTCCTCGAGTCGCTCCTCGAGAGTCGGTGGCCGCTTCGGAGCCAGAGCCGCGATCTCGAGGATGGAGAGCGTCTTGACCGGCTGTTTCGGCGGCAGGTTCGGGTGAAGGACGGCGTTGGCCATCTTCATGATGGCGTTGGCCTGTTCCTCACGCAACCGCTGCGCTTCCGCTTCGGCCGTCGCGCGCTTCTCGGTTTCCTTCTGGTTGTAGATCGCGAGCATCGTGTCGCGGAACCCCTTCACCTTGAAGAGGTCGGACGTGGCCCGGCTGTCGAGTGTCTTTGCCACTTCGAGCAACTGCTCGTCGGAGGGCCCCTTGGCCTCCGGAGTGGCGACGATCTGCAGAGCGGGGGACTTCGTTCCGTCGGTTCCGATGGCCATTTAGTTATTTTCCTTTTTTGGTTAACATCACCGTCCGATGGGGCGGTGGAAAAAAGCCAAGTTTTAGCTATTTTCCACCACCCGCGGCCGGTTTGTGATTGTTTATGACACAACGAACCATTATATCACAAAAATACGCTTTTGTCAAGCGTAAATCTGTGCAAAAATTATTGTCTATTTAAGCAGACTAAGCCAATCTTTTGCTGATTTTTCCCAGCTGAATTTAGTTGCCTGCGTCCGTCCGAGGATAGAAAAACGTTCGGCAAGCGCGGGCGAATTTAGGATTTTGGTAAGGCCAAGCGCGATTTCATTCGGTCGATGCGGATTCACAAGGTAGGCCGCGCCACCGGTGATTTCGGGGAGGGAGGAACGGTTTGAAGTGATGACCGGAGTGCCGTTTTGCATTGCTTCTAGAACCGGAAATCCGAAGCCCTCATAAAAACTTGGATAAACAAAAACTGAAGCCGCGCGGTAGAGAGTTGATTTATCTTTTTCTTCGATAAAGCCGAGAAAATGGATTTTATCGCGAAGAGATGAATGCCTCGCCAGCGCTTTTACTTCTTCGTTTTTCCATCCGGGCGCGCCGGCGATGACTAAATCGTGCGCAACATTAAAATTATGAAAAGCCGATTCGTAGGCGGTGATTAGTCCGGAAATATTTTTACGCGGCTCCAGCGCGCCGAGAAATAAAATAAATTTTTTCGGAAGTGTGAGGTCGGAGTTTGTTTTTTGGTTAGTCGCAGGAGTTAGTCCCGGGTAAATAACGCGCACTTTATTTTCTGGGATATGATAATAATTAACAATATCGCGCCTGGTATTTTCCGAGGGGGTGAGAATGAGGTGAGCGTTCCCACATTGATTTTTTGGGGAGGTTAGACGATGCCACCAGCGCTGTTTGGTCGTTAAAAATTTTGGGAATAGATCATAGGTCAGATCATGCACCGTTAAAAGGTGTTTGGTTTTTGTTGTAAGGCAGGTAAAATTTAGATGTGGAGAGAAAAAATAATCCAAGCTCGACAAATCAAATTTTTTTATTATTAATGAATCCAACTTTGGATACTTAAAAAGTTTGATCGCAAAGTTGAGTAGTTTGTTGGGGTAGCGGGTTCGGAGGAGATGGATATTTGGCCCTGTAAAATTTGGCAGCGATGGTACAGAGTCTGTGAATGAATTATAGAAAAGGTAATAATGATTTTGCGAATCCGAATTTATAATCGCCGTCAGTAACTCAAAAGTATACTCGCCGACGCCGGTGCGGTGAGGGGTGAGAAGACAGCGAAGATCAACGCCGATGTGCATAAGTTAATAAAGAAGTATCGGTTGGTAGAGGCCTTTTTTAAATTCTTCAAAATGGTGATTGACGTAGTCGAGGATCTGCAATTTGAAATTTTCGGTACGAAATTTACCGGCGTGTTCCCGTATTTTTTCCGGATCCCAACTCTGAGCGTCAAAATGAAGGACGGCTTCGAGAAGTGATTCCCATGTTTGTTCCTTGAAAAATACACCGGTTTCTCCGGGGAGCACGGTCTCGGTGGCGCCACCCTCGGCATAGGCGATCACCGGGCGGCCGCTTGCCATCGCTTCAAGCGGAGTAATTCCAAAATCTTCAATTTGCGGATGAATAAAGGCGGCGGCTCCGCTCAGAAGGTCGGCTTTTTGTTCGTCTGAGATTTTACCCAGAAATTCAACGTTGTTTTTTGCGATTTTTTTGAGATTGGCAAATTCTGGTCCGGCGCCAAAAATCTTCAGGGGTAATTTCAGTCGATTGAAAACACGGATTACAAGGTCAAGATTTTTGTAGGGGACAAGGCGTCCGCCGGCGACAAAATAATTACCGATGTTTTTGCTGATGAAAAATTTTTCAAAGTCGACCGGCGGGTGAATGATCGTGCTGTCGCGTCGGTAATATTTCTGAATGCGATTTTGGACGGTTCGCGAGTTGGCGATGAAGCGATCCACGCGATCGGCGCTCATTTTATCCCAAAGCCGGAGCTGTGAAATAAGCCGGGGCAGGAACATTTTGACGAGACGATTGTAGGGAAGGTCGGCGAGGTAGGTGTGAGTATCGGACCAGAGATAACGGGTTGGAGTGTGGCAATATGAAATGTGAAGCGTCGACGGCGAAGTAAGGACGCCCTTGGCAAATGCGCTGGTGGAAGAAAGCACGACGTCGAAGTCTTTGAGGTTGTGGTACTCGGTCGCTCCGGGCATGAGGGGCAGATACCATTGTAATTTGTTTGAGACAAACGGCAGTCGGCTGAGGTATGATTCGTGAATTAGTTCTTTGTTGAAGCCGGGGATTTTTTTTCGGTCATGGAACAAAACAAAAATCGGCGCGGTCGGCCACAGCTCGTTGAAGACCCGGAGAACCTTCTCCGCGCCTCCGTCCTGGGATAAATAGTCGTGTACTAAAGCGATACGCATAATTACCACGCGCCTTTGCCGCGAAAAACTACGAACGGCGTTTTGATTAAAATAATAAAATCGAGATAAAGGCTCCAGTTTTCGACATAAAACGTATCAAGCTGGATTTCCTCCTCAAAGGAAAGGTTGCTTCGTCCGGAAATTTGCGCGAGGCCGGTGATGCCGGGCTTGATGGCGAGAAGGATTGAATGTTTTCCGACATATTGATTAACTTCGCGGGGCTGATGCGGCCTCGGGCCGACCAGGCTCATTTCGCCTTTGATCACGTTCCAAAATTGTGGCAATTCGTCGAGACTCCAGCAGCGCAGGAAACGTCCAAATTTGGTGATGCGGGGGTCGTTTTGTATTTTGTAAATTGGGCCAGTTTTGACGCTATTATTTTTTATTAATTCCTGCTCGAGTGTCAAAGCTTCATCTCCGGATTTGCCGAATTGCGATCCGGTAGAAACGTTTTGAAACATCGTGCGGAATTTATAGGCGAAAAATCGCTGATTATATTGTCCGGTGCGTTCATTTTTGTAAATAATTGGCCGACCGGTTTCAAAGTAAATTATAATTGAGATTATTAAATAAATCGGCAAACAAATAATAATGAAAAGGCAGCTCAGCAATATATCGACCCCCCTTTTTATTATTCGACCCCAGCCAGTCAGACGAGTGCGGCGCAGTTCGATGAGCGGAATGCCGGAGATAGTTGAGACTGTCATGTTGCTGGAGATAGTCTCGAATAGGTCGGCCGAATATTTGAAGGTGATATGGTGATCGTTGGCAAAATTGATCGCTCCGATTGCTTCCGGTTCGCTACCACGCGCGTGAGTTAAAATAATTTCTTCCGGAAGCAGGTTCAGAATCGTATTTTTTTCGGCCTCGCTGAATTTTTCCAGAACGGCCACAACTTTATAGCCAAGGCCGGGCTTTGATTCGAGCGCGTGTGTGATGATCGCGGTGATACTGTTGTTGCCGATGATCACGGTTGGGCGGAGGCCGTAGCCGGAACGATAGAGCAGTGTTTTAATTCCCCGCATCAAGAGGCGGCCAAGGATGACATACAGCATGGCGATGAGCCAGCCCGCTAAAACTAAAAATCTCGAATCAAATTTTGATAATGAAAAAAATACGAAAATAGTGATGGCGGCAAATCCGGAGGAACTGGCGGTAATGATACGAAGGAGGTCATCAGAAAATTTACGATTCGGATCGGTAGAATATAGCCCGGCAAGGGCGTAGATAGCGATCCAGCCGAGGGCGGTGAAAATTAGAACCGTTAAAAATTTTTGCCAATTAAGATTAAAAAGTACCGGCCGAATGACGGTAATGAATCGCGTATAGCGGAGCGAATATGCTGATAGTCCCGCGGAGAGAAGCAGGGCGAAATCCAGCGGAAGCTGTAGGAAGGTAAAGATAAGTTCAAATCGTCGCATAACGCGATTACGTGGATATTAGATGAAAAAAACGCTATTTTTAGCGTAGGGAATTGTTGGTATTTTATGCTGAATAGGCTGTTCCGTCAAATTTTTTTGTTTTTTTACACTCTAACCAGCCCACTGGAAGGTAATAAAGCGAGAGACACTATAGGTGAGTAAGGTTGCGCAGAGTATGCAGTATGTAACGTACAGCCATTTTCGCTGTAATCCAATAACAACGAATAATGGGGCTATAACTAAGACAAATCGTTGTAGGCTAGTTAATGTATTACTGAGAAGCGATGGCAGAATATTTAAAATGGCATAAAATGCGTAGGCTGGATGTATTTTTTTGAGTTTAGGAATTAAAATTATTACAAAAAACAGCGCCATCATTTCGGCCAAATGTTTCAGCCAATAATCACCTCTGGTTAAAATATTTTTTGTGTAAGCCCACAAAAGCGCAAAAGGCGAAACTAAACCGCGTCCGGCATTAGCCTGCCCTGAT
>JAKANM010000021.1 GCA_021812425.1 bacterium | reverse complement strand
TTTGTCGGCGTGAACATCTACTCGCTGGCATCATTTCCGGAAAGCAACAAATTCGGTTGCGGACGGCATTTCAGCGACGAAGACGTAGATAAAATCTTCGATGAAATGCAATCCATGGATGCGCGCGTAATACGAATTTGGGCGTTTCAGTCCTTCACGGAGAATGGCGAAGATTTCTCTCGACTTGATTTTCTAATCAAGAAAGCTAATGCACACAGCTTGAAGCTTATCTTAACTTTAGAAAATCAGTGGGATGCTTGTACAAATAGCCCATACAAAAACGCCGATTGGTATCGCGGAGGATACAAAAAACCGTATGGCTCCTATAAACTTTCCTACCGAGATTACGTCGACAAAATAGTGAAACGTTATCGAGAAGAGCCAGCGGTTATGATGTGGCAACTCATAAATGAAGCTGAGTCGAAAACTGACTCCGGTTCGGCCGATCCTTTCGCCCTGCTTTCATTCGCCGCCGACATCTCAGGACTCATCAAATCTCTCGACAACGAGCATCTCGTGTCGCTCGGCACTACTGGAGGCAATCTGTCTGGTACAGCCGGCGACGCCTACCTCTATCTACATGATCTCCCCACCATTGATGTCGTCGAAGCGCACGACTACTCAATCTGGAAGGATTTGTCCTACGAATCCAAACGCTGCATAACGACAGCAAAACGTTTAGGGAAACCCTGTTTCCTGGGAGAGGTTGGCCTAAGCCTGGATAAGTTCTCCGCAGGAGAACGAGCGCAAATCATCACTGCGAAACTTTCGGCCGCGCGCGCTCAAGGTATCGCGGGTGTGATCATCTGGTCATACAAAGCCGACGAGAGGCGGGGCATGAATTTCGATGCGAACGACCCCTTGTTCAAGGCGATTAGGATGTTCCGAGACTCATATTCAACTGCAAAAAACAAACGGAAATAAAGGAGAAAATAACTACGGCCGCATGGGATCACCATGCGGCCGCTAAAATTTTGTACCCCCCCCTCTTCACTTTTTCCTCAGGAACTCCACACCGAATGTGGTGATGGTATACGAGTTGCGGAGACCGGAACAACGGCACCGTTTCATTTCCGATTTGACAAGATTTTTCCCCACCAGAGCGTCCAACGCAAGGTAAGCCATCTCGAGCGACACCCTCGCGCAATCGCCAATTTCAGAAGCGGTGATCCCGTTCGGATTCTCCCTCAGAATCCCCAAAATCTGAAGTTTCAGCTTTTTTTTGCGCCAAAGCTCTACTACTCCTATGGTAACCAATACCAAAAAACCAAGCGGAATGAGGTTGAGAACAATGAAGATTGCAATGGTCTTAGGTGATACACGATGAGGAAACATCGCCCTGCCTCCGGTGTGAGAAGTAACTGTTTGTAGCCTACCAAAGGGATACCGGGGACGTCAAATATCTACCTTACTTGTCGCTTTGGCGTTTATTATATATGATAGAAACCATGAAAAAAGAAATTGAACTGCTTGATAAAAAAATCTCCTACCTTTTCAATCCGAGCAGACGCGCGAAAAAAATTCGACTGACCGTCAAATCCGACGGCAATCTTATGGTTTCGGCGCCTTTTCGACTTGATGAAAATCGGGTTAGAGATTTCATGAAAATAAAATCAAAATGGATTACTGATAAGTTAAATTATTTCAGGGAACACCCAGGCATAATCCTGTCGGCCGACAAAGAAGCTGTGGTCGAACATAAACGCGCCGCGCTTAAACTAGTTCATTCTAGACTCGAATATTTCAATAAAATTTACCAATTCAGATACGCTAAAGTTGCCATACGTAACCAGATAACCCGCTGGGGCAGTTGTTCAAAAAATGGTCACTTGAGTTTTAACAACAAAGTTGTCCTGCTGTCGGAGAGACACGCCGACTATATCGTCGTCCATGAATTATGCCACCTCGGACAACTGAATCACTCCCAAAATTTTTGGAATTTGGTGGCGAAAACCGTACCGGACTACAAAAAAATTAAAAAAGAACTAAAACAATTTCATCTAAGATAACTATGACTAAACTAAATGTTGCCATCCTTTTCGGAGGGAAATCCGCCGAACATGAAGTCTCGTTGCGCTCCGCGAGGAACGTCGTCGATGCGATGGACAAGAAAAAATATCATCCGATCCTCATAAAAATAAAAAAAACCGGGCCGTGGTTTTTCCCGAGGCCGCGACAAAAAATCGACGTTGTTTTTCCGATCCTGCATGGACCGTTCGGAGAAGATGGCGCGGTTCAGGGCCTGCTCAAACTCGCTGGTTTGCCTTTTGTTGCGACCGCTTGATCCGACTCGCGCTCGAAAAATTTGAGAAGGAACAAAAATTAAAAACTAAACTTTAGCTACAAAAAGATCAAGAAGCAACGACTGGTCGCCCTGACCGGTTTTTGTTTTAATATCGACTTCGAGAAGGCTCTCATAAATCGATTCGAGTTTCGAAAGAGACGATTGTCTCGCGATTGCCAAATTTTTCCTTGCCACAAACGGATGAACTCCGAGCCGTTTTGCCATCTCATCGCTGGTTAAATTTTCCTCTCTTTCGAGCAGGTCGCTCATCTCTGTCAAAATTCGGAACTGCCATAGGAACAAGCCAAACAGATGTCCATCCTCTTCTCCGAGTTTGCGCTGGTCGGACAGTAATTTGAAAGCTTTTTTGTGATTGCCGGAAACCACGGCATCGACTAAATTAAAGACGTTGTCATCCAGTTTTTCCTCGGTAAAATTTGAAACATCCTCAAGTGTGATTTTTCTGCCATGCGCATAAGCGACCAATTGGTTAATCGTACCGGCTAGTTGCCAGGTATCGCCGCCATTTTGCGCCATAGCTTCCGCCGCATTATTTTCAATTTCGCCGCCGCGATTCCCGACCTGTTTCTGAATCCACTCGAGCAATTTCGCGCCGACGAGGGTCGCGAATTCGCGCGCGTATTTTTCTTTTTGTAAAATAACGTGCAACTCTTTTGCGTCTTTGGTTTTTCCGATCGCCTCGCCTTGCCAACAGATCAGCACGGTGCTTTCCGGAAATTTTTTTTCATGAAGGCGGACCGCAAACTCGGCCAGCAAATCTTTATCACTCGAAGAAAGTAAATTCTCCACCACCACCAGCCGTTTCTCCGACAAAAATGGTATGGTGTTAATTTCCGCAAACAACTTCCCGCTCGAAATTTTTTTGCCGTCCAAAATCAGCGTGTTATACCCTTTTGGGTCGCGCTGTTTTTTAAATTGCCCGATTGACTCGCGAAGATACTCACGGCTCCGAAAAGTGTCCTCACCGTGGATATAGAGAATCATATTCGAATATTATTTTAGATCTCCCCACCTCTTGCCCGATGCGACTTCTACCTTGATCGGCACCCTGAGCTTGACCACATTTTCCATAATATCTTTAACTTTTTTACTTACCTCCGGCACCAGCTTTTCTTTCACTTCAAACACCAGCTCGTCGTGCACCTGCATGATCATCTTCACCTCATCGTCGTTAAAATTTTCCTTGATATATTTATAAACATCAATCATCGCCATTTTCATGAGATCGGCCGCGGTTCCCTGCACCGGATGATTTATGGCCATCCGTTCGGCCGCGCTACGCGCCTGATAATTACTGGAATTTAATTCCGGAAGATAGCGCCGGCGGCCAAATAGTGTCTCACAAAAGCCTTCTTTCTTGGTGAAAGCGAGCGTCTGATCAATATATTTTTTGACACCGCTGAATTCCTTAAAATATTTTTCGATAAATTCCCGGGCTTCCGAATGCGAGATATCAGCGCGCCAGCTGAGGCCATACACACCCATACCATAGAGTACGCCAAAGTTCACTTCTTTCGCGGCATAACGCATCGCCTTCGTCACCTGGTCAAGCGGCACTCCATGAATCGCGGCGGCGGTCGCGCGATGAATATCCTCGCCCTCTTCAAAAATTTTCATCATTTTCTTGTCCTCGGCAAGCGAAGCCACCACCCGAAGCTCAATCTGCGAATAATCAGCGCTGATCAAGGAGTAGCCCGGTTCGGAAACAAAGGCGCGGCGGATTTCACGTCCCAACTCGGTCCGGATCGGAATGTTTTGCAAATTCGGCTCTGAGCTGGACAAACGACCGGTGGCAGTCACCACCTGATTAAAAGTCGAATGGATGCGGCCGGTTTTGGGATTAATTAATTTTGGTAAGGTCTCGATGTAGGTGTTCTGGAGTTTGGCGAGTTCGCGGTGGATACTGATCTCTGGAATAATCGGATGCAACCCGGCCAGCTTTTCGAGTTCCTCGGCCGAGGTTGAAAGGCCGGTTTTACTTTTTTTGATGCCTTCCGCCGGAATCTGCAATTTATCAAAGAGAATCTCCCTCAGCTGTAGCGGTGAAGAAATATTAAATTCAGTCCCAGCTAATGCGTAAATTTTTTCACTAACTTTTTTAATTTGTTCGGCCGCTTTTTTTGATAACTTTTCAAGCAATTCAAGATCAACAAAAACGCCATGCAATTCCATCGACGCGAGGACTGGTATAAGCGGCATCTCAACTTTTTCAAGCAGGCCGAGATTATCGATCTCCTTTAGCTCTGCTTTCAACTGTCCAGAAATTGACGCCACCAAAAAATTTTCATAGGCGACTAGACGACGATCCAGTCCAAATAAACTCTCCTGACCGCTCGAGGCCGTAAGTTCTTTGCCCAGCATTTTCAACATTAAGCTTGGCAGGTCATGCGCGCGGCTGCCGGGATTTAGGATATATGAAGCCACCATGACATCAAACAAAGTATTTGAAACCTGGATTTTTTTCAACCATAAAATTTTGACCAATAATTTCAAATCATGACCAATGAGTTCGATGCTTTGATCCTCAAAAATCGGATATAATTTACTCGCGAGTTCTGTATTCAAAAAATATGATTCCTTTGCGACTGAGAGCACAATGCCAATAATTTTATTTTTATAAATATCCGCGCCATCCATTACGATCCTCGCCGCCAACCGCTTTTCCGCTTTGATATTTTCAATAATTTTTTTAACCTCCGAAATTTTGGTTACTTCCTGAAACTTGAAATCTTTTTTGTCGATTTTTTTATTTTTTTTCTTCGCGCCTTCCTCTTCGACCTCTGCTACGGAACGAGATTCCGGCACACGCTTCAAAAGCGAAACAAATTCAAACTTCTGAAACAAACTAACAATCTTCTCGCGATCAAAAGGTTTTATTTTGCATTTTTCAAGACTAAACTCAATATCAGGAACATTCAAATCAATCGCCGCCAATTTTTTACTCATGAACGCGCTGTCTTTCCCTTCTGAGAGCCTCTTAATGAGGCCATCTTTGAACCCCAACTTCTTCAACTCATTAAAATTTTTGTATATATTTTCGATGGATTTAAGTTTGACGATAAGTTCGGTCGCGCCTTTCTCACCGATCCCAGGCACGCCGGGAATATTATCTGAAGTGTCGCCGCGGATTGCTTTGTAATCAACTACCTTTTCCGGTCCAAAACCAAATCTTTCTTTTACCATCTTTTCATCGTAGGTCACCGTGTCGCTAAGGCCTTTCCGAAGCGTATAAACTTTAACCTTCGGATTCACAAGCTGAAGCGTATCCATATCGCCCGTCACAATATAAACATCAACCGGCTCATTTTCTGCCTTCTTGACCAACGTCCCGATTACATCATCAGCCTCATATCCGGATTTACTAAATACAGAAAACTGAAAAGCATCCGCCACTTGCCTCACCAGTGGAATCTGATCATAAAGCGCCTGATCGGCTTTGACCCTGGTCGCCTTGTATTTTTTATATGCCTCGTGACGGAAGGTCGGCGCGGCCTCATCAAAAGTAATGGCGATATATTCCGGACGAAGTTCATTTAGCATTTTGAACATCATCGAAACGAATCCATAAACAGCATTTACCATCGTGCCGTCTTTGGTGGTGAGGGGCGGGATGGCATGATAGGCGCGGTGGACGATCGCATTGCCATCAATAATGACAAATTTCGGCTGAGACATAGAGAAACGTTATATTGAGGCCCGAGTGGGAATCGCACCCACGCATAGGGGTTTTGCAGACCCCTGCCTTACTGCTTGGCTATCGGGCCGTAAGTTCAATCAGCCTATCATATTAGAACTTGTTATTCAAGAAATTAATGTACATACCGTAACGGGTTAACCCTCGCGCCATTTTTTTGAATTTCAAAATGAGAATGAATTCCGGTCACACCGCGGACACGGCCGGTGTTCCCCATGAGCGCAATCGTCTGTCCGGTATCCACTTCATCGCCGACCGCCACTAGTAATTGGGAGTTATGCCCATAGAGTGAACGAATGCCGTCGCCATGGTCAATAATAATATAACAGCCATAACCACTGTTCCAGCCGCACTGCGACATAATGACCGTCCCTGATTTGGTGGCATAAATCGGCGACTGCCACGGCCCTCCAATATCAATCGCGTGATGCGTAAAGCCATAATATTGGGTGATGAGATGCTGAGCAGTCGGCCAAACATAACCGGAAGCCGAGGGCGAGGCATACGAATTGGCCGGCGTTGGCCGATTGGAAATTGTTTCCCGAATTGATCTCACTTTTGGAATCACTCTCGCTACCTTTATTATGCCGTTTGGAACCGCGATCCGATCGCCGGTTTTCAAATCACTGCCGTTTTCTTTCAAGTGATTAAATTTCACTATATCCTCAGCCGTTGCCCCATAAAGCAAAGCAATCTTTTTCAACGAGTCGCCTTTCTTTACGGTGTGCATCACACCAGTCACCGGCGGGATTTTCAAAATTTGACCAAGTTTCAATATGGATCGCGCCGTCAAATTATTATTCCACATTATGGTCGGAATACTAACGTTAAATTCATACGCGATACTGCTAAGAGAATCACCCGGCTGAATTTCATAATCAACTTCCGTCAAGCGGCTAGCCGAAGAAATCAACCCTGGCAATAAAATAGGTTTACTAAGAGCCGTGCCGCCCGCGACGACAGTTCCTAAATTTCGCTCTCCGCCTGTAGTATTATTTGGTATCAACTCAGAAACCGACAAAGCGCCGGTCCGCCATGAATAGGCGGCTTTTTGCGGATGAACCGGCGCGGCGATTTCTTCGAGGGCAACTTCTTCCTCGCCGCCAATCAGGGTGTATGCCAGAGTCTTTTGGCCCACATACGATAAATCATTACGGCCTGCGAATTTTGTTTCGCCAAAGGTCATCAAAAACAGCATTAAAAAAACAATGATTTGTAGGAAATCACGTTTGGTTGTCCACTCGTTGCTCTGAATCACTCCGAGTCGACGAAAAAATAGTTCTGTTTTCAGTCCGAGGTAAATAATCGTCCGGGTTATTCCTCCCACTATCGCTCCAAGAACAAAATATATCCCGGCTCCGATCTGCCAAAGTAACCTCTTTATGTAGACCAAAACCTTCAGAAATTTTAGGAGTACCCTGTACTTCATAGCTTGACTGAGTTCCTATAATAGCATAGTATAACGCATAAATCAATGCTCTTATTCTTAAAAAGCTCAGTATGTCTATCGTAGTCTACGCCGCCCTCGTGCCAGCTTTGCTCGCAGTCTTGTATGGCGGAGTCCTTATTCGTTGGATCGTTCGTTTGCCAACCGGAGACGAACGCATGCAGGCGATCGCGCGCGCTATTCAGGAAGGTGCGACCGCTTACCTCAAACGCCAATATACCACCATTGGTATTGTCGCGGTGCTGATTTTCGCCGCGATCGGACTATTTATTGATTGGGTAACAGCGCTCGGATTTTTGACCGGCGCAATTTTTTCCGCTACTGCCGGCATCATCGGCATGAGCGTCTCGGTTCGCGCCAATGTCCGCACCACCGAAGCCGCGAAGCAAGGTTTCGATAAAGCTCTTCAAGTAGCGGTACGCGGCGGCTCGATCACGGGTATGCTCGTGGCTGGCCTCGGTCTTCTCAGTGTCGCCGGGTTTTATTTAATAACCCATGATGTTTCAGCTCTGATCGGACTCGGTTTCGGAGGCAGTTTGATCTCGGTCTTTGCCCGTATCGGCGGCGGTATTTATACCAAAGCGGCCGATGTCGGCGCCGACCTGGTCGGTAAAGTTGAAAAAGGGATTCCTGAAGATGATCCTCGCAATCCCGCCGTCATCGCTGACAACGTCGGCGACAACGTCGGCGACTGCGCCGGCATGGCGGCTGATCTTTTCGAAACTTACGCCATCACCATGATCGCCGCGATGGTACTCGGAAATTTACTGTTTCCCGCCAACACCAAAATTTTGATTTTCCCGCTCGTTCTTGGCGGATCCTCCATCATCGCCTCGATCGTCGGCACATTCTTTATTAGACTCGGTAAAACTAAAAATGTCATGGCCGCTCTCTACAAAGGTTTATTTGTTTCCGGCGCGCTTTCATTGGTAGTTTTTTATCCGATTACTAAATGGCTCGCCTCCGGCACTTCCCTTTCAGTTGTGAAATTATTTGGCACAACGGTAGTCGGTCTTTTACTCACGGCTGTCATGGTCTGGCTTACCGAATACTATACTTCGACCGACTACAGCCCGGTAAAACAAATTGCCAAAGCCAGCGTCACCGGTCACGGCACCAACGTTATCGCCGGCCTTGCTGTTTCCATGAAAGCAACTGCCCTACCAGTTCTCGCCATCGTGGCCGCGATCCTTATTTCATTCAGTCTAGCCGGAATTTATGGTGTAGCGACCGCCGCGGTCGCCATGCTCTCGCTTGCCGGCATCGTAGTTACCATTGATGCCTACGGACCGATCACTGACAACGCCGGCGGTATTGCTGAAATGGCCAATCTGTCAGAATCAGTACGCAATGTCACTGATCCGCTCGATGCGGTCGGCAACACCACCAAAGCGGTCACCAAGGGTTACGCGATCGCCAGCGCCGCACTCGCTTCCTTAGTTCTCTTTGCCGATTTTACCCACAAAATTCCTGCCACGGTCGTCTTCGCCATCAACGATCCAAAAGTTCTTTCCGGACTTTTCATCGGCGGTCTCATGCCTTATCTCTTTGGCGCGATGCTGATGGAATCGGTCGGAAAAGTCGCACAAAAAGTTGTGGAAGAAGTTCGTCGCCAATTCAAAGAAATTGCCGGCATTATGGAAGGCACTGCCCGGCCGGATTACAGTCGCGCCTCTGACATCGTCACCCGCGACGCTCTGCGCCAAATGATTTTGCCGGCACTCCTGCCGATTCTAATTCCGCTCTTGGTTGGCTGGTTGCTCGGCATCGAAGCCCTCGGCGGCCTACTCGTCGGTACGATCGTCACTGGACTTTTCCTCGCCATCTCGATGACGACCGGCGGCGGCGCTTGGGACAATGCCAAAAAATATATTGAAAAAGGCAACCACGGCGGCAAGGGTTCTTTCGCGCATCAAGCCGCAGTCACCGGCGACACGGTCGGCGATCCATACAAAGACACGGCCGGTCCTTCGATCAACCCGATGATCAAAGTTGCCAACATTGTCGCTTTGCTTATTGTCGGACTTCTGCTAAAATAAATCCGTAACATAACCTAACAACAATATGTCACGAGAAAGCGCTCCTGGCTTCAACCCAGAAGAAACTAAACCAAAAAAACTCACTTCCAAAAGAGGGAAACTGGCCGGGGCCTTGCTCGGCTTAGGTCTATCACTTGGCGGCGCTCAGGCTGAGGAAGCCGGAGAATTACCAAATCCTGACGAAACCAAAACCATACAGAAAGAGTCAGCGCCTGAAGAAGAGTTGCCGATGAGTTCAATAACTTTTGCGGATCTTGATCGCAAGCGGAGCGATGAAAAAGAACATGAAACTCTAAGTAAAATAGCCGACATGACTATAAACACCTTAGATCTTCCCAAATACATTGAACTAGCGGAAAAACAGTACAACAAAAAGAAAGCCGACGAAATGATCCAGCAATTTAAGGAAACTTTAGAAGCGGAAAAAGACCCAGAAAAACGGATGGAAAAAGCCAAGACATTAGTGGCAAATTTAGAAGAAGAAATGGAAGTTTGGCCTCCGGAAAAGCCGACGCCAGGACAGCCTAAAACAAAAAAAGCTAAATAACCCCAAAAAACCTCCGACTCAATCGGGGGTTTTTGTTTAGCATTGACATTCCGCTCGTTTTTCGCTACACTGCTTCTACCTTATTAGTGTTTTTCATATCTAAAATATGTCCTATACCACAAAAAAGCTCGACAAATCCCAACTGGAATTTACCTTTACCGTGAAGCCTGACGAATACAAAAAGGATGTCGAGGCCGCCGCAGTCCGCATGAGTGAACGCGCCGCCATCAAAGGTTTTCGTCCCGGCAAAGCTCCTTTTGATATTGTAAAAGAACAAGTTGGCGAAATTAATATCATGCAGGAAGCCCTCGAAAAAATCATTCAAAAACATTACTTCGAAGCGGTAAAAATTGAAAAAACTCAGGTGATTGGCATGCCAAAAATTAAAGTAGACAAATTGGCTCCGGGCAACGATTTGGTTTTCACCGCCACAGCCGCCCTACTGCCGAAAATTAAATTGCCGGATTTAAAAACGATTTCTGTTAAATCCGAACTCAAAAAAATCGGCGAAACTGATGTAAATGAGGCGCTCGGCCACCTTCAAAAAATGCAACCTAAAGAAGAACCAAAATCCGGCCCTGCCGGCAAGGAAGACAAGGTAACGATCGACATGAATATGTTTATCGAAAATGTGCCGGTCGAGGGCGGTCAAGCCAAAAATCATCAGGTCTATCTGAGTGAAGCTCATTATATCCCCGGCCTGGCAGAGCAATTAATTGGACTAAAAAAGGATGACACCAAAGAATTTACTTTGCCTTTTCCGAAAGAACATTACCAAAAACACCTGGCTGGCAGAAAAGTTGACTTCAAAATCAAAGTAAACGAAGTTTTCACCCTAGCATACCCTGAACTTGATGATGAGTTTGCGAAGGCGCTCGGCCAAGACAGCATGCAAAAACTAAAAGACCTACTTCTCTCCAACATCACCCGCGAAGCCGAACACAAAGAAGACCAGCGCGTCGAAGCGGCCATTTTGGAAGCGCTGATCGAAAAAAGCTCGTTCGATGAACTGCCTGAAGTCCTGATTGATTCTGAAAAACAAAAAATGTTTTATGAATTAAAGGCCGATCTCGACCGCCGCGGGGTCACCATCGAAAAATATCTGAACGATATCAAGAAATCGCAAGATCAGATTTTCAAGGATTTTGCCGAGGGCGCCGAGAAGCGCGCCAAAGCCGCTCTAATTTCCCGCGAAGTAGCGATTGCGAATAACATCAAAGTAGACAAGGACGACCTGGATAAAGAAATTAAATTAATCAAAGAAGCTTACCCAGGCGATAAAAATGTCGAAGAAAACATTAAAAAATCAGAGGTACTCGACACCATCGCCGCGACGATACAAAATCAAAAAGTTATTTCCTTCCTCAGAGAAAAAATTGTCGGTAAAAAGTAACTCCAATAAAACGCCCTACCCTGGGCGTTTTATGATATAATAAAACAACCTAAATTATTTTTTATGCTTTTCGGCGCACACGTTTCCATCGCCGGCGGAATCTTCAACGCTCCGCTGAACGCCGCCAAAATCGGCGCGGAGGTTTTTCAATTATTTACCCGTTCCCCGCAAGGCGGTACTACCCTTCCCCTTACTCCAGAGACCATTTTAGTGTTCAAGCAAAACTGTAAACTCCTCGGCATTCCAAGCTGGTACGTCCACGCTCCCTACATCATCAATTTTGCCTCCTCCAACAACCGCATACGTTATGGTTCGATCAGTATCACACGCGAAGAACTCGAGCGATCCAGCCTGCTCGGAGCAAAATACATGATGATCCACCTTGGTAGCTACAAAGACCTTGGCGAGGACGAAGGATTTAAAAAGTTAATCGAGGGCTTGGACAAAGTGCTGAGTGGCTATACCGGGACAACCAAATTCCTGATTGAAATCTCCGCCGGCGCTGGCGATATCATCGGCTCAAATTTTGAAAAAGTCGCAGACATTATCAATCACCCAACTCTGAAGCAATATAATATCAATGTTTGTTTTGACACTCAGCATGCGTTCGCGAGCGGCTATGATCTTCGCACTTCCGAGGCAGTCAAAAAAACCTTTGATAACTTCGACCGGACAATCGGCCTCGATCGCCTGAAACTTTTTCATTGCAATGATTCGGTGGTGAATTTGGGAGAGAAAAAAGACCGCCACGAACATCTTGGTAAAGGTAAGATCGGACTTGATGGTTTCAAAACAATATTAAATTTAATGCGGGCCCGAGACGTCGACTTTATTATCGAAACCGAACACGATCAGATTGTTGAAGATTTGAAAATTTTGAAAAATTTTAGACAGGAACTAAATGAACAAATTTAAATGTCGTGTTCTCCCCCGTTCTTCTCGAAATGAAATTGTCGGCCTGATGGCGGACGGAACTTTGAAAGTCAAATTAACTTGCGCGCCTGTGGATAACAAAGCAAATGAATCGCTAGTAGAACTTTTAGGCGTTCATTTTAATGTTTCGAGGGATAAAATAAAAATCGTCCGCGGCAGGACGAGTAAAAATAAAGTTATCCAGATTGATGATTAGGCTGGGTCGATCCCGCCTTTCGACCACGGATTGCATCTAACAATTCTCCACAACACCAAAGGAACCCCCATGATAATTCCTCTTTTTTTGATAATTTCATAGCCATACTGACTGCAGGTCGGATAAAAACGACATACTCCGGGCGCAAACAAACTTTTTAGAGGGCCGTGATCGGGAGAAATCGTCTTTTGATAAATTTTAATAAAAAATAAAATTGGCAATCTCGGCAAGAATAAGAGCAAATTCAGATACTTATTTTTTGAAGTCATAATTTTAATTTACACGACCATCAGGAACTCGAGCTATTTATTTTTCTGATCGACGACCAAAGCTAGACGCCCAATAATAATTTTCCTTGCCCCAATAATAAATTCACTTTTTCGCTTATTTCAGCGAAATTATAATTTTTCATACCGGGCTGAGCAGTAAAAAGTAGATAAAAACCCTTCTTTAGATCGCCAGCCTTCAAGTGAAGTCGGACAACTTCCTGAAGCTGACGACGAAGACGATTGCGTTCGACTGCTTTTCCAGAGAATTTTAACCCGACCGAAAAGGCTATTTTTAGCTGTTTTTCGAACTTATCCGGATCTTCTTTTTTTGGAAATAAAGCTTTGTTTTCTGCTAAATTTAGCACTTTCAAACTCAAATCCGGCGCTGACACCCAGCGACCTTTCGAAACAATAAGATCAAAGTCCCTTTTTTTGGTTAAACGGTTTTCTGACGGTATCATATATGAATTAGTATACTGTATTAAAAAGACCCTCGCTAGAGGGCCCTTTTTAATTTAACTCTTAAAGCGTCGTAACTTTCCGGTAATTTCGTCAGAAACCGTTAGCTTCTTACGACCCTTGGCGCGGCGTCTGCTTAAAACAGTTCGACCGCCTACAGTGGCCATTCTCTGCATAAAACCATGGGATCTTGCGCGCTTGCGTTTCTTCGGTTGGTAGGTTCTTTTAGTTGACATAACTTCGTCAAAAGATGTATAAAGCCTGCCTGCCGGTAGGCAGGTGTGTATATTCTATCTGAAATTAATGAAATAGTCAAGCCGCTGTATCAGGCCACCCACTTTTGGACAAGTGGACATCTTGGTTGTTTAGAATGAATTGAATTGGTGATTTAAGATTAAGCGACCAATGCGGCCTTTGGGTATTGT
>JAKANM010000054.1 GCA_021812425.1 bacterium | reverse complement strand
TACCTCTATGGTTGCAAGTCCGTTCCTCAGATCAACGTTCGTCAAAGTGACCTTCGGAGTATTTGAAAGAGATAAATAGCGCTCAGTGCCATCGACAATCCTCGCTCTGATTTCCTGATTGATTAAATTCATCAAATCACTGGTACGGTACTCGGCAACCAACATCGTACTGACGCCGGAGATATTAAACGACTCTACCTCGTCACCGGCCGCGCGATCAAATTTAAGTTCCTCACTACCTAACAAAACCACCCGTTCCATCCCCTCATTCAAGGGAAAAGATTTTAAAAATTCCTCAACTGCCGCAGATTCAAATTCTATTTTGGCGTTGCTAAGGTCTTCACTGCTGATAACCCCGACCGTATGCACTCCGCCGGACATTGCTTCCTTGCTCTCGGCATAAATCACTTTTTGCTTTTCCAAACTAAGACCAGGAATCGTGAAACTGGTGGGGCCAATATTGCCGAAGACCCCTTTCTGATCAGCATAAACATCTACGATGGTTTCGCCGCGGGCCGGAATAGTCGCCGCCGTTGCCATCCTGAACAAGACACCATCGGCACTAAGAAGGCGCGTGGTTTTCACCAGTGTCTGCGTGGCGCCGGTCTTGTTGTAGATAGTAGCCTTTCCCTTTGCCTGATCCTCCACTTGTTTATCACCGGTCGGCGCAAATTCTTTTGAAAAAGTAAACTTAGACGATGTCACTAAACCCGATATCGCTCTTTGCCCCGCCCCGCCAATCGATACGCTGAGGTTTATCGATTCATTATCTTGTTTCGTAAGGATAGTAATCGTCGCGCGTTTTGATGTGATAAAAATAACCACACCGAGTAGAACGATTGTCAAAAAAAGAAACGCCAGCGCGATCGCTTTATAAAATTTTACTGGTGGCTCGGGAGCCTCCGTTGACATTCGATGAATGATCATAATACTTTTATCTAACAAGACAATTATAGCACACTTTTGAGCTGCACCAAACCCTTTAAGTAACTCTAAATACTTCGTCCACCGTCGTAATTTTGTCGAGTGCTTTAAGGATTCCATCCTGAGCCATTGTCACCATACCGTTCTTTATGGCCAAATCCTGAATGGCAAATTCCGAAACCTGTTCACTTAGGATAATAGTCTCGAACTCCTTACTCATGATAAAAATCTCGTAAATACCAACCCGTCCCTTATACCCCAGACCACTGCACTTGTCACAACCTTTACTGTGATAGAAATGTAAATTCTTAAAATCAACATTTTTCTTCTCAGCTGGCGGCAGAGACTCGAGGAGTTGCATCACCCTCTCCATTTTTTCTGGCGCGACAGTATCATCCTCAATGCAAAATTCACACAAACGCCTAACTAAACGCTGACCAATAATTGAATTTAAGGAAGGCGCCAGCAAAAAAGGCTTGACCCCCATCGAGAGGAGGCGTGGAATCGCGCCGGACGCGCTATTGGTGTGGATGGTAGAAAGCATCAAATGTCCGGTAAGCGCAGCCTGGATGGCGATATCCGCGGTCTCGAGGTCACGAATTTCACCGACCATACAGATATCAGGATCCTGGCGGAGCAAACTTCGAAGACCTTTCGCAAAAGTATAATCATGACTCGGATCGACCTGGCTTTGATTGAGTCCTTCCATTTTAATTTCGATCGGATCTTCGAGCGTAATAATTTTAACACCAGGCTTATTCAACGTCCGAAGGATCGCGTAGAGAGTCGTCGTCTTGCCGGATCCGGTCGGGCCGGTAGTTATAATCATGCCGTTCGGCCGTTCCACTTCCCGTTTCAAACGCGCAAAAACTTCACCGCGGAGACCAAGCTCATCAAAAGTCACACCTTTGGAACCGCTGTGCAAAATACGCATAACAATACTTTCACCATAAGCGGTCGGCATGGTAGAAATACGGACATCTAAATTGTCCTTTGCAAGCTGGAGCGTGACGCGGCCATCCTGCGGCCGATCCGTGACATTGATCTTGAGAGCGGCGAGCAGCTTGATGCGGGACACGAACTGTTTCCACTGTTCCTTTGGCAAGGATGCGACATCATACAAAACACCGTCTATTCGGTAACGGACTGAGATCTTATTTTCCTCGGTCTCGACGTGCACGTCGGAGGCATTTAGTTTCAATGCGGAGGCAACAATCAGCGTCAATACATCACTAATCGAAATATTTTTAAAAGCGCTTTGTAAACTTTGCAGATTACTGATATTTAATTCAAAACGATTTATATCTTCATCAGTAATATTGATATCTTTGGAAACCGCTTTCACGACGGACAGGGTCGAATACAGCTTCAAAACATGCTCCAGGCTATGCGGAGAAATCAAATAAACCTTTGGATGCGTGCGGGTTCTATCACCAAACTGCGCGATAAATTCCGCGTCCTCCGGCTTTACAGCCACTACTCCGACGCGTGAATCACTGCCGGAAAAATAAAAACAAACCATTTGCCGTTCGCGAGCTTCAGCCTCAGGTAATGTCCGCATCGCTTCCGGCGATATCGGAAAATCTTGTAAATTGATATAAGGAACCCCAAGTCGATCGGCGTCTTTCTGCGTCTCTACTTCGCGTTCCTTAATTTTGATCTGTTCCATCTTCTCCGAAAAGGCCGCTTGGATTGGAGCGGCTTTTTTGCCAGATTTTTTACTAGATGGCAAAATATCGCTGATGGAAGGAAACCCGGCCGGCATAACTTAAGTGCGTTAAATTCTAAAAAGATGCAAAATTCGGCTTTTGATGCCTTCATGATGCATTTTCATAAACAAATACATCCAGGTGGCAACCGAAAAAACATTCAGAAGGCCACCGAGGAGAGCCGCGAAAGCAACGAAAAGCACGATTGATAACAGCAACCCGGCCATGATGAGGAGCGTTGAACCGGTGAGGCCTCCCAGCAGGGAAAAAGCCACAAAAGGCAAAAGAAACCACGTCGTAGAAAATATAAACAGCAACACCACGAACATCTGAATTACCAACAGAATAAGACTGACTTCGAGAGAAACTAGAACATGTTCAAAAAATAAAGCGGTCGCCTTTTTAACCGCCTCGACAAATGACAGCTCCCCCTCGATAATATAGCCGGCAGCAAAAATACCAACCGTCGCAATCAGCAAGGCCAAAAATAACCCAACT
>JAKANM010000020.1:567-14202 GCA_021812425.1 bacterium | reverse complement strand
ACTTTCAGCATTCAACGAAGCTCTGGTCGCTTCATCAAGAATACTGGTAGCGGCCAGATTTTTGGTTTTTTGATATTTAAGAAGTGCTGACTTGGTAACCAAACCGAAATAATTGGTAAGCTTCGGGTAGGTAAAGTAGCCTAGATCCTTGAGTAGGGTTTGCAATTCTTTGACTGCGGTCCCGACAACGCCCAATTTCAAATTCGCTACAAATTTGAATCTTTGAACGGCAGCGACTCCCGCCTTGGCAAAAGTGGTTGGCGATTGCGCGACGGTTGAAACGGTGCTGGTAGATGGGGCAACCTGTTCCGCCGTCGCTGTGGCAGCATATGTGATGGTGTCACTTACTACCGCCGCCATATTTCCAGCTAGATCACGATATCTCACATAAACAGTCTTCACTCCATACCCCGGGGTCAAAGTCCAGTTCTTGGAGTAGGTATATGTCTCCCACGGCGCGTCTCTCAAATCAGCTTGATTGCTTATAGCCATCTGCGAGACATCGGTCGCGACGAGAATTAAAGTTACAACAGTACTCGTGGTAACCTGCGCTCCTGAATTAATGCTAACCGACGTATTGTAAGGCGGCGTTGTGTCTAGCGGCGCCGGATTTACGATTGATCCGCCACCAGTGTCTGTACTTACTACCGCCGCGGCATTGGTGGTCGCATTTGCGCTGTCAGAATTCAAGCCTTCGCCGTTGGCATTGTAACCGGCGACTTTATAATAATATTTAGTCGAAGCTGAAAGGCCGGTATTGCTATAACTAGTGGCGGTGGTAGTGGCAATAGAAACGGCAGAGGCCCAGTTCGAATCGGTCAAACTGCGATAAATAATATAATAAGAGCTAGACGCGTTTGTCGGCGCGGTCCAGCTAAGATTGATCTGACTGACCGAGGCAGCAGTCGCGGTGAAGCCAGTCGGCTTATCCGGTACACCGCTCAAAATATTGGCATACTCCGAAAAGTGGCTAACCGAAGCGCTGATTTTGTGATTAACAGTGTCAACCGTCGATTCCACTGGTTCCCAAGTTCCAGAGTCGAAGTAGGCTAATTGTAAACTTTTTTCATTGACGCCATGAGGCAACTCATTCGGATCGTAGGACAGAGAAATGTTAATGTTACTTGATAAATCAACCTTGGTGGTGCCATTGGTGATACTGATATCCTGGGCGGAATTCTTAAGTGGAGTAGCGGCATTGGTGGACACTACAACGCTTGAAGTTGCTACCGAAACACTGACGGTACTCTGTCCAGAACCAAGGGCGGCGGCCGGAATGTCCAAAGTTACGCCATTATTTGCTACCTGTCCGCCAGAAGCGGGAGTTATGCCTGAAACTGCCGTGGTCGGAATAGTGCAACCACTGACGGCGGTGAGGGTGATATTATTCCCCGAACTGCCGGCCGTGGCCGATACGCCGCTCGTTCGCTGGTAGCACGGTCCCTCGGCATAAACTGTCCAAGCGCCGCTATCAACGCTGACGGAATAAGCTCCGCTGGCATCAGTTTGAGCGCCGGTCCAGACATCATTGCCGTTGACGGTCTTTTTGGCCGAAACCCAGGCGTTATTAACAGCGGCCGCACCGGTGCCGGTGATCGTACCAGTGATAGTTGAACCAGCCGAAGTCATTGAGAAATTTTGGGTAACATTTCCTCCGGCGACCGTCACGTTAACTTCACCGCTAATACTCGTGTAGCCAGTAGATTTAACCCCAAGATGATAAGTGCTGGAGTTGGGCATGCTCAAAGAATACGCTCCGTTACTGTCAGTCAAGGTTGAGAAGAATCCGGCGCCGCCAATTTTACTCGCCCAAACTTCAACATTGGCCAGTCCGCCAGCCGAGGTAGTTACCGTTCCGCTGACCGTATAGAGCGTGGTGCTTGCATTAATATTATACGTTTTGCCAACTGTCACGCCGTCGGTGATGGTAACGCTGTCGGAAGTGATTTCACCGATCATCGGCGAACCGACGCGAAGCGTGTAGGCGCCGGCGGCGAGTTTGATATTTGCCACCTTACTCGTGCCGCTCGCGCTCCAGGAGTTGGTACCATTGCCTCGACCGGTGGAAGTGCTGAAGGCGCCAGCGAAAAGTTGACCTACATTTGAAGCGTTCTGAATCTCTAGGTGAAGGGTGCCAAGTCCGGCCAAGACAAAATTTATGCCAGTCTGGTTTCCAGAAGAAACATTGACCTGTTGCGGCGGCAGTCCACCGGTGCTATCCGACCAGCCGCCAACATTATAAATACCAGCCGGCACATAGAGTAAATAATTCCCGTTAGCATCGGTCTGGGTGCCATTGCCGCCGGTCGTTCCGGAAACTCCCCAAGCGCCGATTTGTACGCCGGACACCCCATTCGCGCCATTGGTTACCCGGCCGCTGATGGATTTGAAGTTGGAGCTATCAACTGTGAATTTCACCGATGAACTTGCTCCGCTTAGGGTTACGGTCTGATTCGTTAAGGGGCCGAAGGACGGCGCAAAGCCGCCGACCGAATAAGTTCCAGGCGCGACATAAAGTGTCGTGGTGCCGCCTGACCCGGTCAAACCCTGACTAAAACCGCCGCTACCTCCCTGAGTGAAAATCGGCGCGCCGCTGATCGGCCTGTTACTGCCATCTTGAACCAATACCGAAATGTATGTTGACGGCGCGCTGAGCGAAATGGTGGTGGTAGAAACCAAGGAATTAATACCAACCGTATAATCCGTTGGCGGAGAGCCGGGTTGCATTAGTTGAACAGCGATGGTGCCGCTTGGCACTTTAAATTGATAATTTGATCCGTTGTTGGCCTGACAAACCGTATCCTGAGCGCCCATAAACATGTTGCCGCCGGTGCGTTTCACTCCGACACAGGCATTGGTAACGCTACCGCCACCAACTTTAGAGAGCACTACATTTAAAGTATTATTCGCCTGGACATAGTTTGCATCGCTTAGCGTGGTTGTCCCGGCCGAACTGATATAGCTTGAGGGGATGCTGGGAGGCCAATATTTAACCGTTCCACTGGAGAAGTTGCCAGCGCTTCCCATCATGCCGGATTGCAAATTAAAGCTCCAGGTATCACCACTCTTCACACGCAACCTCACATAGCCGGTGCCGGTCGCGCTGAAGCCCGGCGTTGCATAGGTGTTATCGGTAAACACCGGGACAAAAGACTGAAAATTTGGAGTATAGGCGTTAATAAAAGCTTGCTGGCCTGACACGCCACCCTTAACTACAAATGCCACAACCGCATCGGGAACTCCGAATACCAAACTGCTGGTTACCCGCTGGCCTCCGATCGCATTGACGGATTTCATGGCCGGTGGCAGGAAACTTTCAAAGAAACTGGTACTGGTCGAACTAAACGGCTGGGCCATTACTATGTAATTGCAATCTAGAAGATTGTTATACGTCACTGACGAAGATGCATTCAGCCACTTTTCCCCGACAAAAAACATCTTATCGGGACAGCCGATGCCAACTTTCACCTGAGTGAGTTCATTTCCTGAAAGCAGCGCAGTGGTGGTGCCGGTTTGTTTATAGACATTCACGGTGACAAAATTGTTTCCACCGATATGGACGGTGTCGTTTGGTGGTGGCGCGCCATTATTAAAATCGGTATTTTCAAAACCCATAAACGATCCGTCCAAAAGACCGCCGTTGGCCTTGGCGGTAAAAATACTAAATGGACGATAAACCCCGGCGGTAACAGGGTTGGTAAGTCCGCCGATCTGAACGGTGATGACATCACCGGGGGCGGTTGAAGTATTGGAGGTCACCAATGTCACTCGATTAGTCATCCCCGAAGTGGTAGTGGAAAACGAACCTAAAGCGGTATTAGTAGTATTGCTGATCTGCTGGCCAAGATTAACAGTCACGCCGACCAAAGAATAATCAAGCGGCAAATTTACCACGATCTTTCCTCCTGCCGGAATACTGCTCGTTGCCTTGATTGTAAAAGTATAAGTAACATTGGTAGCGCCAGCGGTATAGGAGCTCGGAGAAATTCCAGAATTATTATCAGACACTAGAGAACCACCCGCCCGAACCAAACTCTCAAGATTTGTGGCGCTAAACTTAGCCGTACCGGTAATAAAACCACCTTCCGGATGATTTATGTCTGCCAGCGTGCCGGCCTCTACCAACCAACTTAAATTTTGCGCCATCGCCAGCTGAGTGGCACCGTTATTTATCCCTCCCAACGTAAAAATACTGGATGACGTGACGGCAGAACTTGTCACAAACCCATAGATCGCCGGCTGACCACTCGGCATCATAACTTTGCCGACTCCGACCGTTGATGAAACTATACTGGAATAAAGAGTCATCGGGCCGCTAACAGAGGAAGTCGGAACAGAGATTGAGAAGGGCTGACCGTTGACCTGCGGAAAAACAAAACGAATAACATCACCGGTCGCCAGAGCGCCAGTCGTGGTCACACTAAATTTCCATGATGCCCCAGTCGCTCCGATGAGGTTATCGGTATTGGCGGCATTTGGCGCGACACTCAGGTTCGCCCCAACGCTTGCGGACACTACTCCAGCAAAAACCAACGACATCGCCAGACTAAGGCCGGTCGTTCGCGCTGCTGAAAATATTTTTTTCAACATAAACAAAATTAAAAAAACCAAAGCAAATAATCGCCTTGGCTAGGTAATAAAAAAAATAATTGAAGTTTATCGCCCATTTCCACAATTAATAAAATGACAGATGCCATAAATTATACACCGATCTAAAAACGGTCACAAATTCCAGCTGTGTATAACTAAAAAACCACGCTGTTAGGCGTGGTTTTTTAATTTAATTTTTTATTTCAACTGTTCGGCAACTTCCACGGCAAAATCTTTCGTTACTTTCTCGATCCCCTCGCCAAGTTCATAGCGCACAAAGCGTTTGATCTGACATTTAGCTTTCTCTGCCAGCTTGCCAACCGTCGTATCCTCATCTTTAATAAACGGCTGTTCTAGCAAACAGATCTCGCCATAAAATTTTTCAAGTTTGCCTTTCAAAATATTTTCCATAATATTGGCAGGCTTACCCTTCAACTGTTCGGCGTAAATCGCTTTTTCCTTCGCTACCTCAGCCTGATCAACCTGATCGCGATTCAAACACTTTGGGTTGGCGGCGGCGATATGCATGGCAACTTCAAGCGCAAGGCTGTGATCTTTACAATCAACTTCGACCAACACGCCAATCTTGGCGCCATGGAGATACATCGCGACGAGGCCGTCCGTGCTGAAGCGCGCGAAACGACGGACACCGATTTTTTCTCCAATCTTCAGAGTAAGCTCCGAAATTGTCTCGCTAACAGTCTTGCCAGATGATAATTTAACTTTTTCAAGCGCTTCGAGGTCAGCTGGATTGTTGGCCAAAATCGCGTCAACCACATCCTTGGAAAACTTAATGAAGTCGTCGCTCTTCGCGACAAAATCAGTCTCACTATTTACCTCGGCGATGGCGCCGGTTTTTTGATCGGAGTGAACGACGACGACAACCTTGCCGTCGGCCGCGACCTTGTCAGCGCGTTTCGCTGTCTTCAAGACTCCCTTTTTACGAAGTAAATCGGCAGCCTTTTCTTGGTCGCCACCAGCTTCTTCCAGGGCGTTTTTACAATCCATCATGCCGGCTCCGGTCGCATTGCGAAGCTTTACGATATCAGCTGGAGTAATTGTCATATTTTTAATTTTAATTTAGATCGCCACTTCTTTTTTTAGAGCGCGACGTTCTGGTTTTGCCTTTTCGGCTGAAACTTTCACAGCCGCTGATTTTTCAGAAATTGGAGATTGCATTTTGACAACGGGTTTTTTTTCAACCGCGACCGTCTCAGCTTTATTTTTCTCATAGATCGCCTTACCTTCATTTATCGCTCCCGCAATCAAACCAACGATCATCTTAATTGAATTTACCGCGTCATCATTGGCTGGGATCGGAAACTCAACTTTGGTAGGATCAACATTGCTGTCGCAGACCGCCACGATTGGCACCTGTACGCGTTCCGCTTCGGCAAGCGCCGTTTTCTCGACGCGCAGATCGGCGATATAGAGAGCGTCCGGAATACGATCAAGACCAGTCAAACCAGAGAGATAACGATCCATTTTTTCAACTTCCTTCTTGATGGCGACCTGCTCTTTCTTTACGTACTTTTCAATTTCGCCGGTCGCGATCATTTCTTTCAAACTTTTATATTTTTTCATGCGGCGTTTGAACTCATCAAAATTCGTAATGAGTCCGCCAATCCAGCGTTCCGTCAAATACGGCATACCACAGCTGAGAGCCGCGGCCTTTATCGGTTCACGCGCCTGACGCTTGGTGCCGACAAATAAAATAACCTTGCCCTTTGAGGCTAAGGTTTTCACGTAATCAAGACAGGTGTTTAACGCTTCGACTGTCTTGTCGAGGTCAATGACATGAACGCCATTGCGCACTCCGAGTAAATACTGGGCCATCTTTGGATGCCAGCGTGATTTCTGGTGTCCGAAATGGACGCCAGCCCCCAACATTTCCATTAAATTTGGAATGTTTTGCATATGTATTCCTTATTACTGCCTCTTAGCTCTTACCCTCAGAGTGGTCCGGGGGAGGAAACATATCCGCGTCATCCGCCAACTGGCGGAGCGGAAATAAGCTAGTGAGTGATTAAAGATAGCGCTAGATTACACTACCTTTACCGGACTGTCAAGTCATTACTCTTCCTCAACACCCTCATGTTTAGCGCTTTCCTGGTCATATTCCACGCGATAAAGCTCAATAAAATCGCCTAATTCCTCGGTCTTATCCAATTTACCTAATAATTTACGAATTATCGTTTGGTGAAAACTGTCGATTTCATTACTTTTGGTAGATTTTTTTCGGAGCAGATCGAAATCCGCATCCTTGAAAAATTGCTTTTTTCTGTTAACCGCCGCCAAAATATTAATAAACTCTTCCCAAGTCTGCAATTTAACCACCGCATCAACAAACTCCCGAATTCCCGGACGTCGTTTGTTTGTTTCGATCTCTTCATTTTTATTTTCCGGCGGCTTCTGAATCTCTGCCGGTTTCAGAGGGTTAGGTATTTTCCTCTTTACCGCTATAAACACCTCCTCGGCCGGCTCAGATTTTTTTTCGTTTTTAGTTCCCACCGGCTTTTCTTCTCCGAAATTTTCAACTGGTTTGCCTTCGACGGTACTCGATTCAGGTTTTTTTATCTTTGGCTTAAGATCCACTGGAGGGTTCTCTTCGGTCCATCTGCCACGACCGATTGTCGCCGCTACTAAACGCTCATCCGGCTCGGTAAAATTTCTAATCCTGGCCAGTTCCATCGCACTGCGTAAAGCGCCCATTTGTCCTTCCATTCCCTTTTTAATCCGCAAGTAATCGCCAAGCCGCTCATCTTCGTCCCATAAATCCAACAAATCAATTTCCTGCGTCGCTAAATAATCAGCCGTAGCCTTGATTGCCTCTTCACGGTTTTCAAATGATGATATTATTTCAATGGCCTGATCAATAATTTTAATCGCATCTCCTTTATTATCCTCGACATTTTCCTTCGCCCATTTGGATGCGTTAGTCCAGACTCGATCCAAAGCCTCCTTACTGGACTTCTTTTGCAATCCTTCCACCGACCGATCTCTCCTAAAAACTTGTTCCGACATATTTTGAATATTTAAGTAGGTTAAAATTACCACAACCGGGCTATTTTGGCAAACTTGCCAGCCGCGAGGCAAGCACTTGACGTTTCGCAGATTTCTTGCTAAACTAAGTTCACTTTTTGAAAAATTTTTACTTCCATATGAAACAAGATATCCACCCACAATACAACACCGACACCAAAGTAACCTGCGCTTGCGGTAATGTTTTTACCACCGGCAGCACGATGAAAGAGATCCGCGTTGAGCTTTGCAGCCAATGCCACCCTTTTTATACCGGCAAACAGAAATTCGTTGACACCGCCCGCCGCGTCGAGAAGTTCCAGGAGAAAATGGGCAAAGTTTCAGCTGTAGCCGCCATTCGAAAAGGCAAGAAAGTTAAGAAAGCCGCCGCCGCGAAAAAGAAAGCCGTCAAAACCGCAGTGAAAAAATCCAAAAAGGAAGAACCGGCCAAAACAGAAAAATAACTGATTAGAAAACAGATTCTTTTAAGGGTCTGTTTTTTTAATCAAAATTTGTAATATGCTTAAAAAATACCGCGACATTTTAGATAAATTCAAAAAACTTGAAACCGCTCTCCAAGATCCGGCTATCATTGGCGACCAAAATAAACTAAAGGAAGCTTCTGAAACATACTCAGAATTAAAAGAAACGGCCGAAAAAATTAAAGAGCTTTCCACTCTCGAAAAAAACCTGGAAGATACCAAAGCGATGATTTCCGGCGGCGGCGATATGAAAGAATTGGCGGAAGCCGAACTTGGCGAATTGGAAAATAAAATAACCGAGCTTGAAAAAGAAATTCAGAATTTGACTCGGCCAAAAGATCCGCTCGACAAAAAAAATGTAATCGTCGAAATTCGCGCCGCAGCCGGAGGAGACGAATCAGCGCTTTTTGCGGCAGAGCTTTTCAGGATGTACGGTAAATACGCCGAGAGTAAAGGTTGGAAAGTAAAAATTATCGACGGAAACCGCATCGGCATCGGCGGCTACAAAGAAGTGATCTTTTCCGTGGAATCACGGACGCCATCGGACGGAGTGTACGAACATCTAAAATATGAAATGGGCGTCCACCGCGTCCAGCGCGTTCCGGAAACCGAGAAGACCGGCCGCGTTCACACTTCGACCGTAACGGTGGCGGTAATGCCCGAGATTGAGGAAACAGAATTAAAGATTGACCCCAAAGATCTCCGTATCGATACCATGACGGCCGGTGGTCACGGCGGACAGAGCGTGAACACGACCTATTCAGCCGTACGCATCGTCTATATCCCAACCGGCATGATCGTGCAATGCCAAGACGAACGCAGCCAGCAAGCCAACCGAGCCAAAGCGATGGCGGTCCTGCGCGCCAGACTTTTCGCGATTGAACAAGAAAAGAAAATTGCCGAACTTTCTGCGAAACGCCAGGCCCAAATCGGCACCGGCGATCGCAGTGAAAAAATCCGCACCTACAATTTCCCTCAAGATCGCATCACTGATCATCGCATTCATCAGAACTGGAACAACATTCCGACAATTTTGGAAGGAAATCTTGACCCTATCATCTCCGCCCTGGTAAAAGCACAACATGAAGCGGAAAATGCCGATTAACATGTCAACCGTTTTATTTCTTCGAAAAAAATATTTAGCCGCAACACTTCCACTCGATGCTGATTTGCTTTTGGCCCTAGCCGCAAAAAAATCGCGGGAGTTTATTTTAATTCATCCGGAATACAAACTGTCTTTTTGGCAAAAGATCGATTTTTATTATTTCTTCTTTCAATATAAAAGAGGGACGCCGATATCCTATCTGACGCACCATAAAGAATTTTTTGGTTTGGATTTTTTTGTAAACAGACACACGCTTATCCCCCGTCCTGAAACGGAATTATTAGTGGAAGAAACGTTAAAAAAAATTAATAAACAAACATTATTGATCGATGTCGGCACCGGTAGCGGATGTATTCCGATCTCGATTTTAACAACAACGAAGAACGCCGACGTTAACGCAATCGCGATTGATATTTCGGCGCTTGCCCTAAAAATTGCGAGGCTAAATGCCGCGCTTCACAAAGCCAAAATTAAATTTTTGCGCGGGAACTTGCTTGAACCGTTTTTAAAAGATTCGAATTATCCTAACTTTTCCGGCCAGCTAATAATTACCGCCAATCTTCCCTACCTCACAAAGGAACAATTTAAAAATGAACAAACGATTCAAAGCGAACCGAGGTCGGCGCTAATCGCCAATGAAAACGGCCTAGCGTTATACCGCGAACTTCTTGAACAAATAAAAAACCTAAATACGCCGTTCATCGCCTTTTTTGAGTTTGACCAGCGCCAAACCGAATCAATCACGAAACTCATCAAATCATTTTTTTCGAATGCCAATTTGGAAATAAAAAAAGATCTCGCGGGACGAGATCGATTGGTTATTATTACTCAGGACTAGCTAGACACTTCAAGTAACGTATTCTGTGGAATCACTTCTATCCAAATCTGACCTGGCTTGAAGAGCAGTTCCTTGCCGCTGACATCAAAAAATCTCGTGCGCGAAACACGATCCGATTTTTTCCAGGTCGCCCTGACCATCCGGCCGTCGCGCAGAAATCTGGCCTCTCCTTCGCCAACCGTGGCAATAGTCCGTCTACCCTCCTCATCAATCACATCGGTATCAACAAACTGAACAACAACCGTGTCTGCCAAGATTTTCTGGCCGGCTTCGTCAGACAGCAATTTATTATTTAAAAAACGGACGTAACGTTTCAAATCGCTGTCATAAGTCCAACCTACGCCATACATCCTGATCCGTAAATCTGCAACCTCACTGCTCGAAACGCTTGCTGAAAAATCACGACTGAAATTCCAACCTGCCCAATTCAAAGGATCGTGGGGGGTGCCGGCGATAAGGGTGTGCCATTTTTCACTGCTGGTGTATAAATTGTGCGGCGCCTCACGATCGGAACTTCGCCAAAAATATGGACCAAAGAAAAATTCATTAACGTCCCAAACCGAATATTGCTTAATCAAATTAAGCGCGTCCGGCGAACCGCCGCTGTGCCAGTACGAACTTCTGCCGTATTCAGCCAGCCAATCAAGGAAATACGGACGAGCGCTCCTGATCGGTCCGACTTTCGCCACCACTTGGTTGGAATTAAATAAAGCAAAATACCTGGTTAGTCCTCCCTCGACCGGAGCTTCATAAACTACCCGCGCCTGCGACAGTCCCGCCTCTGGTCGAGCATCGGGGTGGTTATCGATCATTACGCCAAGCACTTCCGGAATTTGTTCGGCGGTGGAACTTACCGGCGTGCCATCAAACTGACTCAATAAAACCTGAGAAGTAAATATGGAAGTTGTGGCCGAAATCGGTGAAATCTTGTAATTCAAACCCAGCTGAATTAAAAAATCAGGACTCTTCAAAGTTAACCAACCGATTTCTCCCATGATAATCAGCAGACCAACCAGGAAAATTTTGAGGTAAATTTTATTTTTCGGCTTCATAAGATGGGATCAGTATATCAAAATAAAAAATACCCCGCAACGTTGCGGAGTATTTTGAAAATTAGACTAGGCTTATTTTTTCTTATCTTCCTTTTTCTCTTCTTTCTTGGCGGCTTCAGATTTAGCGGCGCCTTCGGCTTTCTTACCGCCTTCGGTCGCTTCACCTTCAGCACCTTCCTCGCCTTCTTCTTTCTTCTTGCCGGCAACCTCAATCTTGGTAAGATCAACCGCGGCAGTTGAAGCAGCCTCCATCGCCTTGATTTCTTCTTCAGTAAGAGCGCGAACGGCTTTGACGACCAAATCTTCAGCGTGCGGCTTGAGCACTGTGACACCGACCGGCAATTTCAAATCTTTAATTTTGAGAACAACTTCGTAAGTAGTAATTCCGGAAACATCGACATCGATATGGGAAACCAAATCCTTCGGCAAACAGCGAACTTCAATGGTGTTGATGGTGGTGACCAAAGTGCCGCCGGAAGCTTTGACGATCGGAGCTTCACCAACGAACTTCAAAGTAACTGGAGCGTTGATCGGCTTGTTCATATCAATACGGCGGAGGTCGACATGGATGATGCGATCGCTCACCGGATCAAGTTGCACTTCCTGTACAAGAACTTTTCCAGAGGCTTTGCCGTCGACCATAAGATCGATCAAACTTGATTCACCGGCTTCTTTATATAATTTCAAAAAATCACGCGGCACGAGAGACAACGATTCGGTAGTATTGCCTTTTCCGTAAACGACAGCTGGCAATTGTCCGGCCGGACGCACCTTTTCCCCTTTAACTTTTCGTAATTCTGCGGTGAGCGTATATGACATATTAAATTACCTGTTTAAAATTAATGAATGGATAAATAAATTTTTCTGTATTAATTCATGCGCCTCGATCATCTCATCGGTCGAAAGCGGCTCCTCCCGATAAAGACGCCTCGCGTCATCGAAACTGAGATCCGTGACCATGCCGACGGAGCTGACTCCCTGCCCCACTACGAGTACCATCGCCACAAAATAGCTGGCGCATTCGGCGCAGGTCATGTGCACTAAAGTCGCGGTGTCATTTTTCGCGAACAGCTTCGCTTCCTTTCCATTGTAGGTACCGCTACAAATCGGACACCGATTGATAAATTTTAAAGCTTCGCGCCATGATTCAGATTTTTTGGATGATGGCATATGTGGCAATATATTATGCTAAAACCTAAATTTTGTCAACCTGCCTACCGGTCAGGCAGGTAACCAAGGCCAGAAATAGGGGAAACTCCGCCCTGGCCTTGTTTTCCGCTTCAGCGCGCGGTCCGGTGGGCGTTTTGGTGTGCGAAGTCCACTCCTCAAGCTTCTCCACCACAAGACCGTTTTTACTGAAAAGCTTGAAATAATATTGAAGCGGAACATGAAAAGACCAGGTCACGTCGCTTGGATTGTCACCGGGGTGCATCTGGATTTTTGATTTTTTTTCGGATAAATATGAATCTAAGCGGCGATATTGGACATGTCTTTCCTCATCCCAGCCCCAACTGCTCTCCCCCGGATTACGAAAAGCCGGATGGTTTAATACCAAAAAAATTTTCCCACCTGATTTCAAAGTCCGGACCGCCTCGCTCACTGCCTTTTTCATATCTGCCATATTCTGGAGGGAGAGAACAAAAACAGCTTTATCAAAAAATTCGTTTCCAAATGGAATCGCGTCAGCCGACGCTGATAGAAATTCCGACTTCGGCGCATTTTTGCGAGCGATGGCAAGCAGTTCCTCGCCGACGTCAATACCGGAAACTTTCGCGCCGAACCTCGAAAATTCAGCGGCAAAAAAACCCGTCCCGCAACCGACATCCAAAATTTTCTCGCCAGGCTTGACCTCCATCAGACGAAGCAAATTTGGAAGGATAACTTTGTTTTGAAAAGAGTCATCCTTCGAAATTGTCTCGTCGTACCACTCGGCGCCCTTGCCCCATGAAGTGTTTGGTTTTTTTGACATATTATTTAGTCATTCCCGCGAAGGCGGGAATCCACAATTACCCAAATGGATTAAGAACATCATACAAATCTTTCCACTCAGGATTAATTTGAACAATTAAATTAATTTTCCATTTTCTGTTCCATTTTTTTACCTGTGTTTCTCTTGCGATAGCAACATTTACATCCTTATACTCTTCATAATAAACCAAATTGTGGATTTGATATTTTTTTGTAAAACCATCCGACTGATCATTTTTGTGTTCATAAATTCGACGAATTAAACTATTTGTGACGCCGACGTATAATGTACCATTACGACCACTGGCTAGAATATAAAGATAATATTTTTTAGCTGCCATAACCAACGAAGTGAGTGTGGATTCCCGGTCGTGGCCGGGAATGACAAGTGTTATTTAATCTTTCTTTTACTTCTCTGAAACGCAATCGCAAACCGATGCGCTTCGTCACGAACGCGGATCAGAAGTCCGCGGCGGATACTCGCCCAAGCCACGAAATTCGGCTCGGCGCTACCCAATATAAAATCGTTCCGTTTTCTTTTTGCTCCCTTCGCGATCCCAAGGAACGGAATTTTCATCC
>JAKANM010000020.1:0-557 GCA_021812425.1 bacterium | reverse complement strand
TCGATCAGGATGGCATCGGGAAATTTCCACTCTGGATGATTCAAGCGGCGATTCATTACTTCCGCGAGACAATCGACGTCGCTCTGACCTTTCACACCTCTCACAATAAATTTGCGATATTCAGATTTTCGGGGGCCGTACTCATTAAATACTACCATACTTCCGACTGCGTCGGTAGCGCCGAGATTCGAAATATCATAGCCCTCGATCCTCTGAACCGTAATCTCTTCTTTCATTCTTTCATTTTCGAAGAAACTTTTATCAATCAAAGTAACATCATGGATATGATTTAGAGCCTGAATCTGATTGCGCAGGCGCTGCGCTTCCTCAAAATTTTCATGTCTCGCATTTGTTTTCATTTGTTTTTCAAATCCCCTGATCACCGCTTTCTTTTTTCCACCAAGAAACAAAATCAGCGGTCTTATCACCTGCTTGTTATAATCGGCGGGACTAATCGCTCCAATACAGACGCCAAGGCACTGTCCCATCTCGTAATACAGACACGGACGTTTCGCGCCCGGTTCGCAAATTGAAAAACGAAATAATCGGCGTAAAAT
>JAKANM010000019.1 GCA_021812425.1 bacterium | reverse complement strand
CCGATCTTAAAGTGCCGCTGGATTGAATGTGGCTTTAGCTTCCCAGGAATGCGATTTGATCGGAGTGATCAGAGGGTTTGTTTTGGCGCGAACAAATCTTTTTAACGTGCCGGTATTTAAAATATTATCAATTAACTCCGACAATCGCATTGAAGCAAGACAGCAAGTCGTGTCCGCGGCACCATAGTACAGTTGAATAACATCTCCCGACAGCAACATTCCCGATGGAAAAACAACGTTTGGCACGATGCCAATCCTCTCGTAATATTCATCCGGAGTAAACAGCGGTGCTCTGGTTTTGCCAATTACTTTGGTAGGGTCTTTCAAATCAAGCAGGGTCGCCTCAATACCGAAAATCTTTTGCGAACCGGAAAAATAATTCTGAATGTATGAGTAAATAATCAGCCAGCCATATTTCGTCCTAATCGGCGGCGTTCCGACTTCCAGATGATCCTCTGGTTTACGCTTCAAATTGATCGCAAATTTTTTATAATCTTTGTGCCACGTTTCCCAATACCTTTCATCCCACATTTGCTCGATTGAATCAAAAGTCGCCACGCAAATCTCGGCTGGCGGCTGATCAGTATGCACCGTCAAAATAGCACATAATTTTCCGCTGACCTTCTCCGGAAAAAGCGCCATGGCTTTGGCGTTAAACGACGTCACTAAATGCTTTTCGATAATAGTTTCTAGATCACGACTAACCGCTACTCCAACCTTGATCCCATCAGCGCGCGGTGGATTCGTCGCGAGCGCGGTATAAAAAATGTAATACGCGTTGCCGAGCTTAGTTACCCTCGGATCTTCACAGCCAAATTTCTCCCATGGATGCTCAGGCATAATAAAACGACGCCGATTGCTAAAATCGACGCCATTTTTACCTTCAGCGATCCCAATATCCGAGACAATCAAGCTGGCACCCGCCGCCCTGTGATAGTGGGGCAGTGACATCGCCCGGTAGAGCAAATAAGTTTTTGAACCTTTTTTGATCGGACAACCGTTAAATACCGCCAACGCTTCCCATGACTGATTACGGTTCGGTTTCAAGATGGGATTTTTTTCTGAGCGTTCGACAAGCATAAGGATATTTTTATTTTTTACTTGTGATTTTTTTAATGGTTAGATGCAGAGTCTTTTGATGCTTTAATTCCCGTATAAACTCATGGAGCGATGCTGAAGCAACGCAGACATAACTATCCGCGCCCCCGTAATACACAAATAAATTTTTGCCTTTGATCACTGCGCCGGTCGGGTAAATAATCCCGCGTTTATGGCCGATATTTTCATACCACTCGTCCGGACCGATAATCGGTTGGCTGGTGCGATACAAAACCTTAGTCGGAGCTTTGAGATCAAGAAGCATCGCGCCCATTTGGTATTTCCCGGAATCCTTGTCGTCAACACCATAATAAATGAGAAGCCAACCGTCCTTGGTCTTAAGCGGAGTAGCGCCGGCGCCGATCTTACGACTATCCCAAAAATCCGTTCGTATTTGTATCGCCGGCGAACCTTTCAGATGTTCCCCTTCTTCGAAATCAAGACTGTCGACATAATCTATCCAGATGTCCGGAAAAATCCGATATAAGATCGCGTACTTGCCATTAATTTTTTCCGGAAAAAGCACGCCGCTTTTTACGATAGTGTTCGGCGGTGAAATAATACTTGGTTTTTTCCAATTCCAAACTTTATTTAAAAAATCTTTTTTGCTAATGGAGGTAATGGCTAATTGCGGAAGTCCGTCCAAAGCAACATAAAGCATATACACTCGGCCGTCCTCCTCAATCAATGTTAATCTAGGATCCTCGCTACCTCCCCAGCCGCCGCCTGAAAAATAAGAATAAAAATTAAAAGGATTGCTTTGATCTGGATGCTGATAGCATGGCGCGTCATGCCTTTCATCAATCGTGAAGCCGTCGGTCGAAGCGGCATACCCGAGACGAGAAATGCCGTCCGTTCCGATCGCCCGATAAACAAAATGCACCTTGTCGTCCAATAAAATAACTCCGGGATTAAAAGTTTGCCATGCCTCCCAGTAATTATTTTTATTGGGAGCGATGATTGGATTGAATTTTTTTCGAGTTAAAACTGACAATCCTGTCTTTGTCTTAGCCTTCGCTTTAACATTTAGCGCCGGTTTCTTTTTCCCAATCGCTCTCGAGATTGCTGACTTCATGCCCCTAACTATTTTTTTTGCGACCGTTGTCTTACTTTTTGATTTTTTCACGACTGCTTTTTTCATATTAACTATTTTTTGTATTTTCCTCGAAACTTATCTCCTACGGCGCGTCTTGCTTTTTTAACCTCCTCCCAATCCGCTTTACGCTTCTCACTAGTGATATTTTTTTGTACTGGTGGTTTGGGTCTTACGACTGGACTAAACGGATTTTCATCTTCCTTCGGCGCGAGTCCCTCCCAAACTGTCTTGGTCTGTCCCTCGGTAATTTTAATCGTACCGCTTTCCGTATTAACTTCACGAACTTTCTCCGCCTCCGGTTCAGCCTGTTCGAAATTTAGCGGAAACTGCTCAGGTATTTTTCGACCCATACGAATTTGAATTTAGGTTAATTATCATTATACCACATTTTCACTATTTTAACTTCAAGGTTTTGGCATTAATCGCGACGATAATCGTACTAAGCGACATAAAAACCGCTCCCAGAGCCGGGGAAAGCATAATTCCGAACCTGTTGAGAACGCCGGCGGCAAGCGGTATGGCGATGATATTATAACCAGTTGCCCACCATAAATTTTGAACCATCTTGCTATAAGTAGCTTTTCCAAATCGGATAAGATTCGCGATATCCCGCGGATTGCTATTTACCAGGATTATATCCGCTGTTTCATTCGCGATATCAGTGCCCGAGCCGATCGCGATCCCGACATCGGCCTTGGCTAGCGCCGGCGCGTCATTGATACCGTCGCCGACCATCGCGACAAATTCGCCTTTCGCCTGAAGATCGCTAATTTTATCCTGCTTTTGATCCGGTAATACTTCGGCAAAAAACCCATCTAATTTTAATTCCTTGGAAACCGCCTCTGCGACCTGTTTATTGTCGCCCGTCAGCATCCATAATTTAACACCTTCCTTTTTCAGCAATTTCACCGCCTCAAATGATTCCTGTCTAATTTTATCAGCTAAATTAAACGCGCCTAGCAGAATTTTTTTATCATTGCTAAGTTCGACTAAAAATATATTCGTTCCGTAAATATTTTTCAATTCAGCCGGAACCAATAAACCTAACTCTGACAAATAACCGGGGCTCGCCACCGCGTAGATTTTTCCTGAAATTTTTCCTTGAATCCCTTTGCCTTTAACGGCAATAAAATCGGTAACCGCCAAATCTCCTCCTGCTGATCCTCCACCGGCCCCCACAACAGCTTTGGCGATCGGATGTTCTGAGTTTTTCTCTAGTGCGGCAGTAATCTTAACTAACTGCTCATCAGGCAAATTACTGAAATTGAAAACCTTATTCAAGGAAAAAACCCCTTCAGTCAAAGTTCCGGTCTTATCGAAAACGATTGTAGAAATTTTCCGGCTATTTTCAAAGGCGATTCTGTTTCGAATCAAAAGACCATTCTGCGCCGAAAGAGTCGTGGAAATAGAAACTACCAGCGGGACGGCGAGGCCTAACGCGTGCGGACAAGCGATGATAAGGACTGTCGCCGCGCGTTCAATGGCAAAGGCGATGTCACCGCTCGCTACCAACCAAACAACGAAAGTAGTGGCTCCGGCCATAATCGCGATAACAGTCAGAACGAGAGCGGCTTTATCCGCGATCACTTGCGTTCGCGATTTAGAAGATTGCGCGGACTTCACTAAATTTATAACCTTAGACAAATAAGAAGACTCCCCGACTCCGAGAACCGTAATCCTAAGCGCACCCTCCGCGTTCATCGCTCCCCCGATTACCTTGTCACCAGTTTTTTTTCGAATCGGTTTTGATTCGCCGGTCAGCATTGACTCGTTTACGAAACTTTCGCCGCCTGCGACTATTCCGTCAGCAGGAACTTTTTCTCCCGGCTTGACCAAAATCAGATCGCCATCTTTCAAATCCTTTGAATTGACATCAGCTTCCTTGTCTCCGGAAATCTTATGCGCGACGTCCGGAATGAGCTCGGACAATTTTTCAAGCGCCCGCGAGGCGCCCATGACGGACCGCATTTCCAGCCAGTGACCAAGTAGCATGATATCGATCAGGGTCGCGAGCTCCCAAAAGAAAATTTCGCCCTTGAAACCGAGCACTACCGCCGAACTGTACGAGTAGGCGACGGTAATCGCGAGCGAAATCAGGACCATCATCCCCGGCAAACGATGTTTTAATTCGTTAAGCGCGCCGCGCAGAAACGGCAGACCGCCATAAAAAAATACGGCTGTTGAAAATAAAAATAAAAAAAATGTATCCCCCGAAAAACGAAGGGATACATTTAAAAAACTTTGAATTATCGGCGACAAAACTAGAACCGGAACCGTAAGAATGAGCGAAACATAAAATTTAATTTTGAACTCATTGATTGAGTGACCTTCATGCTTCGAGTATGCCGCCAATTTATTGTCCCCTCCCATCGGCATCACCATTTCATGATGACCCCCATGAACATGATCCATATTAACTTCATCTAAACACCAGCCAAAGCAATACAACAAAACCAACCGTGCAGAGCGCCATAACAGACCCGACCAGACCAACCACCAATGCGGTTTTCGTGCTAAGTTGATCGAACACTTTACCGTCCTCCGCCATCTCGACGGAAACTTTTTCATCGGCATTTTTTGCGATATAGACCATATCAATTATTAAATAATTAAATTTATATAATTATACCCCACAACCGCCGCCACCGCCAGCCTGTACCGGCGCAACCTGTGATTTGATGGCGCGATAGCCGCCGGCGCTGGAAAACTCCGCGCTGAGCATTTGTTTTGGGTCAACATTTTCCCAGGAGGTTCCTTTACCGGCTTCATATTTCGCAAGCGTTAAATACGTATCCGGAAACCAATAGGAGTTAACCTGAAGCGCGACTTTGTACATCTCCGCTTCCGAAATATTTTGTGAGGCCATGAGTTCGAGGAGACCGAGCATCGCCATGCCGTGATTGCAGTCAGGGAAATAAGTAGAGTTGTTACAGCACGGCCGAAAAATTCCCTGCGATACTTTCTCGACCAGCGCCTGCTGGTCTTTGTTCAATTTAATAAATTCATACTTGCTGTAATGTGTCATGGCTTTACCTTTTGAGAGAGTCCAACCGCCGGTCGAAGCGAAATTTCCCGCGCCATTATATCGCTTATCAACCATAGGGCCGGTATCCAAAATTAAATTTTTATTGCCAAGTCCGAGCGCCCAGAACATATTCAACATGAAGCCGGCGTTGTCGGGCGTTATTTTTATTTTTCCATTGCCGCCCTCGTCAAGCAATTTTTGCTCGGCCGGACCGAAACCAAGTCGTTCTTTGTAAAGGTAAGTAAATTGAGTGCGATCGATCACGCCTTTTTCAACCAGCCGTTTACCTAGGTCGCCCCAAGTAACGGGGAGTTCGGCACCGGAAGAAGGCACAACCGCTTCGGTAAGTTTGCCGGCATTCGGATCAGCGACCGTAACAGGATTCGTTGTTTTATTTCCGGCGATATTGCTGCCGGTGGATGCCTTTGCCGCGATTCCCGAGAAGCGAGCTCTGATCTCCGGGCCGTAAACAGCACCGAGAATAAACACTGCTCCGATGGTAATTACTCCAACTCCAGCACCGACGCCGTAAAGTAAACTCTTTTTGCTTTGTTGATCTAACATAAATTTAAATTAATTATAAACTGAGATAAGGGAAAAACAATCCGGTCGAAGTAAAACTTGCAATATCGAACTTCCCAAACTTAACTCCCGGCATACCAGGAGAACCGGCCGGCATACCCGGCAACGCGATTCCGGCAAAGTCAGGTTTATCAGCCAATAATTTTTGAATGGCTTCTACCGGAACGTGACCCTCAATAGTATAACCATCAAGACGCATAGTGTGGCAACTTCGAATTTTCTCTGGTACCTTAAACTGATCCTTTATGGAAGCGAGCTCTGAATCATCGCCATCGATAATTTTTTCCTCCACTGCCAAACCATTTTTCTTTAGATAGGAGATATATTGCTGACAACATCCGCAGGTAGCCGAACGATAGATGACGACCGTCTTACCATTTAGCGGAGCGGCAACGGATCGATTCGCTTTAGTCGCAAAGAAAACAAAAACCGCCACAATACCGAGGACGACTAAAATCGTCCGGATTTTTTGACTTGATTTTAATGACATATATTCTAATTAATTCATCCGACTCAAGCGCGTGAACAAGAAGAACACCGCCGTAAACAATATCGCCATCACGAATGGCGCGAACGTCGACAGCCAATTGCGTTTCCCGGGACGGAAACCGCGCAGGAACAACGAGTTGGAAACAACCGACACTGAGCTGAAAGCCATCGCAAGGCCGGCCAGCTCGGGCTTTAGCACCAAACCGAATGAGACGAAAACGCGCGCCGCGATCGGGATGCCAATCACATTGTAGAAGAGCGCGAAAAACATATTCTGCTTGATCTTGCCCATTGTCTCGCGACTAAGATCAATAGCGGTGAGCACATCGCGCAGGTCATTTTTGATAATGACGATCCCGCCTGTTTCCATCGCTACATCAGTGCCAGAGCCCATCGCGATACCGAGGTCAGCTTGTGCTAAAGCCGGCGCGTCGTTGATCCCGTCGCCGACCATCGCCACCTTTATCCCTGTTCCCTGTAACTTTTTTACTTCATTCGCTTTGTCTTCAGGCAAAACTTCCGCGAGCACATTTTTTATCCCAGCTTGCTTTGCAATCGCTTCGGCGGTGCGACGATTGTCGCCGGTGATCATGAAGACTTCGATGCCGCGCTTTTGCAAAGCTTGCACTGCCTCCATAGTGGTCTCCTTGATCGTGTCAGCTACCGCCACCAAACCAAGAATTTCTTTTTCGGAAGTAAGGATCATCACAGTTTTACCGCCTTCCTCAAGTTTACGAAGTTTGCGTTCAACTTTTTCTATCATCTCTGAATTCAACCCAACAATATCAGTGACGAGTTTCCTATTTCCCATGAAATACTTATGTCCATCTATTTTTCCCTCTACTCCATGACCGGGAATGGCGCGAAAAAACGCTGCCTCCGCTAGAGCGATCGACTCTTCCTCGGCATATTTAACTATTGCCTCAGCCAACGGATGTTCGGAAAGTTTCTCGAGACTGGCGCTGATTCGGATTATTTCTTCTTCGTCAGTCAACCCAGCGCTTACGACATCGGTAACTTCCGGCTTGCCTTTGGTAAGCGTCCCCGTCTTATCGAAGACGATCGCTTTGATTTTGCAAGCCGCCTCCAGCGGTTCTCCGCCTTTGATCAGAATCCCATGTTCAGCTCCTTTACCGGTGCCGACCATGATAGCGGTCGGTGTCGCGAGTCCGAGCGCGCATGGGCAAGCGATGACTATTACCGAGGTAAAAGCCATCAGAGAAAAAGCGATAGTTGATCCGAGCAGGAAGTACCATACGGCGAATGTCAAAATAGCAAGGCCGATAACAATCGGAACAAAATACTTCGAGATTTTATCCGCAAAGGCCTGGATTGGCGCTTTCGAACCTTGCGCTTCCTCGACCACTCGGATAATTTGAGACAAAGTAGTTTCGCTGCCGACCTTCGTCGCTTTGAACTCAAAACTGCCGTGCTTGTTTATGGTAGCGCCAATAATCTTGGATCCGACATTTTTTTCGACCGGTATGCTCTCGCCGGTAATCATCGATTCATCGACCGATGATTGACCTTTGCTTACCACGCCATCGACTGGAATTTTTTCTCCCGGTCGAACCACTATCGTATCGCCCGAGATGACCTGTTCGATCGGCACATCCATCATTACATTATTTTTCACAATGCGCGCGGTCTTTGGCTGAAGCCCGATCAGCTTCTTGATCGCCTCGGACGTCCTGCCTTTTGCTTTCGCTTCCAGCCATTTTCCGAGCAAGACAAAAGTGATTAGAAAAGCGGCGGTTTCAAAATACAACTCCGGAATTTTCATACCATCAAGACCGATCACGCTACCGGTCCTCGCAACGTAATTCAAAAACTGAACCAGACTGTAAATGAAGGCCGTGCTAGTCCCGATCGCGATGAGACTGTCCATGTTGAACGTCTTCATCTTCAGACTACTCCACATTCCTCGGTAGAATCCGGCTCCCAAAATGAATTGGACCGGTATGGTGAGGATGAGGGAGATAACACCGATATACGGTAAGAGTAATGCGCGTCCCGGGAAGAACGAAAAGAAATCAAATAACATGAAATACAACATGGGCAAACTAAAACCGAAACTCCACCAAAACTTGCGCCAGTAACGACTGATTGTCTCTTCACGTTGCCTCCGATCCGCCTCGGGATCGCCGACATTGGCAACAGTTGCTTTGTAGCCGGCCTTCCCAATCGCTGCGATCAAAGCTTCAACTCCAGTCTGCGAAGTATCGTAGACTACTCGCGCTTTCTCAGCCGCAAAATTAACGTTAGCTAATTTTACTCCATTAACTTTCTTGAGCGCTCGCTCAATGAGTCCAGCGCAAGAAGCGCAATGCATGCCAGAGAGCGATAATTGCGCCTGCTCTTCCTTTTTTTCCTTAATCGTTTCAGCACCGACTGTTTTTTGTCCACCGTCTGCGGTTTTCATTGGGAGACTAGCCTCATTCGCACTGGCCGACCCGGAAAATATATTGAACAACTGACTGATCTTACTTGAACTAATCAATTCATCCACCAGCTTATTTAGATCCCCGCGATCTTTCGGCACTTCAAATTCGCCATGGCGCTGGTGGCTAATTTTACCCTTGAAAGTTGGTCTACCTTCAACATTGGCAAAGTCTCCCTCGGCTGTGACTGCCGACTGCAATTTTATTTTTAACGAATCTGAGTTCTCAACAATCTTTTTCTCAAATTCGTTCGACACCAACGGAGTTTCTTCGTCCTTTTTACGATTGACGATCGTGCCTTGATATCCAGCGTTCGCAATCGCCGCTTCGATCGCTTCATTACTAACATTAGATGCCGCTTCAAGCTCGCCTCGACCTTCCGCTGCGCTAATTTTTATATTGCTAACGCCGGAAATTTCCGATAATTCCGATTCGATAATTTTCTCACAGGACGCGCAATGCATCCCATTAATTTTAAGTAATACTTTTTCAGTCATATATTTATTTTACTGCCTGCTTATCAACAGACTTAAGAGCGCCGATAATTTCCTCCCAGCTTATTTCACGATCCGACGAAAGATCTACTGACCCGGTCGTCTGATCGATCTTAACATCGGAAACCCCAAGAATTTTTTTTAATGCTTTTACCGATAACTTCACGCAAGCGTCACAAGTTAAATTTGTAATTCTGAATTTAATATTAATCATAATACAAAATATAAATAATAATTATTAATCAATAACGCTAATCCGGCCTCGTGGCACCCCCATCGCGCGGCTTATATTATAATCCCCGGTCGTTTGCGGCGTAAAAGTCGTGACGATTTGCTGTCCGGCAGTCAGCCGCTCCGGAGAATTATAAAGTCCCTGGACCATGATCGTGCTCATGCAACCATAACCATTTTCCTTAACGTCAACAATATACTTTACTGGCTGACCTTTCTTCACGGTAAAAGTGCGTTTGATGAAGGCTGTTCCGTCACCTCTCCAAATTAGGCGCGACCGGTTTGCGATTTCCCCCGCCACAGCCGCCGCCTCCACCGCAACCTCCGCCGCCCCCACCGCATCCCCCGCCACCACCGAGATTCTGAGTGGATGCGACCGGAATAATTCCAGCGTTAGCGCCAGACCCGTCAGTCACGATGAACTTGCCGCGATACATTCCCATCGAACAGGAAAACGAAATTTCCCCAGCCTCAGTAGGAGTAAATTCAATAATATTTTCTCCGGGACTAAGCGATTTGCTGATACCAAACTTCGGCATCACGATCGAGGATGCGCAGGAAAAAGACGACTTGGAATCGATAATCCATCTGACTGTCCGCCCCTTCACAACCGTAAACACGTTCGGACTGTAACCGCTGCCGGTCTGAATCATTCTCACTTCCTGAACATTGCCGGTAGAAACAACTGCATTAGCCGATGCAGTCCCTACACCAAACAGACGGCTGCCATTTACAACATTGAACCAACCGAGAACGATCACGGCAAGGCCGGCGGTCATAAAAAATATTCTTGCCTTGCGTCCTTTGAAAACCGAGGTTAGACCGCCAATGCCGAGGAGGCCTGGCGCCGTGCCAATCGCGAATAGTCCCATGATCGCCATACCCTGCCAAAAACTTCCGGTCGAAACCGCGTAGAGTTGCATCGCCTGGGTAAATCCGCACGGCAGGAAAAATGTCAGAGTGCCCATCACCATCGAACTCTTGGGGCTGTATTCCTTAACTTCCTTATGCAGACCAAACATTCGCGCGATGCCTGCTGGTAAGGTGATACTTTTGTTTTTTAGGATCGGAAATATCTCAATCAGCTTCAGACCGAAAAACACCATCACGCCGCCGATGACCATGGTCAGAAATCCAAGCAGATTAGTCGAAGGGCGAAATATGGCGCCAAGAAGTCCGATCACGCCGCCGAGAATCGCATAGCCAGCGATGCGGCCGATATTAAAATAAATATGCGGCCTAAATTTCTGGAGTGAGGTCGCTTCCGGATGCAATTCAGCGTGCCGGGCCGAGAGGCCGAGTACAAGGCCGCCGACTAGCGCCATACAGGTAGAAACCCCGGCGACCAGACCGACGAACAACGCTACGAAGACACCGTTATTTTGCGATCTACCCACGTCGAGGCTAAACAAATTCAACCATTTCGCAATCAGATAAACAACAAAGAGAATCGCGGCGGCGCGAAATAAATCTTTATAATCGCGTACATTCGTAGAGATCCAAGGCAATTTATCTTTTTGACCGACGTCATAGCCGGCATCCTGAACCTTTCGTCGAATCTCATTATCAGAGGGCTGACCATCACTATAATAGAGTTCCGCTTCACCGCGTTTTTGATCAACTTTCACCATGCTAACGCCTGGTAATTCTTTCAGACTTTCGCCGATCAGAATTTCACACGAGGCGCAGTGCATTCCTCTTATCGGGACCTTAAGTTTATTCATAGCTAAAAAATAAAAATTAAAAAATCGCTTCGACAAACAGTTTTTCTACCAAAAAAGTGACTGCCTTTAGATAGAAAAACTAGCCAATCGAAACGACTTTGTAGTTGCCGAGCAAAATTAAATAACGTCGTAATTTTTTTTCAATCAATAACCTAGTTGACGTACGGTACCGCCGATGGAAATATTGCGCGCGGACGAGGAGACATTGCAGAATATCCGGAAAAAATTTCCGGATAATTTTGGTAAAAAAATAAACAACTAAAACCGACAAAACAATCGTCAGTTCAAAAGAGCCAGGCACACTAGTTAGATTTTTCAGCGTCTGCCCCACTAAGGCGATGCGAGCATTGATGCAGTCGCCGAACGTGTTGCTCCGGCTAAGGCTGAGCGCCCCCGCCGTGACCGAAGTGTTTTCACATGAACTATAAACTGAGGCGGCCATCGAGGAATTCCTACTCTCTGACATCTCCATCGGACAAATATAAACCAGTGCCATGACTGAGATCGTGGCAACCAGGGTTATCCAAGAAATTTTCCGCCAAAAATTTTTCATGGCAATATAATAGCAATTTTTAGCAATTTTGTCCAGATCCAGATTAGATATTGATCTTTTTGAATAGCTCTCCCAGCAATGGCACTGCTTCCTCTTTACCCTGAGTAGCTTTAACTACGGCGATAACCCATAAAACGAAGACAAAGAGCTGTAAGACTGGTACGACCATCCACACAAATGGTAATTCACCGACAATCATGACTGCTACCCAGCAGAGGAGAAGCCCCAGGCTTTGCCTCGCGTGAAAACGCATAAACGGATCTTTCTTCATCTTTTCACCCAAAAAAGGAACAAAAAATAACACATAGGTCGCGATTATCATGAGTGTATTTTTCTTTGGCCCTTCGGCTGGCGTTTGAGGGGCGGCTGAATTCGGCGTTGTTTGTTGATCCATATTTAAATATTTAATTAAAAAGCGACTATATTATACACTAAAGTAAAAAATAAGTGAAATACTAGTCTGATTTATTAAAGCGCAAAAATTACTTCGAATCAGTCTTGGGGCGGTTGCGGTTGCGAGTCATTACTGGGTTTGGGATGTTGGTCTTCATGCCGCCTGATTTTCTGACTTCAAAAGAATGCCCGGAAGTTTTCTTGGTAATTTCATCTAAGTTAGACTTAGGCGCTTCCGACTTCGCTATTTTCAGCTGATCCAGTTGTTTTTTGTACCATTTCATAGAAATCGTTATATTTATCTAAAATTATCTCATCCCGACAGAAATGTAAATTTATGCCGACGTTGAAAATTATTAGCCGGCCTTAAAACTCACCCTTTCTCCCTTTCTTTACTCTCGACCTCTGAATTTTACTTTCCATATGACGAAGTTTCGAAGCTCTGGTCGGACGCGTCGGCCGGCGCTTTTTCGGCACACGAAGCGCCTCTGCAACCAGTGACCGCAGACGAGCCACCGCCTTTTCCCGATTCTGCGGCTGGGAACGTTCCTCCTCGGACACCACCAACAGTTCATCGTCATTATTTATGCGATTAGCGAGTTTCGCGCGGATTCTTTCTTTTTCTTCCCATGACAAAACATTTGATTTGCTGAGCGACCAGCGAACGATAGCCTTGGTGGAAGTTTTGTTCACATTCTGCCCGCCTTTTCCGCCTGAGCGCGCAAACGTGACTACAAGCTCATTCTCAGGAATAAAATAATTACTGTTCCCCATATTATTCAACTTCCATGATAATTTTTCTAATCAATACCGCCGTCATAAACCCACCAATAATCATCCTTCCGCTTCAACACCCTCGCGGCCGTCATTAAATTTTTGGCTAGCAGGCGGGCTTCCTCTTCATAACACGAAGTCTGCAGTTCACCTTTGTCGTTGGCGGTACCGTTACAAATTGTCCCCATCGCGTACATATTACTAAACGGCGGAAACAAAAAACCGTAATGAGTAAGGCACATGTAAAGATTGGAAATCGCGAGGCTGGCGCCGGCTTCATGGCCCGAGACGATAATGCCGCCGACTTTGCCCGTCAGGCGTTTCAAAAAACCGGAACCAAATTCTGACGTGGCATGTTCCTCGATATATTTCGTGTGCAACTTATTTAGCTCTTTATCTTTCGGCGCCTCAGGATTAGCGGGTGTCAGACTCCCATCCATGCTGATCAGACGATCAATGAACAGCGTCATCAGGCTCGACATGAAGTTATTGATTTGCCGGCCCGTAGACCGTGGCATTTGGAGGAATGAGGTTGGCGTTCACGTGGAAGATCCCGCAATCGCTAGGGCTTGAACCGCTACAAACATTTAAGTTTGCTTCACCCTCAAAATATGATGTGACGGTGATTACAAGATAATTATTCTTAACTCTCGCCGGGACCAGCCAAATATCGGATACAACGCTGAGATTCGGAATACTACCCATGTTCATCCAGTAAGTGGTGCCGGGCGGGATGCGTAAATATCTTTCGCCGATTACGGAATTGTTTACGACACTCTGGGATGTTACCGTAGCGCTCGGACTCGTCACTACCTGATACGCGGCCGTAACAACCACCGGGATAGTAGTACAAACCTGACTCTGATCACAAATTTTGATAGTAGCAGTACCAGGCCCGACACCATAGATAGTTACTCTGACATTGTTCAAGGCCGGATTGCCGTTCACTGCCGTGTTGGCTACTGAGTAGTCACTGCTGATCGCGGTAATAGCGGTCCTATTCTGAACATATATATCAGTGCTCTCCTGACTACGCACGGAAACATTGGCCTGACTTAAAACAAGAGCGCTGTCTGCGACGCTTGAAACAACCGTGACCCTGACGGTAGCGCAGCTCATGCTTTGGTTGCAGATTTTTACATTAGCGACACCGGTCGCGATGCCGTAAAAAGTTATTTTTACATTATTCAAAGACGGATTACTGGTAACAGCCGCGCTAACTACCGACGAATCGCTCACCGCAGTAACAGCGTTGGTGTTCTGCACAAAAATATCAGTGCTTTCCTTTTCCCGAACCTGCAAATTAGTCTGACTCAAAATAAGGGACTGTATTTGCACTCCACTCTCTTGCGCGGCAATCGGAGCATAGACAACTTTGGCGGGGGCCTTTTTGACCGGGCGAATAATCCGTTTGGCTTTCGTAACTTTATTTTTGACGACCTTGACGACCTTCAACCGCCGCGCGGCTTTCTTGATTACAGTGATATTAATCGAGGCGCAATTTGTCGCTTGTCGGCAAGCAGTCACTTTCGCCACCCCTTCTTTCACACCGACAAAAGAAACCGGGATATCATTTGAAACGTGATCGGCGTCGCTATTTGAAACCTTGATGTTGATATGATCACCGACGACTATGGTCGTGCTCGACATTACCGGCGACGGAGTCGAAGTCGCCGCTTTGGATTCACCAGCTTCGAGAAACAAAAAAACAAAAATCATTACCGGAATAAGAAGTAAAGATAATTTTTTCAAAAAGTTTTTCATGTATAAAAATTCAATAATTAACTAACACTAGCGGAAAATTGTACCATAAATTCCGACTTTTGTCAACCTTATGTATTGGTACCATACATCTGACACTGGCAAGTACCCCAAATTTAAGACACTTTTTTTACCTTTGAATTAATAAATATTTAGATTCGGATGCCACGTAAGCAGCATATTTTAATTGCTGTATTTGTTTAAATATAATTGGCGGCATTTTGAG
>JAKANM010000018.1 GCA_021812425.1 bacterium | reverse complement strand
GCCCTTATAAGGCAGGGGTCCTCGGTTCAAATCCAAGCGGGCGCACATAATATATGACTAAAAATAAACACTTCATAATAAACGAAACCGACTCGGGTGAACGCCTCGACATTTTTTTGACCGGTAAATTAGAAATTTCCAGATCACAGGCGCAGAAAATGATCGAAAATAATCTGGTGACAGTGAATGGTGAAGTGCCAAAAAAAGCCGGCAACACCATGAGGATGGGCTATAAAATTGTAATTCTTGGCAAAGCAAAAACTTTCTCCTCGCCGGAAACAAAAAAACTCTTGGCAACGCCCGAGAAAAACAAAACAGAAAAATTTCCGGAGCCAAAAGTGATCGCCAAAACACCCGACTATATCATCATTGAAAAACCAACCGGCATGCTCACCCACCCGACCATGGCGAATGAGAAAAACGCCTTGAGTTCCTGGCTTACTAAAAAATATCCAAGCATCAAAAAAGTCGGCGATGATCCGAAACTTCGCCCCGGCATCGTTCACCGCCTCGACAAAGAAGCCTCCGGACTCCTGGTAGTAGCTCGAACACAAAAAATGTTCAACCATCTCAAAGAGCAATTCAAAAATCGCACAGTTGAGAAAGAATACTATGCGCTCGTGCACGATCAGGTCGCGAAGGATTGGGATGAGCTGAACTTTCCAATCGCCCGCTCCGAAACCAGCGACCGCATGGCGGCTCGGCCTCTTAGTAGCGCCGGCACGACCGAAGGCGAAAAAGAAGCCAAAACCGAATTTTTTGTTGAAAAAAGATTTGTAAACTTCACGCTCCTGCGCGTCATTCTCCACACCGGCCGAATGCACCAAATCCGCGTTCACCTCCTCGCCTACAACCATCCGCTGGTCGGCGACCCTCTCTACATCCAAAAGAAACGCAAGCGCGCCTGGGACGAGAAGCTGGGACGGCTATTCCTGCACTCGACAAAATTATCATTTATCGACCTCGGCGGAAACAAACAAACTTTCGAGTCGCCATTACCGGACGAATTACGGGAATTTTTGAAAACATTAGCATAAATTTATGCAGGGACTTTTCATTATTATCTCAGCGCCGTCCGGCGGCGGCAAAGACGCGGTAATCGCAAAATTGGTAAAGCGTATTCCAAATTCCAGCCGCTTGGTGACCACTACTTCTCGCGCGCCCCGTCCCGGCGATAAAGAAGGCGTTAATTATTACTTTGTTTCGCTTGACGAATTTAAGAAAAAAATTGCTGACGGCGAATTTATCGAATATAACTTTTTTGCCGGTAACTACTACGGCACGGAGAAAAAAATTCTTAACCAATTTTTATCAAAAAATAAAGTCATCTTCTCGACCACCGAGGTAAATGGCAAACACAACCTTGATAAATTAAAAGTCAAAAATATCGGTGTCTTCCTGATGCCGGAATCGGTCGAGATCTTGAAAGAACGGATCGAAAGGCGCGGTGGCACGACTCCGGAAGCTATCAAAGAAAGACTAAATCTGGCGGAAAAGGAAATAGCGGAGTCAAAAGACTACCAATATCATCTGATAAACAAGGAAGGCGCTTTGGAGGAAACAGAAGATAAAATAGAGGAAATTGTGAAAAAAGAGCTCGCGAAACTTGAGTAGCTTTGCTCAACAATAAGGCAGGCTTGACAAAATGGCCGAGTTTCGCTAGAATATTGAAACTTAATTGACTCCTAAATCTATGTCTGTTGAAACTAAAGTACAAACTGCTCCAGAGTACAAACCTGGCATGGTTGTAAAAGTCCACCTGAAAATCAAAGAACTGAACACCAAAGGCGAGGAAAAGGAACGCATTCAGATTTTTGAAGGCACCATCATCGCCGTTCGACACGGCACAGAAGTTGGCGCCACCATGACGGTCCGCAAAATGTCAGACGGCATCGGTGTTGAAAGAATTTTCCCGATCCTTTCCCCGATCATCGACAAAATTGAAATAGTAAAACAATTCGAAGTTCGCCGCGCCAAATTGCATTACCTCCGCGGTACTGAATTCAAACGAAAGATGTTTGAAAAGAAAGAAGAAACCAAATAACTTTTCTCCAAAATTAAATACCGCCCGCTCAGATTATTGAGCGGGCGGTTTTTTGCCCAACTAACTTTCGAGCTCCTCCATGTCCAAAAGGAAAAACCCGACGTTGGCGTGGGCGTATCCACCCCAATAGCTAATGATCAGCCCGGACTCGCGGAAACCGCCGCCGTTGAGACGAAAACCGTCCTGGTGGACTGTGTCGCTCGCCGCGTACTGACACTGAAGCGGCACCCGCTCACCGGTGAGCTTGTAATGCGCAAGAATGAGGGCACTTAAGAGCGCGGCACTTCCGAAGCCACTACCCCGATGGCCTGGTAAATCGTAACGCAGTCTGAGCTCTGCCTTGAGTTTCATCATCTGGGGGACATCCTTGTCCGTAGAACCTCTCACGAAGCGGGGCACCCAGAACACAATACTGTCCTTAGTCGGCTCGTCGTTCACGATTGGCCAATCTCTGACGTAGTAAAGCTTGTGCCAAGTGTCCCTGTTCCGCGCTGCGTGTTTCTTCAGGGTGTAGCCCGCCTTTACCTTCCAGAACACCGGACCGGTATAGTCGAGATCCGACGCGTACCGCCGATAATTGGCGACCATCATGTCGACGTCCGGCTGTCTCCACCTCTTTAGCCGAAGGAACAGCTTGATGGCCTGCTCGTCGGTGAGCGGCTTCACGTAACTTCTCGAAAAGAGAGGAAAACGGAACCCAAAAACTACCAACGCCATGACGAGCACTACGATCCAAGAGATCAACATCTGATGTTTCCTTTCGCTGGGGTTAAAAAGAGCAACAGCGAAGAATACCAAAAAAACGTCTCTTTGTCAATAATAAAGAGAAAATTTAGACGTTTTTCGAAGTTTTACATATACCGTCCGGTCCAGCTTTTTTTGTTCTTTTTTACATCTGCCGGAGTGCCGGTCGCGACCACTTCGCCGCCATATTTACCGCCGTCCGGACCCATATCAATGATCCAATCCGCCGACCGGATCACATCAAGATTGTGTTCGATGATGAGAACCGAGTTGCCTTTCGCGACCAGCTGATTTAGAACCTGAAGCAAGCGCTTGGTATCTTCAAAATGAAGACCGGTAGTAGGCTCGTCGAGTATATATAAAGTATTGCCAGTCGAGGCGCGGGATAATTCCTGAGCAAGTTTGGTGCGTTGCGCCTCACCGCCCGAGATCGTGGTCGCTGGTTGTCCAAGCTGGACATAGCCTAGGCCGACTTCACGGAGAACATTTAACTTATCAGCGATCGCCGGATATTCGTGAAAAAATGTATATGCTTCCTCGACCGTCATATGTAAAACATCGGCAATATGTTTATTGTGATATTTAATTTCGAGCGCTTCCTGATTATAGCGGAGGCCATTACATTCATTACATTCGACAAATACATCGGCTAGGAACTGCATCGGGATTCGGACATATCCTTCGCCGGCGCAAGCCTCGCACCGTCCGCCCTTCACGTTGAAACTAAACTTACCGGCGTCATAACCGCGCATTCTGGCCTCGGAAAGAGACGCAAATAAATCACGAATCAAAGTGAACACACCAGTGTAGGTGGCGGGGTTGGAGCGCGGTGTGCGTCCGATCGGCGACTGATCGATCGCGATAACCTTATCGATATTCGAAATACCCTTGATGCTTTTGTGCGCGCCCGGTTCTTCCTTGGCGCGGAAAAAATATTTCGATAACGCCTTACCCAGAATATCCACAATTAAGGTCGACTTGCCGGAGCCGGAAACACCGGTCACGGCCACTAATTTTTGAAGTGGAATTTCCACATCAATATTTTTCAAATTAAACGCCTTAGCTCCAGTGATGATAATCGATTTTTGAGCCTTGCCCAATTTGGCTTTTGCAGGCTTACGTTTAAATTCTTCACTTATATCAATGCGACCACTGAGGTACTCGGCCGTCAAAGATTTTTTGTTTTTCTTAAATTCAGAAAGCGTCCCGGCCGCGATCATCTCGCCGCCATAAACCCCGGCGCCTGGTCCGATATCGATTAAATAATCAGCCTCCAGCATCATCACCGGGTCGTGCTCGACGACGATAACCGTATTGCCAAGATCGCGAAGATATTTCAAAGTTTCAATTAATTTATGGTTATCGCGAGGATGAAGACCCACTGACGGCTCGTCAAGAATATAAATAACACCGGTAAGGCCGGCCGAAAGCTGACTCGCTAGGCGAACGCGCGTCACTTCACCGCCGGACAGCGTATTCATCGCGCGACTGAGATTTAGATAACCGAGACCGACTTGTTCTAAATTCTCGAGACGAGGAACAATCTCACGAATAATAGGCTCAATAATTTTGGCGTCAACACTGCCCTTAAAATCAGCCTTCGAACTTTTCTTGCCTTTGCTGTCGAGACCGAATAACTTATGCAAAAATGCGCAACTTTCCTCGATGCTCATGGTCGCCACGTCAGCGATCGTATAATCGGCAATTCGAACCGAAAGCGACTCGGCGCGCAACCGCTTGCCGTTGCAGATCGGACAGATTTTCTCGCGCATGTATTGTTCGATTTCCTTCCTGACATATTCGGAATTGGTTTCGAGGTGTTTTTGCATCAGGTCAGGAATAACGCCGGAGAAAGTTACCTTTTTTCCATCGATATCAAACTTCTCACAACCGCTGCCGTAAAGAATAATATCAAGAGTCTTCGCAGGCAACTCCGCGATCGGCGTTTGCACTGAAAATCCATAGCGCTCCGCGACTTTCGCGAGAATTTTTTGATACAAACTTTGATTGCCGGTAATCCTGGTCCAGGGTTGAATAGCGCCCTCGGCAAGAGTCAGCTTGCTGTTCGGGATTACCAAGGACGGATCCACTTCCATCGTCACGCCAAGACCGGTACAGCGCTGGCAAGCGCCATAGGGACTGTTGAAGCTGAAACTGCGCATATCAAGCGCCGGCATCATGCGGCCACAGCGCGGACAGAGACCGACGGTGGAGAAAAGCAGTTCCTTGTCACCGGCCGCAATTTTTACAAGGCCATTGCTAAGGTCCTCGGCGATCTCGACCGGCTTCGTGATATCGTCCTTTTTGACGTTCATTATTTTGCCGACGAGCAGGTCGACTTCATATGTTTGCTCATCGAAAAATCGAAAATCAGCCAGATCATTTATTTTGAGAAGCTGGCCGTTGACCCTGGTCCATTCGTAACCTGATTTTTCAACTTTCTCAATCAACTCGCGCGCCGACACTTTACCGCCACGAATGAGAGGAGAATAAATTTCAATAAGTTCATTGCGGCGAGCCAGCTCACGGACCTTTTCCACAATTTTTCCAATCGTAAAAATTTCCACCGGGACGCGGCAGTCCGGACAATATTGCGTGCCGGTGCGGGCGAAAAGCAGGCGTAGATAATCATAGATCTCCGTCACGGTACCGACCGTGGAGCGCGGATTCTGCGTGGAGACTTTCTGGTCGATGGCGATGGTCGGCGAAAGTCCTTCGATCGCGTCCACGTCCGGCTTGTCCTGCACGTCCATAAACTGCCGGGCGTACGAAGACATCGACTCCGCATAGCGCCGCTGTCCCTCGGCATAGATAGTGTCAAAAGCTAAGCTTGATTTACCCGAACCGGATAAACCGGTAATTACCACTAATTTATTTTTCGGAATTTCAAGACTAATATTTTTTAGGTTGTGCACCCTCGCTCCCTTGATTATCAATTTCTGGTTTGGCATAACTATTTCGGTATACTAGGTAAAGTAATAGCACCAGCACTAAATTTTGATACATCAATGTTATTTATAATCCCGCCATTTGTTAATTCCGCCTCCGAAAATAAATCCGCAGCAGTCACTTGAGAAGACTTATAAGCTTTATTTAAATCGATGCCATTTTTTCCAACTATATGTAAATCACTAAGTGGTGAAATTCCACAATTCCTGCCAATATCCATCAGCACCGCATAGCCGATTGGAGGACTAGAATTGCCGCCTGATTGGTTGGGAGTGATTGATTCCCCTTTGCACACATCGACTGTCTCACAATCCTGTCCGGCGTAAAAGACCCCTTCTTCTCCACTAGTAGGATCTGGAATTTCACAAATATATTCTTCAACCCCGCTCTGACAAGCGATAGCATTATTCAAATTCATGGCGCAACATCCAACTTTTTCTCCTGCCGTCGTCCCTGAATTACTAGCATTAGAAGCACAATAACCTTGTGTAAAACCAATAATTTTATAAATTTGTTTTTGATCAGTTATTGTTTTCTTTACAAGACTACTATTGGGCGGGGTTATTGGGTTATAATTTAAATATACTCCATTGGTACCTTGACAAATTGAAACAACTAATCCCCCGCCAATTTCTGGGTTATATTCCGCATTACCCAATATATTATTTAGACAGGTATTTCCAAACGCATAATTTGCCGTAACCGACCCAATAATTGTCGCGGTCTCACAACTATATGATGTATCATCCACATTAACAAAATGCATGTTCGCACATGCCTGACCCGTCGGACACCCGTCTCCATAACACGCAAAACTTCCGCTGTCCTTACTTAAATACCGATATCCGCAATTCGTCCCGCCGGTTCCGCCTCTGGTAGTGCTGGAATCGCTGAGAGTCGAACCATTGATAACATCGGCGTAGGTCATCTCATAATCAATCGCCTTTTCAGTTGGCACTGTGCTGGTTTGATTGGTATTTGTAAATACCTCATGGAACATTTCGGCAGTCGGATCGGTCGGCACCGGGATCGCTGAGCAAAAATTCGGAATTTCAGCCTGAGGCCGAAGTAGCCAGGCCTGCGGCAGGTGCAAATTAACCAAATCCGGATTGATCGTATACAAGATAAAATACGAGGTATAGGCGATAAAAAGACCAATGATCGCGCCGGCGATTCGATTTTTCGCGCCGGTAATTATTCCGGCATTTCCGCCGGAAGCCGCCCATTGGAAACCGGCCACGACGATCATGATGGCGGCAAGGATCGACGCGACCCCGAGCGCCAATTTATAACCATTGGTGAGAAATGCTCCGATGTCCGAAAATTCTTTTTTGCCGCCAAAAGCGATTTCCGTCACTACCACATTAGACGGCAGACATCTGCCCCAGTCTGCATCATCCGGTGTCGTCCCTACTTTGCTGAGACAGATACCAGCTTCTGATGTATCGACAAAACCAGTCCCGGAAGGTTTAACTCCTCTATTTAATTCTGTTCGTTTTTCCTCACAGGCTTTCCTCTGCCAACAGAGCGGATTGAACTCTTTGGCAATTGTTAAATTCGGCGCCACCTGCCCGTAAGCCGGAAACGTGAACGCAAAATTCAATGTAATTAAGGCAACGAAGAAAAGTTTACGTAACATAACACAAATTTTAGAAAAGTCAAGGGTAAATACTGTCATTCCCGCGAAAGCGGGAATCTACAACTGGCCAATTGGTAATTGTGGATTCCCGCTTTCGCGGGAATGACAAATACAATTTACTTGAAACTTTGAATATACCTCTCCCAACTTTCAAATGGAACCAATCCCTCTACCTTTTGCCCATTCACGAAAAAAGTCGGCGTGCCGCGAACGCCAGCCTCCACACCGTCGGATAAATCGGCGTAAACTTTTTCCGCTGTCGCCTGGTCATTGAAGCATGTTTTGAGTTCACTGACCCGTAAATCCAAATTCTGGGCCAAGACACTAATCTCATCATTGGTCAAAGGTTGGCCTAGCTCTTCTTGATGCTCAAACAAATAATCGTAAACCTTCAGAAAACGGTTCTGCCTAAAGGCGCAAAAAGCGAATTTTGAGAGTTCCTTTGACCCGGGATATTTTGATTCGCCTGGAAAATTACGAACAATAATATTAACTTTTGACCCGTATTTTGCGACAATTTGATCCATAATAGGAGCGGCCGCTTTGGAAAAAGGACATTTATAGTCCATAAACTCAACGATTGTTATGGGGCCGCTCGATCTAATCAAAAAAGGGTTAAGCCCGGATTCGATTTTATTCTTATCGACCTGACCGGCCTTTGAGGGACCTGCCGAACTTAAGGAAAAATTTACCGGAGCGACAGCCGTCCCCTGCCTGATCTGCCACCAATACCAAGCTACTGTTCCAACGAACCCCAAAGCGAAAATCGATGCGAGGATTGCCAAAAACAGCAATACCCATTGAGTAGAGCGGAGGCGCGCTGGTTTTTGGATGAAAAATCCCATAAGTATATCCGAAATTATATCACATCTGAGCGATATTGACAATCGCCGGCGCCCCTGCTATACTATTTGAGCTTTTTACTTCAATTAATTGCCTCTGTGAAAGAAACCATCTATAATAGTATTCAAGTTGTCCTGTCGATTTTGATGATCGTAGTGATCCTGCTTCAGCAAAAAGGCTCGGGTCTGTCCGGTGTTTTTGGAGGTTCAAGCAATGTCTACAGCACGAAACGCGGCGTTGATAAAATTCTTCATTGGGGAACTATCGCCCTTGCGCTAATTTTCTTTGGAGTTGCGCTTCTTCGGCTGATTTAATCCCCATTGGGATTAAGGTTTAATAATAGTCTTCATGTCCAGGCTTTTCTTTTCAGAGAAAAATAAACCACGAGCTCTGAACAATCTTGACTACCAGCTCGTCAAAAAAACTCAAACGCGCAGCGTCCCTGCGTTAGCTCAGGTCAAATACCTGTTTCATTTTTTATCAAAAAAAGAAAAAATTTTTTTTACCGCCTGTTTCAGCGTCGCCGTCATCAGCGTCTTCGCTCTAGCCGGATTATTTTTATTAAATCACCTGATGATGATCCCCAAAGCGGGCGGCGAATATAGCGAGGCAATGATTGGACAACCCAAATTTCTTAATCCGATCTATGCGAGCGCGAGCGATGTTGATGATGATATCTCTTCCCTGATCTACGCCGGACTGTTCCAGTATGACCGGGAAGGAAATCTGAGGCCCGCTATCGCGGAGAGTTTCTCGGTCAGCACCGATACCAAAAGCTATGATATAAAGATCCGACGTAATATTCGTTTTGCCGACGGCGAACCGCTAACCGCGAATGATGTAATGTACACCATCGACCTGATCCAAAATCCAAAAGTAGCCAGCCCGCTCCTGCAAGCTTTTCAAGGAGTTACGCTCACGCGAATTAATGATTATGAAGTCCGTTTCACTTTGAAAGCGCCTTTTGCTCCTTTCCTCGGAACGCTTACCGTCGGAATTTTACCAGAACATGTCTGGAGTGAATCTGGTCCGGAAAGTCTGCATTTATCAAAAAATAATCTACAGCCGATCGGCGCCGGACCTTGGAAATTCTTGAAGCTGGTAAAGGATTCAACCGGCCGAATCGACAGCTTGACCCTTAGCCAAAACAGCCAGTATTTCGGCGAAAAACCGCTTCTCCAAACACTGCGCTTCAAATTTTTTGATGAATACGGTAGCGCGCTTGAAGCCTTACGCAGTCAGAATATTGACGCCCTTTCATTTCTACCGAAAGATTCGACGACTCGCCTAAATAATAAGTATCTAAATTTTTATCAATTGCAATTACCGGAATATACCGCGCTATTTTTCAATAGCACCTACCAACCAAATCTAAAAAAAGATGATGTCCGACTGGCGCTTACAAAAGCAATCGATAAAAATACAATTATTACGAAGGCGCTCGACGGACTGGCGAAACCGATAAATTCGCCGTTTCCAGAAAACAGCCTCGGTTACGATGAAAATGCTAAACGAATCGAAACGAACGTCAACGATGCAATGGCGCTACTCGACAAAAAATGGACACGGATCGCCCCGGAGGAATATTTCAATCTCCGCCGCGATGCACTGATCAAAGAATCGCAAAAAAACAGCAGTTCGACTATCTCCGCCGCTGATGATGAAAACATCAGAAATGCGATTCGCTCAGAGATGGATCCGACCCAGCTATTCTATCGAAAAGATAAAGACAACAACATTCTGCAAATTACGATTACTACCGCCGACACGGAGGAATATAGCCGGGTGGCGGAGCAGATCGCATCGATGTGGGAGACGATTGGCGTCAAAACCTCAATCGAAAAAGTCGCGACCGGTCAACTCGCGCGCGAATCGATAAAAAATCGCGCCTATGACGTTTTGCTCTATAGCGAAATAGTCGGGAGCGATCCTGATCCGTTTCCTTTCTGGCATTCGTCGCAGACTGAATTCCCTGGTCTGAATCTTGCCGGCTTCAGCGATCGAAATGCCGACAAACTGCTCGAAGACGGTCGCGCGGCGTCCGACAATGCGATCAGAAAAGATCTGTATAAAAAATTTCAAAATATTTTAGTTGATAGCGCGTCGGCGGTTTTCCTTTATTCTCCAATTCATACTATGGCCATCAACAAAGAAGTCCGGGGTGTGACATTAGGGGCAATAAAGGCTCCGGCTGATCGTTACGCAAAATTATCAAATTGGTATATTAAAACTAAACTTAAGTGGAAACCATGAATCACGTCGGGTTCATGGAAATAAAGCGGACGTGGCGGAACTGGTATACGCGTACGTCTCAGAAGCGTATGGAGCAATCCTTGAGGGTTCGAGTCCCTCCGTCCGCACAAATTTAATTCATCTTTTAATTCTTCGTATCTCAATTATGGTACTAAATTCTAAACCGGAAAGCATGGTGCTTCCGTCCAAAACGGGTGGCACCGTTCTTTCACCTCCGCCGAGCAAGACTCCGCGGCCTTTCGCCGGTCGCCGGCGTGTTTATCAAACGGGCAAACCGATTGAAAGACCGGCGCCAACCGTCAACTACAAAAACCTAAAAGATCCGGCGCCTGGTTATGGCCCGGTAAATCTGCCTGACGGCAAACAAAAAGTTCGCGTGGTAGTTATCGGCGGCCTTGAGGAAATCGGACGCAACTGCACGCTCATCGAATACGGCAATGACATTATCCTCATTGACCTCGGTCTTCAGTTTCCTGAAGAAGACATGCCTGGCATCGACTACATCATCCCAAACATGGGTTATCTGAAAGGGAAAGAAAAAAATATCCGCGGCGTCATCATCACTCACGGTCACTATGACCACATCGGCGGCATCCCGCACCTTATCCCCGACCTCGGCTACCCGCCAATCTACGGACTGCCGATTACGGTAGCGATCATCAAAAAACGCCAGGAGGATTACAAAGGTCTCCGCCCGCTGAACCTCCACAACGTCACCATGAATGACAAGATCCAGCTCGGCAAATTCAGCCTGGAATTTTTCCATCTAAACCACAACATTCCGGACGCAATGGGCGTTATCATCCGCACTCCGGAAGGCGTTATCATTCATACCGGCGATTGGAAATTTGACTACTCCCCGGTTGGCGAAGCTCCGGCCGATCTGCAAAAAATTGCCAAAATTGGCAGTGAAGGCGTACTCGCGTTGCTCTCCGACTCCACCAACGCCAGCCAGCCCGGCCACCAAATTTCCGAATCGGAAATCGGAGTCAATCTTGAAGACCTGATCGCAAAATCTCCGGGCCGAATTATCATCGGCACCTTCTCCTCACTACTTTCACGCGTTAAGCAAATGATCGAAATGTCGGAACGCCTCGGCAAAGTAGTCGCCCTTGGCGGCTTCAGCATGAAAAGCAACGTCGAGATCGCCAAAGAGCTCGGCTATATGAAATTTAATCCAAAAACACTCGTCGACCTAAAACAAATCGACAGTTACCCGCTCAATAAAGTGGTAATTATCTGCACCGGCGCGCAGGGAGAAAAAAACGCCACTCTGATGCGGATTGCCAACGGCGAACATCGGGAAGTCAAATTACTCGAAGGCGATACAGTCGTCTTCTCATCGTCTGTCATTCCCGGCAACGAACGCACCGTTCAGCGCCTCAAAGATACCCTATTTAGAAAAGGCGCTGAAGTTATCCATTATGAAATGATGGACGTGCACGCCGGCGGTCACGCGAAGCAAGAAGACGTCAAACTGATGTTGCGTCTTATGAATCCAAAATATTTTGTGCCAATCCACGGCAACCACTTCCTCCTAAGGTACAACGGCCGCATCGCGACCAGCATGGGTTTCCCGAAAGAAAATGTTTTTATCGCCGACAACGGCCAGGTGATGGAATTTCAAAACGGCGTCGGCACACTTACCAAAATGAAAATTCCGGCGGACTATGTTTTCGTTGATGGCCTCGGCGTCAGCGACGAAACCAACGTCGTTCTGCGCGATCGCCAAGTACTCGCTGAGGATGGCATGGTTGTCGTTATTGCCACTATCGACAGCAAAACCGGCAAACTGATCCAGAACCCGGACATTATCTCCCGCGGCTTCGTTTTCCTGAAATCCCACAAAGAACTGATCGAGGATCTGCGCCATCGCGTCAAAAAACTTGTCATCGAATCCGACCCGCTGTCCTGGGCCGATACCAACTACATCCGCAATAAAATTCGCGACTACGTCGGTCAATTTTTATTCACCAAAACCGAGAAGCGACCAATGATCCTCCCGGTTGTGATTCAGGTATAAAATTATATGCCCAGTAAAAAACCCTTCATTGCTTTTTACGGAATTTGGCCGGAAATGAAACTATACGTCGCGGAAAAAATGAAAAAAATTGACTGTAAAATTTTCAGCGAAAAACTCTTACCTGAAAACGCCGATCCCAACACTGAAATTTTGGCCACCTTTTTGGAGTCGCCGGTAAATAAAACGGTACTCGATAAAATGCCAAACCTTAAACTCGTCGCCACGCTCAGCACCGGCTTTGATCATATTGACCTGAAGGAATGCGCGAAACGCGGCATTGTCGTGGAAAATGTACCGACCTATGGGGAAAATACCGTGGCGGAACACGCGATGTCTTTGCTCCTTGGCCTCACTCGTAAACTTTTCCAATCGGTTAAAAAAACCAAGGAGGGTGTCTACGATTTCCACGGTCTGCGCGGAGTCGATCTGCAAGGAAAAACTGTCGGCGTCATCGGTACCGGACACATCGGCGCGCATTTCATCAAAATGGTTTTCGGTTTTGATGTGAACATAATCGCTTATGATAAATTTCCAAATAAAGATCTAGTTAAAAAATTCAAGGTAAAATATGTGCCGTTGAACACCTTACTCAAAAAAAGCGACATCATCAGCCTGCACACGCCGCTTCTTCCGACAACTTTTCATCTCATCAATAAAACTAATATCAAACTAATGAAAAAGGGTTCCTTCCTTATCAATACTGCCCGCGGCGCTCTGATTGAACCGGAAGCTTTGGCCGAGGCGCTGGAAAATAATCAACTGGCCGGAGCGGGATTGGATGTGCTAGAAGATGAGAATTTAATCCAAAACCACGAACAGGTAGTTAACTGCGGCGATGCCTGTAAACTCAAAACCACTGTGTTGAATGAAATTATTATTGATCACCCAAACGCAATCGTCACTCCTCACAATGCCTTCAACAGCACCGAGGCGCTCCAACGAATAATCGACGTCACGGTAGAAAATGTTATCGCGTTCACCAAAGGAAAAGTACAGAACAGCGTAAAATAATACAAAAATAATTTTACAAAAAATCCCCCGCAAATGCGGAGGATTTTTTTGTTTATAGCTATAAGCCGAATTTTGTCGAGCCTGCCTTACGGCAGACAGGGACGATCATTTATCTTGAACTGTTGTTGCCAACAATTTCCAGCGAGCGAACTTTTCGAACCCTTTAGGGAACGCTGCTCTTGCATCAGACAGGGTTTAGCACACTCGTAAATCGCTTTACAAGGAGTATAGTAGCTTTGATCTAGAACCAAAACCTCCATACACTTTTCACCTTTCTCCGTTTTTCAACGGATAGTATTGTCTCTGTGCCACTTTCCCGACTGCCGTATTACTACGACAATGGTGGGTATTACCCACTGCCATTACCGCCTTGCGACGGCATGATGTTCGGACTTTCCTCCCCGCTTTAGGCGGAGCGATCATCCGCTATAAACGTGGACATGATACCATTATTATTCACTTTTGTCAATCTGAAGACCTTTTAAAAATGAAGAAGCCAGCACCCGGTGCTGGCCATACTGACTCCCTCGTCTTGTATCTACCGAATTTTGCTATTCGTCCAGGCCTGTTAAGCCTTCAACTTCCTTCTTCAGGCGCGCGGCTTCCTCGACCGCACTCATCTTTTCGCGACGCAAAGTCGCGATCTTTTGATCCTTCTGCCGATTCTGCGCGATGAGTTGAGCTACCTCTTCTTCCGTGTGCACGCCTTTTCGAATTTCTCCGATGATCCTCGACTCAGCGTCGCTAAGCTGGGTACCAACCCCGCTCACCTGAACGCTGACGCCGGCAACTTTCTCTCCGACGCCGTCGACTCTTTGGTTGATCTGGCTCTCAGTCTTTGTGACCTGATCGCCGAGTTTGGTGAGACGATGTCCGAGGTAAAAATCACCGAGGATCACGACGACACCGACAACCCAGCCGACGATGAGCGAGAACACCATGAAGAACGCGTAGCGCTGAATTTTGAAACGCAACGGCCTGTTCACGATGTGCTTTTTTTCATCAAAGACATCCTCGATTTCTACAGCGCCGATCTCATCGATGCTATGGACAACTTCATCCTCAACAACGGGATCGGGGCCGAAAAGCTCTTCGTACAGAGATATTTTGCGCTGCGGGACGGCGGCGGTGTGGTTCATGTTTGACCTGCTCCTTGGGGAAGGGCGGTCACTGTAACTTTGAACGAAGTAATAAACAGCGGCCGCCGTGGTTTGATACAAAACATCAGTCAGTTTTCAACGATCGCTTGCCATTACCCGAACACACGTGTTGTGCGCTCAGCTAATCTGCAAGACACTTCAATATACCAAAAATGGGCGTTTTTGTCAACATATTGTACAGTACACCTTCAAGGGTGACACTTTTAATTTGCTAAACTAAGGTATTTTTCATAAGGTGTTTGGCCATTCATTCCTTTAC
>JAKANM010000053.1 GCA_021812425.1 bacterium | reverse complement strand
CCCAAAGGCCGCATTGGTCGCTTAATCTTAAATCACCAATTCAATTCATTCTAAACAACCAAGATGTCCACTTGTCCAAAAGTGGGTGGCCTGATACAGTTTATTGATATTTTCAAAAAGATAGTATATAATATTCAGACTAAATTCAATTAATTTACGAAAAATTATGCAGGACATTCAGGAAATATTTAATCGCATGCAGGAAATTAAAAAACAGCAAAAAGACATCCGTAGCGCGTACAAGGAGTCGCTGGAGACATCGTTGGAGTACAAAGAGATCGGCGATAAGATTAAAACTCTTCGAGAAAGAAGAAAACAAATTGAAAATTCCACCAAGGCGTCTTTTTCATCGGAGTTCGATAAATTGGACGATTTTAAGATCGATCTCGAATCCGACAAGGTGATGATGAGCGATCTTGCGTTAAGCAAATTGATGAAGGGCGAGACCGTGCAGGTGGTAGATGAATATAACAATAATTACGAACCCCTTTTTACCGTTAGATTTAAAAAAACGTAACGGCTTTCGACAATCCAAACTACTTCTTCATCCTGAGCGCGGCGGCGAAATTCTTGATGTCGTTGCCGACCTGGATACTGTGCAAAGTAAATAGATCTTTTTTAGTGTGATAGGCGCCAGCGTAGCCGCTTCGCGCCGAGCGGTAACCTCCTAGCTTTACCATTTCAATCGTACTGGTGCTATAACGTCCAAATGGATAAGCAAAAACCGTCAGCGTTTTACCGATCTGGCTCTCGGTTATTTTTTTACTGCTGATAATCTCGTCACTCAATCGTTTCGGATCGGTAATTTTCCAGAGGTAGGGATGGTATTTGCTGTGTCCGCCGATGGTCATGCCGGCGTTTGACAATTCCCTTACCTGATCCCACTTTAGGAAGGCTCGATGGCCAATGGCATTCGAATAGATAAAAAATGTTGCTTTAAGATTTTCTTTTTCTAAGATCGGGAAGGCGTATTCGTACTGATTTTCCCAACCGTCGTCAAAACTTATTATAACCGGATTCGCCGGCAAGGCCGCGCCGTCAAATTTCTTTACCAAGTCGTCAAAAGTGATCGCGGAATAGCCGTGAATTTTCAGATATCTGAGTTGCGCCGCGAAAATATCCGGATCAACATCAAATTTTTTTTGAATCGGCGTTTCTCCCGGAAAATATGTCCGAACACTGTGGTAAACCAGGATCGGCACTCGAACCGCGGTCGGATCCATCGTTATGGATGAGGTAGTATTTATGATCGGTAGAATTATTTTCTGCGAATGCGAGATGTATTGCGCGAGCTCGCTGTCGTCCGATTTCTGACCCAAATAATAAAAGACGCCGGCGAGAAGTGAAAGCGCAAAAAAAATTGCCAGTGAAATGTTAAGTATATTTTTTTTAAATATCGCAATATTTCGTAACATGTAGAATTTTATTAATCAGGTTTTTAAATAGATATCCGAGACCGATAAAAATTCCCAAATAAATCAGGGTGGCCACTCCGGCCGGCAATCGTCCGAACAGGAAGTTGTATCGCCAGAGTAGCGGCCAATGCAGAAGATAGATTTCAAAAGAAAAAGTGCCGAAGAGAGCCAGCGCGCCAAAATCAACTTTCTTCAAAATAAATATCACTAAAATCGCGACAACATTCGCGAGACTGGCCGCCGCTTCAAGTTGCCAGCCTCTTCCAACCTGAGAATGGTAGTAGAAATAGTAAAGCGTAAATCCGGCTAAAACAAGCCCGATCAGCCGAAGGATAGTTAAGGCGTAGGGGTGTTTTATTTTTGAGTGAAGATTCTCTGCCGTCATTTTTAGCCAGGCTGGCGGCTGATTAAGGATGGCCGCAATAAACATGCCGAGCGGGAAGGATAAAAAATGCAATTTATAGAATTGATTAAGATTTGGCGAAAGCAAGTTTAGTCTTGTAATGCCGAGGTCAAAAAGCAGGACAGCGATAGTCATTGCCAAAGCCGAAAGGGCGGGGAAGCGGCGGCGGAAAATAAATGGAAAAAGTAAATAATTAACCAATAAGAAAGTAATAAACCACATGGGAGAGTCAATATCATTGTACAAATCAGCTCTCGGAAAAATCCCGAATAAATTCATCAGGGTGGTTTTGAGTGGGTAGGTTTGGTGTAAAAAAAATGCGTCTAGAATTAAAAAAATCAGCAATGTTAATATCATTGGCAGATAAATACGTGGCAGACGTTTTAGATAAAACTGACCGACGGATAAGGGTTTTCGGAGAGCTGAAACCACTAAGCCAAAGCCGGATAACGCCAAAAATAAATCGACGCCGATGCCGGCGTAATTAGAAAGCGGCGCCAAAAATTGGCGGTCGCTGACCAAGAAGTAACCGATATGCGAGAGTATGATCATTAAAATCGCTAGACCTTTAAGTTCATTGGTCACTTCTAACGGGAACAAAGCTTTTCGTATAGCGCCGTGGGCCGTGATGGTTATGGTCAGTATGATTCCGAACGCGACCACCGCGGTTTCTCTTGAGGCATTAGTAATCGAGATGATCATATATTATTTTGCTCCAAAAAGTATAAGTTTTGGCGGAGGGATGAAAACCGTCGGGGGAATAGTAACCATTGTCGCTGAAGGCCTGCTCACGCGTCAGCGAATATAAATCAATAATCGAAACTTTTTTACCCGACAGAGCCTCGCGCAGTAAATTATTAAAGCGCTTGGTTTGTAGATCATAATATGTCTGGTATGGAGGCATGAAAGCAGAGCTGTTTCCAAGATAAGGGATCGTAATTATGTTCAGGTGTTCAGTCGTACTGGAAAGATTATCGACGATGGCCGCCAGGTTTTTTTCGAATGATTCCGGCGGCACTTGATAATGCAGATCGTTAACGCCGATCAATAGCGTGACAACGTCAGGATGAAGCGCGGCCACCAACGGCACTTGTTGATTCAACACATCAATTGTGTTCGCGCCCGGTTGTCCTAAATTATCAAGAGTTACTTCAGCGCCGTGTTTTTCAGCCAGAAGCTTTGCCAAACGATAGGGGTACGATTCAGACTCTGTGGCCGCGCCGGCGCCGGCGGTGAGGCTGTCGCCGAGAGAAACATAAGTTAGTCGGGAAGATGATGTGGCGGTGGACGGAGGTATAACGATAGACATATGGGTGAGAGGGCTACCTGGATTATTTGCGTTGAGAAAAGAAAAAATATGAGCATAAGCCCGGTTGAGGTAGACAGTGAGTCCGGCTGTGATTAATAAAAATAAAACAAAGTATTTCATGAAAGCGGCAATTCGGTAGACATTGACGTTTCGTAGTATATCATATCAAGGGAATAGCAACATACTAAAAAGATGAAAATTGTGTTATTATATAAAAAGTACAATATAATTAAAAGATTATATATAAACATATATGAAATA
>JAKANM010000017.1 GCA_021812425.1 bacterium | reverse complement strand
CAAAATATACTCCATGCGGGCGCTCCAAACATCCGGCCAAATTTTCTTGAACACGCCCATGAGCCCGGAGGTGACGAGGTGCTTTTGTTCGGGGCGGATTGTTTCTAGAATATTAAAACCGATCGGGAAATCAAGATCACCAGGATTGAAATACACCACATCGTTGATGCGATTGGCGGGAATATAATTCACGATTTTTTCAGCAAAATCTCCATGCGGATCAACGAGCCCAACGCCGTGGCCGGCGTAAATATCGTTCAGCACCATGTTCTCGAGCAGAGTGGTCTTACCCATGCCGGTCTTCCCCACCACGTACATATGTCGGCGGCGGTCATCGAGCTTTATCCCGAATTTACGATTTTGATTGCGAAAATTTGTGGCGCCAAAAAAATTGATGTCCGAAGTAGCTGGTGGTATATCTTGAAATTCACTTAATTTAGCCGGCTGTTGGTCGTCCATAATCGAAAAAGAGTGCCTGAACAAATCTGTCTATTTCTTAATATAAGATGACTTTATTATACCAAAATAAGGCAAACCTATCAAATTTTGGCTACCACTTGCGAGAGCACGACATCCAAAGCCCAAGAGCGGCATCACGGGCGCTTTGTTCAGCTTTCCTAAACTCCTCTGCTTTAGCAACATTTGGCGGGATTGTCATGACATTTGCATAGCCATCCTCGACCAACTTCAAATTTACAAACGTGCCATCTTCCAAATATACATAACGCAAAAGCCTGCCATACTTATCCTTGTCGGTAACATCGCTGACAAGCCTAACTTTCTTACCCGCGACCAGCTTATGATTGTACGCCGAGGCTTCTTTACCAAAGCATTCAATCGGCCTCTCTGGGTCAACTGTTTCTGGAGTATTCATGCCGATATAGCGGACCCTATCCCCGGTTTCGATTTCAATAGTGTCGCCATCGATGACACGGGTCACCAGGTGCCAATTTATAGGATCATTCAACTTCGCTCGGGACGGCAAATTACGACTGCCGATAACAAAAACAAAAAAAACGAACGCTGCAACGACGCCCAGCTTTTTCAACGACATAATTATTGAAACAGTTTAGCGACCTTCGCTACATCGCCGGGATTCGCCGATCGAATAATCGAATGCATCGAACCGCCGCCGTCATTCTCATAACGCGGAATAATGTGCCAATGAACATGCGCCACCGCCTGCCCGGCCGCCTCGCGATTATTGATGCCGATATTCAATCCGGCTGGTTTGAGTTTGGAGTCAACCAATTCGGCTGTCAATTTCAGGCCGTTCATAAGAGCAAGCCATGACCTATGGTTCATTTCCTTCAACTGAGAAACGTGTTGCTTCGGAATTACAACCGTATGACCCTTTGAACAAGGATGAATATCAAGAAACGCCAAGGTGAACTCATCCTCAAATACTTTGTGACACGGAATATCACCGCTAGCTATTTTACAAAAAAGACAATCGGACATAAAACATAATAGAACTTAATTATGAAAACTCCACAATTTCGCTTCACCAAATGAAGTAGAGGCTGCGCCGGCGGCCGATTTAATAAAAGATGAGATATCAGCTCCGGGTGAAACAAGAATCCAACAACTCTTCGCGCCGGTCAATTCAAGACCGGTTCGCACCTCGATTATACTGACATCGCTACTTCCAGCAAGTATTTTCGTCAACTCGGGTTGTTCAAAATTATGAGTAATCGGAAAACCGCCGCCGATTATAGCGCGATCGGAGATCGCTTCAAGGGCCAGCAGTGGATAGGTGTCGGCGATAACACAATGTTTCTGCTGACCTTTCTCTAAATTCCAAACATACTTCATCGCCGCGTATTCATCACTGCTCACCGTACCGGTGTCCGGCCCAAGTGAATATGAGGCGGCAATGCTAATACTCAAAATTAATAAACTGATCACGACCAATATTTTTTTACGCTTAAGATTCGGAAACTGTGTCAGACCGAGCGTAAATAATGTTATAAATAAAAAAGCTAACACGACGTCAAGCCTTCTCATCAAAAGGTGTTCGCCAGGCAACCAGTAACGCGACACAATATAACTAAAATAAATACCGCAAGTAATAATCAAAAACCAGCCCAAATGCGATCGCTGTCGATTGTTGTTTGAGTTTCCAGAAAGGGTCGGCAAACTGCCGAGGCCACCGAGATGCGCGGCGCGCAGACCAACGATAACTACCGACCAAAAACCGACCATAAAGGCAATGAGCCACCAGCGAAAAATCGTAAAATAATTAACCACGAATGAATAACTTGGCGTCTGATTAAAAATAACATTACCCGCCACAATATCGTGCGGACGCGGTCCGGTAGCGAGATAATATGCCATAAAGTTTCCAATAAACTGTTTGGCTCCATCCACAAACGAACTCTTCGGCACCAGTCCGCTATAACCAAACTGCCATTCACAAAATGGCAAAGCCAGCGCGACCAGAAAAGTAATCATAATAATCGCCGGCCAGGTAAAATCTTCTTTCCAATTAATTAATTCAAAAATAACAAAGGAAAGCCAGAACAGCAGCACAAAAAGCGAATACCCAAAAATCGACAGGAGGCCCGCCGCTATCAATACCCAAACTTGAAACGGCTCAGGGTTTTCCGCCCGCTTAAAAATCAACATGATCAGAGCAATCCAGGTGATGAAGCCAAGATTTACCGGCAAGGTAAACGCGCCGCTCGCCTGCCAGGCAAATGGCAGAAAACTTAGCCAAACAAAAAGCAACGAAAAACGCTTACTCCAACCAAGGCTCCGTCCGATTTCAAATAATATCAACGGAATAAAAAACGACCAAAGGACCGGCACGAGCCACTTGGATAAAATCAAAAGACTGAACCCGAATATTTTTGATAACATGATGCTTGTACCCCAAAGCTGGCTGTAGGCCATTTTACCGACCAAAAAAGTCAGCCTCGTGGCGGACGTCTGATCGCTGATGACTGGCTCGATGATACTAGAACCGGAAATTAAGCTACTCTCGACCGCGAGATGTCGCCAGCCGTCAGCCCCGTAGAATAAATTGTGCGTCAACGGTAAATAACTGTGTAAGAGAAATGAATGAACGACTAGAAGCGCCAACACCCAATTTGATTTTAGACGCGTTAGAATCGACAGCGAGAGGACAAACGTGGCGGCGACAAAAACATAAATGAAATTTTTATTTATCGCCTGCCATGGGGTCGCGATTGCGGCGCCGGTTTTGGATGTCACCAGCAAGTAGAAACCCCACCCCGCCAAAATCAAATACCCGGCGATGATGAACCAATGTTGAGCTTTAGGCAATTCGGGGAGTTCAACTTTCTTAACTTCTACAAATTGATCAGGGAAAGTATTCCGCCGCGCCCAGAAAAAAAGTAACGCGGAGATCGCCAGCGTGGTGGCTAAAATTCCAACAATTGTCGGGTAAGTAATTTGCCAAAAAAGCACCACCGCGCCGGAAAACCAACTAACTAAGATAAAACTAAAAAAACTCCCCAAAATTTTGGTACGAAAATTTCTTTCAAAATGAAAAAAAACCACCAACGGTTCCGCGAGAAGCACCCCCGAAAACGCCAGCAGTCCAAGAAAAATTGTCCCGAGTATTCCTCCAAGCATAGCATCAAAAATCCATCATTATTATACAATATTTTGACCTTCAGCGCAAAAAAGACAAAGATATACACATGTATTTGCACCTTTTTCTCCCCAGTTTCCTCTTGTACAATGAAATAAAGTACGATAGGATAAAAGCCCGCCCGAACGCTTTGTATAGCAATGCGGGCAGGTCCTATGCCGATCGATGAAATCGAACGTATTCCCCCTCAAAGTCTTGAAGCCGAGATGTCATTTCTAGGTTCTATTTTGATTGATAAAGACGCGATGATAAAGGTCGCCGATATGGCGCGATCGGAGGATTTCTACAAGGATGCCCATGTAAAAATATTTGAAACTATCCAAGAACTCTACTCAAAAAACGAACCGGTCGATCTACTGACACTTAGCACTCGTCTCGAGGAAAAAAATCAGCTCGAATCAATCGGCGGCCGCTCATACCTCGCCGCTCTCACCAACGCGGTGCCTACTGCTTCAAATGTCGTTCATTACGCCGGGATTGTCCATCGCAAAGCTACCCGCCGCCGCCTGCTTTCCGCTTCGAGCGAAATTGTCAGACTTTCCTACCAGGAAGAAACCGAGGATCTAGATCAAATCCTCGATCAAGCCCAACAACATCTCTTCGGGGTTTCAAAAATTTATTTTAAGCAATCATTCACTCCGGTGCGCAGTATTCTTACCGACGCTTTCGATCGCATCGACGAACTTCACAAAAATAAAGGCCAATTGCGCGGCATTCCCACCGGTTTCAAGCAACTCGACAATCTGCTGGCTGGTCTCCAAAAATCCGATCTTGTCGTTCTCGCGGCGCGCCCGTCCGTCGGTAAATCCGCTTTTATGCTTGATATTGTGAGACATGTTGCGACGAGACAAAAAGTTCCGGTCGGCCTGTTCTCTCTCGAAATGAGCAAGGAACAGCTTGTCGACCGCATGCTTTGTTCCGAAGCAAATGTTGATCTCTGGAAAATGCGTACCGGCCACCTTTCCGACCGCCCCGAGGACGACGATTTCCCCCGCATCGGACACGCGATCGGGACCCTTTCCGAAGCGCCGATATTCATCGACGACACTCCAAACGTAAATATCATGCAAATCCGCACCAAAGCGCGTCGCTTGCAGGCCGAACACGGCCTTGGTCTCATCGTTATCGATTATTTACAACTGATGGAATCAAGCAGTAAAGGGAATTCTGACAATCGCGTCCAGGAAGTCGCTGAAATAACCCGCGGCCTCAAAGGTATCGCGCGTGAACTAAATGTTCCGGTCTTGGCCCTTTCACAGCTCGCCCGTTCGGTCGAACAAAGCAAACCGGCTATCCCAAAACTTTCACACTTGCGTGAGTCCGGCTCAATTGAACAGGATGCCGACGTCGTCATGTTTATTTACCGAAAATCCGCCGACCGAAATTACCGGCCTGAAGATATCGCTCCTGACGAACGCACTATGACCGAAATCCATATCGCTAAGCACCGCAACGGTCCAACCGGCCTCGTTAAGTTAGCGTTCGTCGAGCAGTTCGCCTCGTTCCGCAACATGGATACCGACTATAGTTCATCAGCCCATAATAATTCTAATTCGGGATTAAAACCAAAATCGGCTTTCAAACCAAAACAGGACGAAGTACCGCAATTTTAATATATTTAAATATTTTAATAATATGTCGATGTTCAGCAAACTCAAACAGTTCAAAGACCTCCGCGATCAAGGAAAAAAACTTCAAGGCGCATTGACCGGTGAAAGCGTTACGGCCCGCGCTCTCGGCGATAAGGTGGTGTTAATTATGGACGGCAATATGCGCATCACCGGCCTGACAATTGATCCGTCAGCATTAAATCCGGATAAAAAAATTGCCCTTGAAAACGCCATCAAGGACGCGCATGACGACGCCCTAAAAAAGATGCAACGTATCATCGCCGGGAAAATGCAAGAAATGGGCGGCTTCCCGGGAATGGGCGGAAAATAATCCATGTACTCCCCTACCATCAACAATTTAATCGAGGCACTAAAAAAACTTCCGTCGGTTGGCGAACATACCGCGGAACGTTTTATTTTTCATTGGCTGAAATCTGGTAAAAAAGAAGTGACGGAATTAATGCTCGCTCTCAGAGAATTGATTGAGAAGGTAAAAAGTTGCGAGGTGTGTTGGGATTTTAGTGAAACTTCGCCCTGCGCGATTTGCTCAAATGCGAAACGCGATCATACGACGATCTGCGTCGTGGCAGGGCCGCAAGATTTGATGGTCATCGAGCAAACCGGAATTTATAAAGGCGTCTATCATGTCCTCCGGGAGTTGGTAGATATTGGCGATGATGATAGTTTACAAAAAATAAAAATCAAAGAATTATTTGAAAGATCAAAAAAATCGGAGCTGACTGAAATAATTCTCGCCTTAAATCCTGATATGCAAGGAGAGACAACCATGCTGTACCTCGAAAGTGAGCTGAAGAAAACAAATCCAAAACTTAAAATAACCCGCCTCGCCCGCGGACTGCCGCTTGGCGCGGATCTTCGTTACGCCGATGAAATGACTCTTCAAAGCGCGATTAAAAATCGGATGGTAAAATAAATAATGAAAGGCACCCACGCGTGTGAGTGCCTCTGTCAAGCCCAGAATCGAAAGGCGGCGGCGCGCCTACGGTTCTATTTTTTGTCTTTGTTCTCCTCCAGCAACCATGCATAAGGTGCAACGACCTTCTTGGTCAAATCCCAGGTGGCTACTGGCCCGTGGTAGCCGACGTTATCGGCAGAATCACGCCACTTCTTGACGAGAACTTCTGCTTCAACCTTGGTGAGTCCAGCGCTGACGCGCAGCAATACAACCGCTTCCTCGTCTTGAACTGGCCCGCTGGGCACCTTACTCACGAACACATAAATACATGCTTCCAGGACGACTCCTGCTGCCCAAATTAAGACAGCCGCGATAAAAAGTCCCTGAATAATGTGATCGTGAACAATACTTTGGATAATAATCCGAAACATGTTATCCCCTTCTGCTTGATAAGCAGTGCTCCTCACCAAATTGATGAGGAGAAATTGTGCAAATCTTATCAAAAAACCGCCCTCTGGTCAAGAAGCGGTTTTGCAAAAATTCTGTGATTATCCGATCTTTACTTCCGTAAATCGCTGACGCTGACCGTGAACTTTGTGATAACGAACCTTGCGTTTGAATTTCTCAACGCGAATAGTCGGATGCTTTCCCTGTTTAGTCACGAGGGCCGAAACAGTGACGCCAACTAAAGTTGGGGTGCCGATTTTGGTGTTTTCACCATCTTCATCAGCTACCAAAAGAACCTGGTCAAATTTTATGGTATCACCTTCTTTGACATCGAGTTTCTCAACCTTGATTACGTTTCCGGTCTTAACAAGATATTGCTTGCCGCCGGTGGCAATTACTGCGAGCATAAATATTTTTTAAAAGTAAGAACAGTATAGCTGAATAACCTACAAAAGTCAAGAGAGTCCTACCTAACGAGCTCTATTTCGAGTGTTTCGCCTACCTTTAGCCCATGCCTCGCAATAAATCCGGTCGGCAGTTCAAGAACGCCGTCCCCCGGAATTTTATTGGAATAAACGGTAAACTCAGCCTCAGAACGACCCGGTTCGGGAATAAGATTTTCGGCAATATCAGTAACCACCGATCCATTTAACCAAACCATATCAAGCGGGAAACGCATGTCGCGCATGACCATACTATTTATCCCACGATGAGCAAAAATAAAATACATTCCGGCGTAACGACCCAAAGAATCGCGATTGCTCAACCCTTGATAACGCATCTGATCGTTAGCGGCTATCAAAACCGGATAGTCCACACCGTCGATTTTTATATTTATCGATTTGACATTAAAATAATCCACCAACCGCAAACCAAACGCGGAAATAATAATAACCCCAAAAAAAATCGAGGCCAACCAGACATTATTTATTTTTTTCATACGGACTGGTTAATTCAGGAAAACGGATGCTGACGATTGCCAGGCCGAGAAACACCATAATTAAAAAAACAAATTTCTGACCGCTCTGCAAGAGAAGCCCAAGAATGCCGAAAAGCGCCGCCAGAAAATAAAAAAGGAGAACTACCAGCGGTTCCGGAAGACCAAAATCAAGCAAACGATAATGCAAATGCCGCCGGTCGCCGCGAAAAATCGGCTGCTGAGCTCGGAAACGTCCAAAGATAACACGGGCCACGTCTAGAGCCGGCACCGCGATAACCAAAAGAGCAATGGCGAGTTTGCTACCCGAGATTATGGAGAGGACGCCCAAAATGAAACCAATCAAAAGACTTCCACTCTCGCCAAGGAAAATCGAAGCCGGATGGAAATTAAAAATCAGGAAACCAAGACAGACCGCGGCGAAGATTAACGACAATAGCGCGACATTAGGTTGATAAAATTTACCACTACTAGTCATGAAGTAAATCATCAAAGAGCCAATGAGGACGACGCCGGTCGAAAGCCCATCAAGGCCGTCAGAAATTTTGGTGGTAAACATTACTACCATCAGCCAAAGGAATACTACTAAATTACCAAGAACTGACGACAACAAAATTACTCCGCCCAATGGATTCGTAATTTTATCGAGACCAATCCCAAACGCAACAGCAATTGCCGCCGCAAGCGCAGTAGAAAAAAACCTCCACCATGGTGAAACTCCGCGAATATCGTCGGCAATGCCAACTACTAGGATGATTAGACTGGCAAAAAAAGCGGCCAACAATTTACCTTTGATAATTTCGATTCCAAATACCGGTTGAACAAAAACAAGATACGCTACCACGCTCCACCAAGCTATAAACAAAGCTACTCCACCAAGCAACGGCACCGGCCGATCATGAAATTTACGGCTTTTATCCGGCCGGTCGAGCACATTAACTTTCCGTGCGATTCGTCGTACCAGAAGAGTACAAAAAATCGAGATGACAAATGCGAGAAACGCAAAATATAACATAACTATACCACTTTCACTTCTCCCCCCTCTTCCAATCTAACGACTGAATGGCGTGGTAACTTACCAGAAAGCAACAGATCTGCCAACTGATTCTCAACTTTTTCCTGCAGGACCCGGCGCAGTGGCCTCGCGCCAAAATCCGGATCAAACCCAAGTCTTGAAAAATAATCTACCGCGCCATCGGTAATTTCCAATTTAATTCCTTTCTTCTCGAGATCCTTTCCGATCCGTTTCAGAAGTAGGCCGGTAATTTTTTTAATCGCCTCCTGCGTCAGCGGTTCAAACAAGACAATGCCATCAAACCGATTTAAAAATTCCGGTCTGAAATATTGTTTTAGTTCGCCATGCAACAGGCGGTCCTTTATCAACTCCTGACTTGTACCGGCTTTCATCTCTTCCTGCACATAGCTGGTGCCAGCGTTTGAGGTAGCAATGATAATAATATTTGTGAAATCAACAACCCGACCGGTGCTGTCGGTTAGACGACCATCGTCCATAACCTGTAAAAATAAATTTAGGATATCCTTGTCCGCCTTTTCAATTTCATCCAGCAAAAGCAAAGCAAACGGCGATCGGCGCACGGCCTCGGTCAGGATACCGGTTCCTTTATGGGCCGGCTCACCGATCAAACGATAAATACTGTTCTTGTCCTGATATTCACTCATATCAAATCGGATCATTCTCTGCTCGCCGCCAAAGTAAACTTCAGCGATAGTTTTTGCCAGTTCGGTCTTACCCACACCGGTCGGCCCAAGGAACAAAAAGTTCGCGATTGGCCGGCTCTGGGAACGCATTTCCGCCCGGGCGCGGCGCAAGGCGCTCGCAACCAACTGCACCGCTTCGTCCTGCCCGATCACCCGCCGATGCATCTCTTCCTCGAGATTCATCAACTTCGCGCCCTCATCGCCTGAAACCGCGGTCAAGGGAATGTGCGTTTTCTCAACTACAACGGCGCCAACCTCCTCAGACGTGACTAATGAGTCCGCGCCTTTTTTGGAACGCGTATAAACCGCCGCCTCGGTTATGAGTTCAAGCGCGCTTCCCGGTAATGGCGAATCGCGTAAAAATCGGCGGCTAAAATCAACCGCCTTCTCAAGCGCTTCATAAGCAAAAAATACTTTTTCTTTATATTCAATATAACCGATCTTTGACTCCAGGACCTCGATCGCTTGGTTCGAATCCATCTCTTTGATATCGACGCGGCTAAATACACTGCTCAGTTTGGAATTATTTACTTCCTGGGCATAGGCCTCGATAGTCGTAGTAGCCAACACTAAAAAATTGCCGCCGACTAAATATTCCGCGAGCGTGCTGGCGACGTCGAGGCTGCGATCGCCGCCGGTAGAAACACCGAGCAGTTCATGTAAATTATTAATAAACAAAATGACATTGCCGGCACGAGATATTTCGTTGAGACAGGCTACCAAACGTTCAATCGCGGCTGCTGGCGTTGCGCCAGAAAGAAGCGATGACGGGCTGAGCTGTACCAATCTTTTATCAAACAACCGTTTCGGCACATCGCCCTCAACCATTCTTTCCGCGATACCTTCAATAATCGTGCGTTTTCCGGCGCCGAACTCACCGACGAGTAACACATTGTGCTGGCCGCCCTCAATAATTTGAAAAATTTGCTCGATCTCCGCGTCACGCGCGACGCATGATTCCGTCAACCCGGACTGCGCTTTCCTGGTCAGATCGTCACTAAGGTGATTTAAAAATGGCGTAGCGACAGCTGTCATTGCTCTATCCATGCCGTGCTTGGAACGAAAACGGCCGGCATGAGAGAGCGCCGCGTACTGCCGTGAAAGCCGCTCGCGAATCCTGGTCCATGCCACCACGTTTTTAAGTTTTTGATGGTCTATGCCGAGATCAAAAAGAATGTCATCAAGCTGTTTCGAATTCGCGACCGCCGCCGTGAGAAGCTCAGTCACACTTACATAATTCTGATGCAGGCTATAGGCCGTCTCATACGCCTCAAATAAAATATGATATATTTCCTCACTTAGCCGCGGTGGCTCCCTCGACGGCTTGCCTTGACCAACAAAACCTAACCGCTCCAATTCGGCAGAAATAGTCTTCGGACCGATGCCAAGACGGACAAAAGTGTTACCGATCCGATTTGAAGAAAGGAGCGCGTTAAATAAATAAATCGGTTTGACCTCCTCTTCGCCTCTTTTGTCAGCGAGATCATAAGCCGTTTCAAGCGCGCTAAGCGCTTCCGCGGTAAAGGACTCAGAAATATTACGGCGCTGGCGGTAAGGAACTTTCAAAATTTCAGACCACGATTCAAGTCGCGCATCGACATTCGGCTGTTTATCATAATCAAAATGCTCAACTTCCGAGAGCAACTGACGCTGAACACTGACGCGGTAGAGCGCGTAACAAAGAAAACTTAACCCAACTAAAAACAGTAGCTCGGTCGCCTCCGGAATCGTACCCAATGTCGGAATAGAATTATGCGCGGCAAAAAACTGATAAATGAAAAAACCTCCCCAGAACCATGAGATTAGAGCTAGGAGGACAACGCTGATCAGCCGGATTTTGTCGAAGATCCTTTTTAGACGATTGTAAATTAAAGTAAAACGCGTCAATTCATGCCGCCAAAATAAAACCCTCCCATGATTGTATTGAACGACGCCAAGACCGCCGCAACTTTTACAACGGCGATTGTTTCGCTTGCCGCTCCCCAGGCAGTCAGAACATAGGAGAATCTTTTGTGGCGCGATTGCTTCAGGCATAAATTATCATTTAATCAGCGAACGATAAAATCCGTAGCCGATCACGAGAGGCAGTATGAGCCAAATTACAAACAGCGTAAAACATGCGAGCGTCCAGACAAGTAAAGCCGCCCCTCGAAATATGATCTGCACCACGCGCATAAAAAAACTCACCAGCCTCCCCTGCCAATCATATTGGCCAAACATCGGCACAAAAATATTAGCTAACCAAATGCCCGGCGCCAGGCGCAAATTTCCTTCCTTGAATAAATTAAAACACCATTCCGCGGCCTTCACCGCGCCAAAACTGTACCACCAAATTGGGAAGTAAAAAATATCAACCAAAGCCTCAATTATTAATTTTTGAAATGCAAGAGCGTACATAAAAATTTAATACTATTATTATAGCATAATTTCGAATATATTAAAAAAACAGCCTAAATCGGCCGCAATTTCGCTCATTATCTATCTCTCAGCCACCACCGTCGCGCTGGTTTTAATGTAATTAATATTTTTTACCGGGACCATCGACGCTCCCTGCAAGCGTTTTTGAATGCTGGCAATCGATTGGTAGGATGCAACTTCGGCGTTTAATTTTACTGATTCATCGGACAGAACAGCCACCTTCTTTTCGAGAACAGCGATCTCATAGCCGCTGGTTGAAAGATGACTAATCTTCGAAACGTATCCGACGAGGAGAAAAAGCGCTACTGTCGAAACAGTCAGCCTGGCTGTGTTGCCAGTCAAAAATGATGGAACGCTAAAAGAAAATAAAAACCTGGCTATTGATCGAACTTGATAACGAACCCTCAATCTTAACGACATACTCCTTTATTAAAAATTATGACTTGTGGATTCCCGCCCCTGCGGAAATAGCGCCTAAATTTTCTCAACTACTCTCAGTTTCGCGCTTCTAGCGCGCTGGTTAATAGCCAGTTCTTTTTCACCGGCCACTACCGGTTTCCTCGTAATAATTTTTACTCTTGAAATATTTTTCATGAATAAATGTTTTACGATTCGATCCTCCAGCGAATGAAAAGTGATTACCGCCAACCGTCCGCCTGGCGCCAGCAGGTCAATCGCATCCGGCAAAACTTTCTTCAAAACCTCCAATTCCTTGTTTGTTTCGATTCTAAGCGCCTGGAAAATTTTTGTGGCCGGGTGAATTCCTCCGATCCAGGGAACTTCTTTGTCGCTGTGTAATTTTTCCCGATAAACTCCTAAAATTATTTCCGTTAATTCTTTAGTTTTTTCTATTCGGCTTTTTTTTCGAGCAACAACTATCTCTTTAGCAATCAGATCCGCAAATTTTTCTTCACCGTATTGTTTAAAAATTTTTGTTAATTCACTTTCAGAATAATCATTTATTATTTGTGCTGCGGTCTGTAATTCGGCGTTCGACTGTCCGCCGCTGAATCTCATATCAAGAGGTTCATCGACTTCAAAACTAAATCCTCTCCCCCGCTCCTGAAATTGCGGAGTCGACCAGCCGAGGTCGAACAAAATTGCGTTTACCGGACCGAACTTCTCCTCCGTCACAATCTTCTTCAAATTCAGAAAGTTGTCGCGAACAAATTCTGCTTTTTCTCCAAAACGATATAGGTACTGCTTCGCCCGCAAGACCGATTCCGGATCCGCATCAATACCGAGCAACTTTCCGTTCGGAGAAATTTTTTCTAGCATCACCTCGCTATGTCCGGCATCACCGAGCGTGCAATCGATAACATTCGCTCCCGTCTTCAGATTTAAAAGATCGATCGTTTCACTAAGTAAAACCGGTACATGCTTCATATGAATTTCTTAAACTCCTAGCGCCCCCATTCGCTCAGCGATGTCTCCGCTTTGCGCTTCAGTCTGACCTTTATATAATTCCCAATTTTTCACGTCCCAAATTTCAATCCGGTTGTAAAGACCGGTCAGGACTAATTCTTTTTTCAAACTGGCAAACTTTCTGAGATATTCCGGAAGGATCACTCGACCCTGTTTATCGACGTCGATATCCATCGCGCCCGCCAACATCAAACGAGAGAACGCCCGGCTGTTGGCTTGACTGATCGGAAGGGCGGCGAGCTTAGCCGCGAGTTTCTGCCATTCGGTCTTGGTGTATAGAAAAAGACAGTTGTCGAGTCCACGCGTCACCACCGCTCCCTTTTTGAGCTGGTCGCGAAATTTCACGGGGATGGCGAGACGTCCTTTATCATCCAAATTATGCGAGTATTCACCGATAAACATATCTGCGTGATTAAAGAGTGAGACAAGCATGTTCACCACTTTCTACCACCTGTATCCATTTTATCCCACTATTAAACATTGGTCAACACTTTTGTACCCTATTTATCCACAGCTAAAATAACCAAATACAAACAACGAAAAATTTGACGAAAACGCTAATTTAAGATACTTTTTATACACGTACCAATCCATACCTAACAGGTGAGAAAGGGGGCATTATGCCCTTCAAAGAACCAGGCTTGTTCAATAACAATCCAGCCGCACAACGACTCCCGGACCCTCGAAAAATGCCGGATTTCCTCGAACGGCTACGGATCCGTGACGGCAAACCATCCACCCGCAACACCAGTACCAACACAAACAACGAAACGGAGAAAACCGTGCTCAAAAAAATCATTCGAAAAGTAGTTTTCCCACTAATGGGCGCTGCCCTCGTGACTGGCGCGGTCATCGCCCTCATGTTGTCCACACCCTTGCTTGAAGGAACGTACGAAAAAAACGAACGCTGATCCGCGCCCGATCAACAATCCGGGAGAGGCGCACTTTCAAAGCCCGCCGCCTCACCGTTCTGAGTACAAAAAATTGTAACTAGAACGGTGGCGAGCTTCATACTAAAAAACACCCAACTTAATAGTTGGATGTTTTTTTAAATTTTATTAATTAGATCTCAAAGGTTTTTTCGTACTCCGCGAGCTGAGCATTTATCCCTTCTGTCTTTAGAGCCTCGGCTAGAACTTTTGACTGATCTTTATCACCATGATTCAACACGACGGTCTTCGGAGTTTTTCCATCATTGAATATCCATTTTTCCAGTTTCTCTTTGTCTCCATGAGCGGAAAAAGCGTTAATCATTTTTACCCCGCAACGCACTGGGATTGATTCCCCCATCACCGGCACTATCCGATTGCCGCTTAAAATTTTCCAACCCAACGTTCCTGGCGACTGATAACCTACGAAAAGAATTATATTATTCTTTTCAGACAAATAGCGAATAGCATGATGTAAAATTCTACCGCCGTTCATCATGCCAGCGCCGGCAATAATAATTTTTGGTCCGGGCGTATGATTGATTTTCATCGACTCATCGCGAGTGTAGGTCTTCTGAAGACCGGGGAAATCAAAAATATCATCGCCTTCCTTGAAAAATTTCGTCGCTTCTTCATCGTAGTAATCAGGATACTTTTCAAAAACTTTCAAGGTATCGATCGCGAGCGGGCTGTCGAGAAAAATCGGAACCGGTTTTAATTTATGATCACGTTCAATGAGATCATTTAAAGCGTACAGCAGTTCCTGAGTGCGCTCCAACGCGAACGATGGGATCATCAGTACGCCTTTTTTATTTACCACTTCGGCAATCACCTTCTGCAACATCGCCTCGCGCTCTTTTGAGGACTCATGCTGTCGATCACCATAAGTAGACTCGCAAATTAACGCATCAAGCTTCGGCGGCAGAGCGTCAGTATCGCGCAAGATTGGCACGTCAACATTTCCCACATCTCCTGAAAACACCACCTTTTTTCCTTCCGCGTCTATTTCAATAAAAGCCGAACCAAAAATATGCCCGGCGTCCCGAAAGGTCACCGTAACTTTGCCGCCCGAAATGACCAGTGGTTCATAATATTTTAGCGTCTTGAATTGTGACATTATTTTTTCGATGTCCTCCATATTATAAAGGAGCGGCTTGCCAAATTTTCGGTTGTCATATTCCATAACGCCAAAAGCGTCCTCCATAATCAAGCGGGCGAGTTCGCAAGTCGGCGGGGTAGCGTACACAAATCCTTCAAAACCATTTTTGACCAGCAAAGGCAGGCGCCCGACATGATCAAGGTGCGCATGAGTTACAAATACCGCCGTTAGAGCGCGTGGGTCAAAAGACAGAGGCAGGAGATTTTTTTTCTCATGTTCCTCGCTACCCTGGAACATCCCGCAATCAATAAGAAATTTTTGATTATTTGTTTCAAGCAAACTACAGGAACCAGTCACCTCCCCGGCCGCTCCGAAAAAAGAAAGTTTCATATCCAGACTAATATATAA
>JAKANM010000052.1 GCA_021812425.1 bacterium | reverse complement strand
AATCATACACGTATTTTGTTTATACGCGTAATTATACCAGCGATTAAACCCTCTTAGACCTCTGGTGGTGTAAATTATCCTCATATTGGTCTCTGCCAGAGTCCAATATGTGCCTGAACTTATTCATGAGGCTTTTTGCCTAATTTCATTATAAGTGTTAACATTTAAAAAATATCTATACAATTATGAAGGTAGCGATTATAGGTGGAGGCGCGGCCGGAATGATGGCCGCGGCGGCAATCAACGAGCTTAACCCGAAGATCGAGGTTTTTTTGATTGAAAGAAATGAATCATTGGGCAAAAAAGTGATAATCTCCGGCGGCGGGCGCTGTAATGTGACGACCGGGATTGAAGAAATTAAAACAGTGCTTCAAAATTATCCGCGAGGAGGAAAATTTCTGACGTCCGCAATGCATGCCTTTTCACCCACCGATGTTTACTCCTGGTTCGAACACCATGGCGTGCCGCTAAAATGTGAAAAGGATTTAAGGGTTTTTCCGGTTTCTGACAATGGCAGAGATGTGGTTGGAGTTTTTGAGGAAATTTTTGCAAAAAACAAGACAGAGTTGCTGTTGGGACATGCGGTGGCGGGGATCAAAAAAGAAAATGATTCATTTATTATTAAATTTAGAAACCAACCGGAAGTTCAGGCTGACGCCGTTGTCCTGGCTGTCGGCGGTCAGGCATATCGACGCACCGGCTCGACCGGTGACGGCTACGCCGTGGCGGAGTCGCTAGGACATTCGATCGCGCCGCTAGCCGCCAGTCTACATTCATTTTTTATTCAGGAAAAATGGACCAAACAGCTGGCCGGTGTGTCTTTCGCCAATGCTACCATAACCGCCAAAGGCGCTAAATCACATAGTCGAACGGGCGCATTTTTATTTACCCACACCGGCATTAGTGGACCGGCGGTTTTTGCTCTTTCATCCCTAACGGCGCATGAATCATTCGGTGAAAATCATCCGCTGGAAATTTTTATTGATTTTGTTTCTGAAATTTCAAAAGATGAATTAACCGAACAGCTCAAAAAATTAATCGCCGAGAATCCTAAAAAATCTTTCAAAAATACGCTCCATAATTTTGTGCCTGCCAAGCTGGCAGGTTTGATTTGTGATGAGCTTAAATTTCCCGCGGAGCTGAAAAATGCCGAAACAAATAAACAGTACCTGCAAAAAAGCGTTGAATGGCTAAAACATTTGCCGTTAAAAGCAACGGGTCGAGGAGCTGGAGAAGAATTTGTAACGGCCGGCGGTGTAAAATTGAGCGAAGTTAACCCCGGCACGATGGAATCAAAAATTTGCCCCGGACTGTATTTTGCCGGTGAAATTTTGGATATCGACGGTTTTACCGGCGGTTTCAACCTTCAGGCTTCATGGACGACCGGGCATGCGGCCGGTGAGAAGATCGCTACTCGATCTTAAGAATTTTATATTCAACCTCCTTGTCTGCAAGTCTAACCATCACACTCTCCCCTGCTTCACGACCCACTAGAGCCGCCCCAAGCGGTGAATTGTGAGAAATAACCCCTCTGCCGGGACTGGTTTCGGAAGAACCAAGAATTCGATATTTTTTTGTTTTACCATCAACCAAAACCGTAACGGTGTGACCGAGTTCGACTCGGTCGAGTTGCTTTTGCGGCGTTATAATTTCCGCTTGATTTAATTGATGTTCAAGACTCAAAATGCCGCTGTTTATACCTCGCAATTTTCCTTTGGCTAGCTGATACTCAACGTTTTCTGAAAAATCACCCAGCTCCGCGAGGCGACTTACTTCCGCCGCGGCCTCAGGCCGTGACTTTTTTAGTCTTTCAAGTTTTTTTTCTATTTCTTTATATCTCTCCTCTGTTAGATGATAATCCTGTTTCATTTGGCTAAACTTTCCAGGCTTACGGTATGGAATTTGCATATCAAAAAAACATTAATCTAGGAAAATGACCCTGATAAATTTTAGAATGGCTGTAGAAGATTATCATCCTTATCCGGGGCCGCTATACCGTTGAAGACGACATCTTTAATATTGCGGACTCCAAACTGGCGGCCGTCAAGAAAACCGGCCATCGCCGCTTCTGCCAGCCAGCCGGATTCTACCCAATCAAAAATCCATTCACTGGTAAAACGCGGATCGTTCTGCGTTATACCGGCTCCGATCGTCTTCAGCCAGGTGCGATTGAAATCTTCCTGCGATCCTAGTGGCGGCGCGATGATAATCGGAAGACCAAGCGCCGAATAAAAAACCATCTCACTTGGCTTTGTCCAAACAATATCAGTATGCCTCAGCACCTCATTAAATTCTCTAAAGTAGTCATCCTTATGGGGAGAAAAAATTATATTTAGATTTTTACCGTAGCATTTCACTAAACGCGAATTGATTATGCATTGTTTAAAATAGGAAAATACATCATTTCGGCTACCGGCAATCAAATTCAGATTGATCTCTTCCTTAATTAACTTTTCCTTAAGTCCAAGCAATAACGATTTCGCGATTGACCGTTGAGCGCCCGCGCCGCCGACTGCGAACGTGAGTGTAAGAGGGCGTTTCTGCACAGTCGTCTCCCCGTTGCCGAGAAATTTTTTCACGGTATCGCCGAATTTGCTTCGATAACGATGAGCCGGGTCTAAATTTTCAATCCGTTGCGCGAGATCTTGCTTTAGTGTTTTGAATTCCGAGCCGATATTTTCCTCCGGCAGCGGAAAACCTGTCAGGAAAATATTTTGATCCTTAACGCCGTATTCCTTCAGACGTTCGACTACTCTGCGGCATGGCGCAAGGTACTTGATGCGGCTCTTTGCCGGATTTAACGCAACCCAGGCCCGATTTATGTCGCTGTCGCACACAACAGTATAAATTTCATTGCGGAATTTGTGTTCCTCGGCCATGAACGCGGTTGTAAAAAAGGTGGTGATGAGCGGGATATCTTTTTGATTGATCTGCTCTATCAAATCCCTCCCAAATCCACGACGAATCAGCGAAAAAACCTGTTTGACCTGGAGACTTGGGTCGGAAAGATCGCGACGCGGATAAAAAGGCTTGATCTTCTGAACTTTATCAAACATCTTAAAAACAAATTTACCAATCAGCGGCCAACTGGTCGATCGAGAAAAAAATTCATAGGTTTTACGGCCGTTGTTCCAGGTTCTGAAGTCACTCCTCGGAATCCCGGCGTAATTGTTGGCGATCAGTACCTTTCCGGTCGGCGACAATTCGCGAAGCGGGTAAGCGGCTCTCTGATGGCCGTACCCCATGTCAACTGTTACAATCCAGGCTTTATTTTCCATAGAAGTTAGAGAAATTATCGTTTACTTTTTGCAAATAAGAATCCCATAGTTTTGTCGAATCGAGATGGAAAAACTTGAACCCCAAACTTACTTTCCCGCAATTTAATCTCAATTTTTTCTAGCTTTCGACCTCCTCGAAGGTGATATTCCATTATAATCGCGCCGATTTTTTGTAAATTATCAGCGGTTATCGATTCGAAGGCTTC
>JAKANM010000016.1 GCA_021812425.1 bacterium | reverse complement strand
GACAATGCCCTTCGGTAAATTGATTTTGGCGTTAAACAAAACCTGCTTGCCGTACCACTCCGCCTGAGCGCTACTGTCTTCAAGACCAAGGGCGAGCCGTCCCGCGAGGCTGGTCTTCGCATTATTTAATTCTTCCTCGGTCACGGGTTCCTTGGCGATGCGTTCGACTTCGGCCTTGATGACTTGCAAGGCTTCGAAAAGCCGACTCGGGTCAAGTCCGGCCTGAATTGATATTACACCGACATCGCGAAACGAAGTCGATCCGGCGCGAATCATATAGGCAAGACCCCGCTTTTCTCTCACCTCCACAAACAGGCGCGAACTCATGCCGCCGCCGAGAATGTTCAATAAAATCGAGGCGGTAAAACGGTCGGCATGGTCATTCGGCAGACCGGGGAAGCCAAGTATCAACTGAGCCTGGTCTAACTTTTTTTCTTCAACCAAAACTCTTTCCGCGAGCGGCAACGGCTTTTTCGGCCATTCAAAATGAACAAATGATTTTTTGTAATGCGAGGCGTCTTTCGCTTCCTTCGAAACTTTTTTTTCTTTGAAGAATGAAGCGATCTTCTTTTCCGAGGACGAGCTGATGGCTCCGGCCAAGACTAACAGGGTATTTTTGGGCGAGTAATGAGATTGATAATAATCATTAAGCTGATCGCGAGTGAAACCGCGAACCGTATCCTCCGTGCCACCGATATCCCAGCCGAGCGGAGTATCGCCAAAAAGCAGTTTATCGAAAAGCATATCGATCGCCATGCTTGGATTATCCTTGTACATGCGAAGCTCTTCGACGATGGCGCCTTTTTCTTTTTCGACTTCATCCGCCACGAAAATCGAATGATAAATAACGTCCGATAAAATATCGTATGCCACTGCTTGCTTTTCAGCCGCGATTTTTATGTAGTAGCCGGTATAATCTTTCGAAGTAAAGGCGTTGTAGTCGGCGCCAAGCGCGTCGAGGGTGCGTGAAATATCGGTCGCCTGCGGCCGCCTTTCCGTGCCTTTGAAAATCATGTGTTCGACAAAATGCGCCGCTCCCGCGAAGTTTTTGTCTTCATAACGCGATCCGACCGGAAATAATGCCAGCACGGTCACGGACGGCGCTCCCCGCACCGGAACTTTGAGAAGCGTGATGCCGTTTTTTAATTTGGATACGCTGTACATAATTAAAATTTCTCGAGCAAATATTTTCTAAGGTCGGCCATCGCGACTCTCTCCTGCTTCATACTGTCACGCTCCCGCACGGTCACTTTTTTGTCTTCCAAAGAATCAAAATCAACCGTCACGCAAAACGGCGTGCCGATCTCATCCTGACGGCGGTAGCGTTTGCCGATGGAGCCAGTCTCATCGTACTGAGTCATTAATTCGTTCCAGATGCTTGATTGTATTTCTTTAGCTATTTTTTGCAAAGGCTCTTTTTTGGAAAGTGGTAAAATTGCGACTTTTATCGGAGCCAGATCCTTGTGCAATCTAAGCACCAATTCTTTTTCATGTTTCGCGTTTTCATCACCGCTTCTGGTTTCGACTTCAGCAAAAGCGTCAATTAAGAACATCAACGTCGCTCGATCGGCACCATCCGAAGTTTCGACGATATATGGAACGTATTTTTCGCCTTCCAAATCAGTGTAAGTCGTATCGATGCCAGAATATTTCCCATGACGAGATAAGTCCCAATCACCTCGGTTATGGACTCCGGCCATTTCCTTCCATCCACCCCAGGGAGTGTTGTACTCTATGTCCCACGCGTCTTTAGCGTAATGCGCCCGTTCGTCAGTAGCATGCTGGCGGAAGCGTAAATTTTTTTCGGTCATTCCTAAACTCAGGTACCAGTTCCAGCGCTGTTCCTTCCAATAATTAAAATGTTTCTCCGCATCTTTGGGATCTACAAAAAATTGCATTTCCATCTGTTCAAATTCACGCATGCGGAAAATAAAGTTTTTAGTTGTTATTTCATTTCTAAACGCCTTACCTACCTGCGCAATTCCAAACGGCAATTTTTGGCGCATTGCGTCTTTCACGCTCAAATAATCCAAATAAATTCCTTGGCAGGTCTCACCACGAAGGTATGCGTCTTCCTTTTGTCCATCAACCGCGCCTAATTCCGTCTTCATCAACAAGTTAAAATTTTTCGGTTCGCTTAATGCGCCACCACAATCTGGACATGGGATCTCATTTAATTCAATCGGCTTCTCTTTTATATAACCGGGCTCTGCCTGCTTCGCTTCCAACAAATGATCGGCACGAAAACGATGATGACAAACTTTGCATTCAACCAAAGGGTCATGGAAGCTTTGTAAATGTCCGCTCGCCTCCCAAACAATTTTCGGAGTTAAAATAGTTGAATCCAATCCAACGACATCATTTCTTTTTTGAACCATTGCTTTCCACCACGCCTTTTTGATATTATTTTTTAATTCAACGCCTAGCGGACCGTAGTCATAAGAAGCAGACAGTCCGCCATAAATCTCACTGCCCGGAAAAACAAAACCGCGGCGTTTGCAAAGTGAAATTATTTTCTCCATCAAATTTTGATCAGCCATAATTTTTAAGCTATTTTATCTTTATAGAATTTACAATTTTTATAAGTTCGGCTTTGGTCGGTTTGTCAGCCGGATTGTGAAATAAATACACATAAAAATTTCCCTTAGTAAATGTTTCGTTCGGCCGGACGGGAAGCAAATCATTATTACTGGTGTTGTAAAAATCCTGATTATAAATTTCGATTCTCCCGAACAGTCCGCCGATGATAATCTTTTCGCTACTCATCGCGCCGCCGTTCTTGATGGCATAGCCGGACGGATGAGCAAAGGTAACGATAGTCGAGGTCGCCGTCACCCGATCGTAAGCGTTCCAGGAATACAATTCCGTCGCATTTTGGGAATATAGTTGCGCGATGTCTCCCGCACAGCCTGCTCCGAGCAGTGCCAATCCTGACGCTATTGCCAAAATAATTTTCATATTCGAAATGAGTGAGGAAATAGCCAGTGAAATATTTATAGATTGCTTGCAAGCTATAAATATTGAGCCTGGATATATCCGAATGAATGAGAATATATGTGGCGAAGCTCCTATAAAAAAAAGACCAAAATATTGGTCCTGGGTTCCCGATTGACTGGGAAGGTTCCACCCAAGTTTCCGCCTAGAGGCGGACACTTTTCTATAGATACCGGCTCCGAAGGAGCCAAACCCTTCATCCCTGCCGGTGAAATTATGATACTTCGCGCGCGGGTTTTTGTCAATAAAAAAAGAAGGGCACCAAACGCTATGCGTCAGATGCCCTCTGAATTTTCGAGGGCGAACTTACTCCCCAACTTTCCCCTTCCCTAGGACAAAAAATCCAACACGAATGGCGCTTTCCTGACTTTTTCTCCAGCCAGCGCAGTAGAGAACGCGTCCGTCTCGAAGATTGGCTACAAGAAAACAGCCGATTTTTTCGTTTTCTGTCACGTCTTGCCTCCATCTCGAAACAATCCCTCCAGCCTGTGCCACTGTGTAAATCGACAGTCTGGCGAATTGCCTGACAGCTTGCCAATCGGAAAGCGATTTCACGTCAATCATCAGATTTTCCTTTCGCGTGGAAAAAAAATGTTAGACCGTCGTTATCTCTTTCTCCTTCGCTTCACCCACCTTTTTTACTTCGTCATTTGTTTCTTTCACCATTTTCTCCAAATCTTCCTGCAACCGAAATTTGTCGTCCTCGGAAATTGATTTAGATTTTTCTTCATCGCCGATCAGTTCACGGACATCTTCTCTGATCTTCCGGATCGCGATTTTCGCCTGTTCTAATTTTTGATGCAAAATTTTAGTCAGCTCTACCCGACGCTCAGAAGTTAGTTCCGGCAAACTTAGTCGGATCAATTTACCGTCGTTCACCGGATTGATGCCAAGACCGGAATCGCGAACACCTTTCTCAATCGCCGCAAGGAGGCTTTTGTCCCACGGCTCGATCGTCAGCGTCTTCGGGTCGGCGACCATAATCGTACCAACGGCCTTGAGCGGCTGTCTCGAGCCATACGCCTCGACCGTGATGCTGTCCAACATCGCCCCGGTGGCGCGTCCGGTACGAAGCTGTGAAATATCAGTCTTTAGAAACTCAATCGCGTGCTTAAAATCCGCTTTGAAATCTTGAAGATTCAACATATACGATTTTTTATTGCGCGGTAGTAAATCCGAGGAACAATACTTTCGGATCATCCGGATAAATTAAAAGGTTGACTGGGATAGCGCCGCTCGGTAATTTGCGGTTGAACCAAGTCGCGCCGCCATCGACAGATTTATACAATTTAGAGCTGGAAATTTTGGGTGGCGACGAAAGGCTGAAGCTATCTGACGCCTGCTGTCCGCTGAAAATCGTGCCGGTATAGAACAGCTCCTTAGGATTTTTTGGATTTAAAGCAAAATTGTAAATGTTGACCGTTCCTGGGGCCGTTACTAATTTCAAATCCGTCCAGGTCTTGCCAGCGTCCGTGGAATGAAAAATACCATATTTGCTGAGCCAATAAATGCTATTTTTCTGCGTCTGATCAAGAATCAGGCGATAGAACGTCAAAGATTCGCTGAAATTACGAAGCCCGGCGGACACATCATCCCAACTCTGACCGTTGTCATTGGAAACAAAAAGTCCAGTGCTGGCTTTGGCAAGATAAAAACGTCCCGGAACCTGAGGATCGGCGACCAGATCGCGCAATATTCCGCCAGTAGAAGTAGTGGTGCGCCAGCTACTGCCGCCATTTATACTCTGCAAAATTGTGCCGTCTTCCAAACCGGCAAAAAGCACACCGCGGTTAAAAAAATCGAGAGCGAGGGCCGCGATACGACTGCCGCTCTGGCTCAGATAAACCGAATCCCAGCTACGACCGCAGTCAACAGTTTTGTAGACAATGCTTCCGTCTGTCGCATAGATCAGACACTTATTGACCGCATCGACGCCAAGGCTGTAGATAAATTTACCCTGCAAAAATGGCACACTCCGCCAGCTATCACCCCGATCATAACTATAATATAAACCCTGACCGCGAGTTGCCATGTACAGTGCGTTGCTGTCGGACGGATCGGTGAAAAGACGATAAACGCTGGTCTGTGAGAGACTCTTTACGCCAGAGGCGGTCAGGAGCGTGTTGATTGGCCCCCAGGTTTCTCCTTTGTCGGCCGATCGAAATGTCCCAAGCGCGGATGGTGACTCACTACCAAGACTAACGCACCCCGCCCCCACCAACAACAGAGAGGCCGCTAAAGCAAAAATAATTTTTCGCGTCATAAAAATAAATTTTAAATTTTTAATAAAACGGATTCAATCGCAAGCCGCGGATGCGCGTTCTGATGGAGCAATTTCTTGGTCCGCTGAAAACTATCAATAATATTGACCAACTCACTGCTAGAATAACTGATACCCGCCGAAAGTTTCGGTTCGCCGGCAAACTGCGCCGCGCCATGCTTCTTCAAAAGCCAATCACGAAACCAGGAAATCCAGGTCTCCAAAATTTCTTGCCATTCAGTACGGCCACGCTCGCCATCTTCTTTGGCGCCGTATAATTTTTCAATCAGCTGAATTTTTTTATAAAATGGCGCATCAACTAATTTCTGAAAAGTTGCCAATAGATCATCATAGTGTTCAGCGCTTTCGCTTACCAAAAACGATAATGCTTTGCCTGGCCGGCCATGCGCTCGACGCGCATAAATTTCTGCCTCTTCTACCGGGACGCCTCTCGACTGCAAAGCCGCGGAGATCTCCTCTGTCTTCACTAACGAGAAATAAAATGACTGCAGACGCGAACGAATAGTGGACAAAACCGCTCCTTCATTTTCAATCAAAAGAATGAAAAACGTTCTCTCCGGCGGCTCTTCCAGTAGCTTCAGAAGAGCGTTCCCTGACTCTGAATTTAGGAACTCAGCGCCGTCGATGACGACGACCCGATGGCCTTTCTGCCACGAAGTATGTTGAAGACTTTTCTTCAGCTCGCGCGCCTCCGCAACCGTAATTTCCTTTTTTAATCTGCCGGTTTTCTCATCTTCGCCGCGCTGAACCAAAATGAAATCCGGGTTATGCGTTAGTTTTTCCTCCGGGACATTCAGCAGACGCGCCGCTATTTCATACGCGACTTTGCTCTTCCCGATACTGCGGGGACCGATAAATCCATACGCATGACTCAACTGGCCGCGAAGAGTGGCTGTTTCAAAAAAGTTCAAAATGTGGCGATGTCCGATGATCACAAAATTCCTAAAACTGTGGCTATCGTAACAGAAAAATTATTAACTGGCAATAACATCCCAGGTTTTATTCGCCGCCTTCTCCCAGGAGAATTGCGCAGCGCGTTCCCTGCCTTCGTGACTAAATTTGATCTGATTACCGGAATTTTTTACTAATTCCAAAATCGTATCAGATAATGATTTAATATCAAACGGATCCACATAGACGCAAGAAGATCCGCCAACTTCATGAAGTGCTTCAATGTCTGCGGCGATCGCCGGCGTGCCAAGCGACAAAGCTTCCAGTAATGGAAAACCAAAACCCTCATAAATTGAAGGAAAAACAAAAGCAATGGCGTTTTTAAAAAGCCCTGACAGGTCCGGACGATCAATATAGCCGAGACGAATAATGTCCTCCACGTAGGGGCATTGCTTGATCTGCTTCGCGATTGGTCCGTATCCGACTCCCGGCCGTCCGACCAGCACCAGCTGGATGTCGATTGATTGCTTCATCACGCAAAAAGCCTGAATTAAAAAATTCGTATTTTTTTTGGTTTCAAGACGACCGACACTGAGGACATAAGGCTTACTAATGCCAAATTTTTTTTGATCAAATTTTGGCGGCGGCTGAACCGTATTGAAGCCGAGCGGGACCACGATTACTTTCTTACCGACTTTACTCCCATAATATTTCATCAATTCCTTTTTGTTAAATTCAGTGGAGGTAATAATAGTAGACGACTTTTTGACAATTCTGCTATTCATCGCGCGAAGATAGAGACGGGACAGAAAACCGTAAGCGCGCGGGTATGCCATGAAGGCGCTATCGTGTACCATCGTGATAGTTTTCCTTGGACAGAAGACCGGTAAAATTTGGCCGGGAGAGAAAAATATGTCCGGTTTATGAAACAAAAAATGTAGCGATAGCCGCAATTGGCTCCATAATTTAGAAAACGGCCAATGCAAAATTTTCACCGACCAGTTTGCCGGCAGTACTGCCATATCCTCGCGCAAAGGCATGCTGACATACAAAATAACCTTCACATCGGAAGGTATCACCTTTTTCAAGGCTTCAATAATTTGAAAACAATATTCCTCCACACCGGTTCGCTCTGCCTGATTGGCGTGGGCAGCTTCAATGCCGATGACCATAATCGAAATGAGTGAGCAAAATAAAAACTTGTTTTATTTTTGAACGAATGAAAATATATGCGGCGAAGCCAATATAATTTATTTCGTCGCCAAAATGCTTCGTTTGTAGCTATCTAAATTTTCAAGAGCAATCCCTGTGCCTTTGGCCACACAAAGGAGAGGTTCATCGGCAACGTAAGTCGGCACACCGGTCGCGTCAGCAATAAGGACGTCGAGGTTTCGTAACAAAGCAGAACCGCCGGAAAGAATTATTCCTTTGTCCATCACGTCAGCTGACAGCTCAGGCGGGGTGCGAAACAAAACTTCCTTGATCGCGTTTACTAAAAGTTCTAGATCATGCTGGAGCGCCTCGGTCGTGTCGTCAGATTTCACCGAAACAATACGCGGAAGGCCGGTGACCATGTCCCGTCCCTTTACTTCATACGCGAGCGGGTTATCCATGTATACCGCCGAACCAATAGAAATTTTAATCTCTTCAGCGCTACGTTCGCCGATCGCAAGATTATACTTGTGACGGATGTATTCTACCATAGACTGGTCAAATTTGTTACCCCCGATTCTGACCGATCCCGAAGAAACAATTCCGCCCAGTGAAATAACCGCAATTTCAGCGGTCCCGCCGCCGATGTCAATGATCATATGACCCGAAGCGGCCCCGATTGGGATGTCAGCGCCAATCGCCGCCACCACCGGTTCTTTGATAATGTAAGCCGCTCGCGCGCCGGCCGCGATCGTCGCGTCAATGACAGCGCGCCGCTCTGTCGAGGTAATTCCTCCCGGCACCGCGACCATCACTTCCGGACGAAAAAGCCGGACGCCGCCCAGCGCCTTATTTATAAAATATCGAAGCATCGCCTCGGTGGTATGATAGTTGGCAATCACACCATCTTTCAAAGGCCGCTCGGCAATAATGCCGTCTGGCGTTCGGCCAATCATATCTTTGGCTTCGAGCCCGACTGCGAGAACTTTGCCGTCGACTCTTGAAATTGCCACGACACTCGGTTCATTGACTACAATACCTTTTCTAGGAATGTAAACAAGCACGTTTGTCGTGCCAAGATCAATACCGATTTTTTTGATAAACATAATGAATGAGAGAGATGGCAAAGTTTACTTTGACATTTCCGAATGAATTTTGTTTATATCTCGCGATATAAACATATTTTAATGCGCTAACGTTATATCAAACTCTCGATCAACCCTTAAATCCGTCGCAACTTGATAATAATTGTCTCCAAACTTTTCAGAGGCTTCTGTCGGCTCAGCCCCTACTAAATTTTTATCAAATTTTAGCTCAAGTGTCAATCGAACATGATCGGTCCCGAGCTGTTTTTGGGCACTCAAATGATAATTGCCTTTTTGAATTTGATCATTAATATTTTCCGGCAAAAGATAGGTAAAAGATAGCTGACCTTGATGTCCTGGACTGATTGAGAGAAACGTTCCAAACCAATGCCGACCATCCTCCTCACCCTCGTCCACCTGCTCGCTGTTGCCGGAAATGCCGAGCAAACGACTGCCACTTGGCGCAAAAATTCGCGCGTAATCGCGATAGCGCGAGGTGCGCCAGGTAAAACCTCCCGCGTGGTTGTAACGCATGGTAGCCGTAGCAATAGTTCCGGTCGCTGTCGAGCTAATCGAATAGGAAAGTGACCTCGTAATGACCACATCAGTTTTGAGCGAGCCGAGATTTGCGTCCGCCCATAGCAGATAGTCCCCGGGCTTCCCTCTCATTGCGCCGTCCCAACCCTGCGCCTCAATATAAGATTGCTCGTCAAGAATGGTTGAGTAAAGAATAAGATGCTTTTGATTTAGCATGGATAAAACCAAGCGCGCATAATCCGACCAATGGATCAACATCGAACCGACGATTCGAGGCAAAAAAACACGCGAAACATCACCAAGTATTTGCTTCCGATCGCTGAATTTAATGCCGCGTTTTTCAAAGCCATATTCAACTTCATACTCCAATTTTTCGGTGAAATTATCACTGGTAAAACTTATCCCATTCACGTCCAAAGGACCAGTCAGCTTCAAAATTTCCTCAAAAAAATTCGGTGTGATGGCGATCACTCCGGAAATATCATCGGCCAAATATCCGTGCTCGGCCTTATAAAATTCGAGAGCCCTCCTCGCGTCGGTCGGAAAATCTGGCGACCAATTGCTGTCGCGAAACTGCCAAGTTTTTATTCCGAGATATTTCGCGAGCGCTAGCGTCGGTGTCGCGCCGACCCCGGGAGAATTGTTGTCGATAGTTTCCGTCCCCTCAACTTTCAAAATTTCCGGCCGTCCATGATCAAACCGCGCCACCGCGTATGACCCGATGAAACCGCCGCCGGGACGTAGCTCGGTGTTGTTGATAAAAAGAATAAGAAAAGTTCGGGGGTATTCCATACCAAGCGCGCGCGGTATGATGTTAGTCGTGGTCGCGAAGTTGATCGAATTTGGAAAAGCAGTCCGAATAATTTTTTCCTGCAACTTGCCGTTTTGATAATTTTGACGCACCCAAAAAGTTCCCGTGGCAATGGCGCCAAAAAATAATATAACTGCTACAATTAATATTTTTTTCACAACGACCTCTTTTTCACTGAAACATTAAATCCAAGATAACGTCCAAGCATGAGGTGCGTCACCGCATCAAGACACGGAATGGAAGAAAACAACAAAAGTGATACCGGCGTGAGAGCCCACTGCAACATCATAAACAAATAATGATGCTGGCCGCGATGCTCCGGACGCGGCGGGAGCAACAGCATACTGATAACCAGAGAAACCAACAAACCGACCATGGCGAGGGTCATAAGGATCTCAAGTACGTGCGGCGTGTTGAAAAAAAGAGCGCTCTGACGAACCTGATCGCCGGCAACCCAAAGCGGCAGACGACCAAGGATAGTAATGAGGATGGCGACTACCGCCCAGCTCCACTTTCCTTCCCATTCATGAAACAGCGTGACTAATTTCTTGTGCCAACTAATCTCCGGATGCTTGCGATATTCCCAAAGCAGAAACGAAATATTCTCCACCCCCCAAGCCCAGCGACGCTGTTGCAAATAAAGATTGCGGAGACTATTCCAAATCCGATCGTCTCGCACCGTATCCATCGATACGGGAAGATACAACGGACTAACTTCGTAGGCGCCGCCATAGTGGAGCCAGCATTGGAAAAAAATTCTCGAATCCTCGCTGATAATATCTTTCGCGTGACCGCCGACATCAATCGCCGCCTTGAAACTCATGCTATGTGAAGAAAACGTCACGAGATTATCAAGACGCGCCAGGCTGAAAAGCATCCAAAAAGTGGTACCAAAAGCCATCACCCGGAGCACGGCCGGCGAATCCCAAAGATTATTGTTGTAAAGCGTGATCGGTTGAAAGGAACTGCGCGTCGGGTTGGGATGCTTCAAATACATGTAGGTGAGATGCGCGAAATATTGCGGGTGGACAATCGTATCAATGTCAAAAACCGAAATTATAATGTCTTCGTACTTCCAACCCTTATCATCGGCAAATTTTTTAAACTCCCATTCGGCATGGTGAATGTTTGAACCTTTGCCGGGGATCTCTCCCGCCAGGCCATCGGGATGTGTATAAAAAAGCAACCCGGCAAATGATGAACCAAAATCTTTCTTGACCTCAGCCTGAATTTTCTGCCAATGCTGAAGGGTGCGCGCTTCTCCTGAAAGGACGACGTAAAGATGTTCCATTGGGTAGCTGGAGGCGCTGAGCGCGTCGAGAGTCGCTTTCACCACTTCATATTCTTCATTATAAATCGGCAAAAATACCACGTTGACCTTGCTGGCCCAAGCTGGGATTTCATTTTTTAGCATGGTGAACCAATCCAATTTGATCGCTTTATGAAAGCGGCTCCATGATAAAATTGTATAAAATGAAAAATAAACTACCCGGAGAACCCAATAAACGTCAAAAATAATAATAATATATATCATCCATAGCGGACGGAAAAAACTTAAAAACAGACCGAGGACCAGCGTAAACCAAATACTGAGTCCCGGCAAAATTTCATAAAGACGATAACGATGATAGGGAGAAAGCATAATTAATTTTTATTTCCGAGGCGGGGCTCCGCGCTGTATTCGGCCATGATGTATTTATCGACCGGAGCGGCCAACAAAATCTTGAAAGCTGATTTAGGATCTTGGTCATGGACGGCAGAAACCGGTATCCGGAGCGCGTAACCCAGCGTGTTGGCGAATACTACCGCAATACGTGTCGCCGTGAAACGGCCTACCCCTACCCGGACGGCGATCCCGCGCAAATCAGCAAGCGCCATTTTTTCAGAAACAAGAATTTCCTCAAGCGCTAGAGGCAAACTGCCGCCATCCTTGGCGGATTTCCTGTATTCATGAAAAGATTCACCATCCTTGGAAACAAAAAAAACCAACTCCGCTGGTTCAGTGTTATCTAGAAAGAGGTACATAATTTACGTCAAATTATAATCGTTGACGACAAATTCATGTTTACCCTCTAACACGCTGAACAGAAACCGATCCCCGATTTGTCGCCGGTCTTTGAACTCTTGATCCGTCATAAAAGTATAGCGAATCGTTTTGCCAAGTTCATTTTCGTAATGTTTGATTATTTTCGCGAGGATCATCGGCTTCAGACTGCCGACGATAAAAATATCAGTGCTGATATTTTTTTCCTCAGTGAAAATTCCTGTCAAAATGAAAAGTTTAATCTTTCCGCCTTCGGATTTAATTTTTTCAACCAGCTCATGTTCCTCGAGGACTTCGGCCTTATTTAGAAGAGCCGCAAGTTCTTTATTCAGAGCTGATTCCGAATCAAGTTGGTAATATTTTGACCGTTCCGTACCCTCGAGCTCGAGGCCAACATCATGCGCCGAAACTTTCTTGATGATTTTTAGCTTTAGAAGATTGACAATCTCGCGCCGCACGGCGTGCAAGTGAGTACCGGCCAAACGCGCCAGCTCGCGTACAAAAAAAGGGTGCTCCGGGGAGTGAAAAAATATCTTCAAAAGTTTTAATCTGGTCTTTGAACCAAAAAAGTGTTCAAGCATGTTAGACGTATTAACTGCCATATAGTATACTATCAATAATGATGTAAGTCAACGCTAATTACATGGATTCTATCCTGCGACTAAATGAATTTTTTGTCGAAGGCGGTAAGCAAGATCTGTCACACGTCCTTCTTCACATTACTGAACCTTCCACTCCCGAAGAGGCCGAAAAAGGTTACTTTTTTGCGTTGTGCGAAGTCAATAACGCCGATGCGGTTTTCATAAAAAAATTACAGGAAATGATCGACCGCGCCGAAAATGAATACTATGAAATTCCGACCGATGAAGAAAAGGACTCGTTTGAGGCGGTGCTCGAAAAATTAAACAGCGAGGCATTCACTCTCGAAAAGGCTCGGGGCGATTTGCACTGCATCGTGGGCGCCATCCGGCCGGGAGAAATTGTTTTTAGTTTCTTCGGCAACCCTCATCTTCTGCTTTTTTACAAAAATAGGCTGGGCGGTTATGAAAAAATGGATCTGATCCGCGGCAACGGCGAAGACGTCGATGCGGCGAATGATGAAGGACTGTTCTCGCAAATAATTCAAGGGAAACTTAGCGCCAACGATTATCTTTTTGCCGGCACCCCGCACCTGATAGATTTCTTCAGCCATGATCGGCTAGAAAAAATAATTACGACACGTAGCGCTCTCCAAAGCGCCCAGCACCTGGAAAAAGTCCTAGGCGAACTAAAAAACGGCTACTCTTTCGGCGGACTAATCATCAACCTCTTCCAACCGGATGCAAACGATGCCACAATCAAAAAAACTCGTCCGGCCACTCAACAAGGAGCGTCAAATGCGTCGCTACAAAAACTTTTCCGTCGTGAAGATGACACGGCCAACACCCTGTCCCCTTCTATATTTCCGACGCTCAACAATTTTAAGGGTATCCTAGACGAACAGCTAACCGGAGACGATCTTTCCCAAAAAAGCGAACTTTCCAGCAAGCAACCGACCGAGATAATGTCGAGCCACCTCTCCACTCGTCTGCAAAACTCTCGCCGCCGTCCCCAAAACGAAAACCTCGGTGATCGACTCGCGCCGATTCTCGCGAAAATCTGGCTAATTCTTAAAATTATCGGACAACTGCTACTGCGGTTCCTGATCCTGATTTACGCCTTTTTTTATAATTTAGTTCGAGCTGTCGCTCTGCTTTTTATCATTGTTTTCAATTACAACAACCGTCGCGCCACGATTATCGAAAATTGGCGACAAAGCTGGCGCGGATTTAAGGAAAACATTCGGCATCTCCCACTGATGACAAAATTCATGTTGTTCGGATCGATTATTCTAGCCCTTGGATTCATTTTTAGCATTATCTACCTTCGCCACCGCCAAAGCGTTCTTGCCGCTGATCTGGACTTTACCAATTCCCTACAAGACCTCAAAGACCGACGTAGTTCCGTCGAGAACGCGCTGATTTACAAAAATGACGAGTTGGCATTTACTGAATTTAAGACCGCTCGCGATCTGCTAAAAAAATTATCCTGCGATTCGACTGGGCGACAACCGGCCTGCGACGAAATTACGAAGCAACTAAATGACCTCGGAACAAAATTACGAAAAGTTCTCCCTCTCAATACCACGGTGCTTGCCAATTTTCCAACGCTGCCCTCGGCAACCAACGGACTTGTTAAAATAAAAAATAAACTCATAGCGTACTCCTCCGCCACTTCCACATTATTTGTATATGATGTAATGAACGGCGACACAAAAACCATTTTGACCTACCCCTCGATCAGCGGATTTTCCGAGGCCGACGTACCAAAAGAAAATGATTACATTTTATTTCTTTACGACACCAATAAACTAATGCAATTGAAACCGAATGATCTCTCTACCAAATTAGTTGAAATTTCTTTTCCTACTAAAAAATCAACCCTCGGCAGTTTCGTAATTTACAACCGCCGACTATATACGCTCGATACCCTGACTGGGACAATTTTCCGGCACGATCCAATCAGTACCGGCTTTAGCCAAGGCTCCGAATGGCTGAAAGATAAGAGCGTATCGGTGAGTGACGGCACTGATCTCGGGATTGACGGCGACTTGTTCGTCTCGAAAGCGAACGGCGAAATTGCAAGATTTACCAAAGGCATCAGACAGCCATTTTCGCTGTCCGGACTTGATCCGGCGCTCGGTGCCGGCGCGCGAATTTGGACCTATGCGGACATTCCATACCTATATATTCTCGATCCGCAAAATAAACGCCTGATAATTTTTGAAAAAAACGGCCACCTAATCGGACAGCTTGTCAGCGACAGCCTAAAAAATCCGACCGGTATGGTCATTGATCCGTCGACGAAGACAGTTTATCTTCTTGATTCAGGGAAACTCCTGAAGGCGCCTTTAGCGCAGTGACAAAATAAGAACGTCTCATGATTAAAATAAAAAATCCCGGTGATTAGCCGGGATTATTTATTTTGAAATTATTATTTCAAGGTCGCTTTACCACCAGCGTCTTCAATCTTCTTCTTCATAACATCCGCTTCATCTTTCTTTACGCCTTCCTTCACAACCTTTGGAGCGGCGTCAACGATAGCTTTGGCATCAGCGAGACCAAGACCGGTGATTTCTTTCACGGCTTTGATAACATTGATTTTGTTGGCGCCAACTTCTGTCAGCTCAACATTGAATTCGGTTTTCTCTTCAGCGGCGGCGGCACCGGCACCGGCTCCCGCGGCGGCCATCATCATGGCTGGGGCGGCGGCAGAAACTCCAAACTTCTCTTCCATCGCTTTTACAAGCTCAGCGAGCTCAAGGACGGACAACTGTTCTACCTGTGAAATAATTGTTTGTAATTTGTCATTCATAAAAATGAAATTAATAATTCGTATTATGCTTTCTTAGCTTTGTAAGCATTCAAGACATTGAAGAGGGATCGGACGATGCTGGCGTTCACATTAACGAAACCGCTGATCGGCGCGTTAAGCGATCGGACCATCATTGAAAGCAATTCTTGTTTGCCTGGGAGAGCCGATAAGCTCTTCACCATTTTGGCATCAATGAATTTGCCTTCGAGTATTCCGCCGAAAATTGTCACGACTTCATTTTTCTTTGCAAAGGTAGCGACTACTTTGGCAGGCGAAACTTCGTCCTTGCCTGTGAATGTCGCGAGACCTCCCTCAAATGAAGCGGTGTCAGCGGCGAGACCAATGGCTTCGAGAGCACGCCTCACGAGCGTTTTCTTGGCAACTAGTACCGTCACTCCTTCTTTACGAGCGGCCCTTCGCAACTCGTCTGACTGAGCAACCGTGAGACCCTGAAAATTGGCAAAGACGACGCTTTTGGCGCCCTTCAAATCACCACTCAAAGCTTCAATGGTTACTTCCTTTTGCTGTTTTGATTTTGGCATATTTCAACAAAAAAATCTGTGTATGCCACAGACCTGATTTGTAATACAGTCGACCTTAACTTAAAAAGTTTCTGATTACCTCGGCAGGAGATTAAGTCCCTGGGGACGCCTGCTGTCTATGGGTTGCTGACAGGATACCAAGATAAAGGTTTTCTGTCAAGCTTATGTATCAGTCCAGGTCATTTTGGACAAGTGGCCGTTTTTAATTAAATAATCCACAGGTGAAAGCAGGCCAAGGCTCCAGTGCGGTCGTTCGGTGTTGTACCAGACCAGCCAGTCCATTAACTTGCGG
>JAKANM010000015.1 GCA_021812425.1 bacterium | reverse complement strand
CTCATTGCCGCCGGCTGTCATCCATTTATATCCGGCGAAAATCATCAAAACAAAAATTATTGTCGCTACCAAGCCTAAGGCCAGCTTTACAATATTTGCGACGATAAGTCTCGGATCCACCGCCTCGCCATATCCGGCGCCACTCGCTCCGGCCGCGTGGCCCAACTGATCCCAAGCTCCCTGAATTGGAGCGTAGTTTTGAGCGTGAGTCGGAGAAATGAAAACAAAAAAACCCATCAGACCGATCGCCAACGACAGAAATTTAAATTTGAGTAGCTTCATAATTATTTACCTACTGAACTGCTGAATGAAGTCGACTGAGCCATAAAGATCAATACATATGTAGTAATGCTATACGCCGCAACCACGATTATCATCCCAATGACTGCCATTTTTAAAATATCTTTTGCCTTGGTTACTTGATCTTCATTTCCTTGCGCCGTCATCCAAAGATAACCGGCATAAACAGTCAGAGCGAAAAAAAGCGTGCCAACAAACCCCAAAGCGACCTTAATCACTCGACCAATCGTCTCGGACAAGGTGAACTCATTTACACCTTGAGTAGCGTAGCCGGCTTTGCCGGCGATCTGTTCTTCCAAACTCCTGTTATCGACCGCTCCGGCCGCGGTCGGAATCGCTACACTAAAAAATAGGCAAACCGCTAAAAAATATATTTTTATAAAATCTAACATATTATGGCAAACAGCAGGTAGGTGTGGTACCGGTACACTCGTAATTTTGAGCTGCGGGTTTAGTGCAAGTTGCATCATAACAACTACCGCCAACACTACTACAAGTATCAGACGAACCAGGACCGCCAACTTTACTCGTCACGAACGCCGTAATTGCATACGCCGCCATCACGATGAATAAGCCTATGACGGCCGCTTCGATCGTACCTTTTGCTTTGGTTACTTTGTCCTCATTGCCCTGAGCCGTCATCCAGGTGATGCCGGCATAGACGGTCAGCAATAAAAATAAGGTCCCAACCACGGCCAGAACACCTTTGACGACCGCGCCGATGCTGGTAGAAATATCGCTTGAAAGTCCAGTCGTATTCAGAGCGCTACCTAAATTTTTATTCGCGGCATCAAATGGTCCAGCAGCCAATGCCACCCCCGAGACCAACAAACCGCAAATTATCGTCGAAGCTATAAATATTTTTTTTGGATTTTTTAGAATATTCATAAAAATTTTTATTATTTCCACTCACAACAACGAACTGCATTACAATCGGCGCTAGTGGTATGTATACTACAATCAAAACCCGAACAACCTGTCGCCGTAGGATTTATAACGCAACTCCCGGCACTGCCGGTACCGCCCGAACCGCTCGGAGCCAAATTCGTGAAGACGAAATTCGTAACTGCGTACGCCGCCATTACTATGATAACACCGATTGCGGCGGCCGTTATAGTACCTTTGGCTCTCTCGACCCGATCGGAATTGCCCTGCGCTGTCATCCATTCAAACCCTGCGTAGAAAATTAATCCAAAGAAGACAATCCCAATCAGCGAAAGCGCAATTTTTACTATCTCACCGATTACGCCCGGTACAGTTGATGCTCCAGCGACCGTGGAAGGCAAACCGGCAGCTGAGCGAGTCGCCTCCGTGCCATAATCACCGGCGGCCAATGCGGAAAGCGGCGCCATAAAGAGTGCCGAAGCCAGAAGGAGAAGAACAACAATTTTATTTATTAAACCCGGCATAAAAGTTTTTAAATACTTGTCGCATCACCTGAGATCGACGCCGCGGTAAGGTTATTTATAACAAAAGTGGTGATCCCAAAAGCCGAAAGAATAATCGCAAGACCGATCACCCCTGAGGCAATCCATTTTTTTGCGTCACTGACACGATCTTCGTTACCGCCGGCAGTCATCCAGAGGAAACCGCCATAGAGAACAATTACCAAAAAAACCGTCCCTAACACACTGAGCGCGATTCGGATCAATTTAGCGGTTGTGATTCGAGGATCAACGTCAGAAAGACCGGCATAACCGGGATATTTAACGCCCAAATCCGGCCCCTGAGCGGTAAAGTCAATCGCCGCTAATGCAGGGAGTTTTGATAAGGTTAACCCTGACAATGCTAAAAATAAAAAACTTCCAACGAGCCAAATTTTTTTAAAACCGAGTTGCATATAGCGAATATACTTTCTATGCCTAAAAGGTATAATCCGCCCCCCAATTCCAACGTGGCAAAAAGCCAGCAAAAATTGGGAGCAGAACTGCGTTAGGTTGTAGCTGTAATTAACTGGTTGATGACGAAAGTCGCGATAGCATATGCCGACAAGACGATCGCTAGACCGATCACGCCGGAGATAATCCAACCCTTGGCGGAGCCAACTTGCTCGTCGTTGCCGCCGGCTGTCATCCAGAGGAAACCGCCGTAAAGTATAATCACAACTACGATTATACCAAGTAACGACATTGCTACTCTGATAATTCTTGCGATGGTAACGCGCACATCCGCGCTGGCTAAACCAATAGCTGGCTGAATCGTGCTTGGCAATATTTCACCGGATGTAACTGGACCAGTTTGAGCCAAAGCTGGAGCGACGGACACTAAACTCATGCCCATGGCCATGACGGAAATTAATTTTTGTATTTTATTCATAATTCCACCCCCTTTCGATTGGTGATTTTGACATATTTCAATTTTTTTCTGGCAGTTATAGTTTTTATCTTAAAAACTATAATCCGCCCCCCAATTCCAACGTGGCAAAAAGCCAGCAAAAATTGGGAGCAGAACTGCGTTAGGTTGTAGCTGTAATTAACTGGTTGATGACGAAAGTCGCGATAGAGTACGCTGACAAGATAATCGCGAGACCGATCACGCCGGAGAAGATCCATTTCTTGGCTTCGCCAACTTTTTCGTCGTTACCGCCGGCGGTCATCCAAGTGAAACCCCCAATAAGGATGATTACCACTGCGATGATACCAAGGAGGCCCATGGCCACTCTGATAATTCTCGCGACGGTAACACGTACGTCCGAGCTAGCTAAGCCAATAGCTGGCTGGATAGCGCTTGGCATTACTTCACCGGGAGTAATTTGGGCTAGAGCTGGAGCTACGGAAAGCAGGCTCATTCCCATTACCACGATGGAAACTAATTTCTGTGTTTTGTTCATAATTCCACCCCCTTTCCACATTCATCTTTTTGCATACATTTTTTACGATACTTGCGATAGTATAACATACCTAATTTTTGCACGCAATTCAATTATTTACCGGACAAAAGATTTGTTAGGGCGCTGATCAAAATATAGGCGGAAAGAACAACCGCAACGCCAACTATAGCCCAAAGCATCGTCTTTGTACCCTTTTCCACTTTCTCGCTATTTCCTGCCGAGGTCAGCCATTGGAAACCGCCCCAAATCAGCATCAACAAAGTAAGAGAACCCAAAATTCCTAGCACACCTTTGATAATTGTGCCGATAATTTTACTGGCGGACGTCGGATCTCCAACTAAAGGATTTTCAAGACAAACTGAACCAGCCGGACAGGGAGGCGTTGGGGCGGCTAGTGCCACTATAGGGAAAAATACCAATGCTAAAATTAAAAAATTTTTCATACTATGCTCCAGTTTGAATGGAAGTAAAAACAAAATTAACCACAATATAACTTAGAAGCATCACCGCTACGCCGAGCGCCGCCCAAACCATAATTTTTTTGGATTTTTCAATCCGGTCGGAATTACCCTGCGCAGTCATCCACATCACCCCGGCATACACTACGAGCACAAACATAATTGAACCCATGAACATGGTCAGCGCTCTGACCACGAGGCCGATGATTTGTTGGGGGCTGGTGACAGGAAGTTGACTAAGGGTCTTAAACGCCTCTGCCTTAATTTTCGGAATTTTATTTTCTGTATCAACGCTCGGTGTAGAGGCAGGGCTGACTAAATTTGCCTTTGCTTTGTTATACTCCTGAACAAAATTACTACACGCTTGTCCATTCGCGTCCCATGTACATTGACTACCCGGGTGTGCCACCCCGTAACCAGAACATTCCGCCTGCGTAATTGCTACACAATCTGGAACCTCGTTAGTCAGACAAAAACATACGCCAGCCGCATTTGCCTGACCTAATGAAAATAATAAAACAAAGAAAAGTAAGAAACCAAACAAATATCGCATTTTTAAAAACATACTTAGAAAAGCGTGTAATCCGATTTAATACCGACGACCGTACCAACAAATTTAACAATCGCATAACCGCTGAAAGCAATCACGATACCAAGCACTGCCGAGACCAGGATCGCTTTGCCATGGCCAATTTGCTCGGGATTACCTTGCGACAAAATGAACACAAAGCCGCCATACACAAAGAACAGTAGAGCGATACTGCCGATGATGCCAAACATATATTGAACAATTTGCAAAGCTAGAGAAATAAAAACTGTGACATCCCAACATTGTGACGGCATCGGGTTTTCCCCACATTGGGTGATCAGATCGCTGAGAGTCGATTTGGCTTTGGTACCTTGTGTGGAGCCTGCAGTCGGACCAGTACCTGGCCCATAGCTTTTATTTTTCACAACACTATCGCACGTAGCGGCATCTTTTTCCCACGTCATCACGCCAGACGGACAACCAGGATTAGGGGTCTTAAGGCACTCCAATTCCGTGGCGGCGGGAATGCAAACGGGGCCAAGATTCATATCAACACAAAGACACGGCCCTGCCGCCTCAGCTTTGCCTACTTGAAGAAAAAGTCCCAGAAGAAATAACCAAAACCCAAATATATAGATGTGTCTTTTTATCATACTAATAAGTTTGATTGACTTTACCGGCGGCGCGATCTAGGACATCTTTGTGGTACTGCAGGATTTTATCGTCTGAAACCGGCTGGAGCCACTCATGAAACATATCCTGAATCGCCTTGTTGGCGCCAATATAATCTTTTCCTCGATACCAATTTTCCGCCGTCAGGAGCTGTGAAGCAAACGGCGCCAGCTCGGGAATTTTTTTCTGATCGGCAATATACATCCGGAGAGCGGTCGGCCTGCCCGTAATTTTTAGGTATTCTTTGTTGGCAGCCGAATGTGAAAGATAATCAATCAAAGCCCACGCCTCATTGCCATGTTTTGATTTGGCAAGCACCGACTGTAGCGAATAATTAGCGGTATTAATCGGATGATCGTCGGAAAGCTGCAACATTGGAATAATATCGAAATTGAGGCCAGGCGCCCGATCTTTTATAATTTGACGTTGGAAATTGTAGCCGAAGAAAAAAGCCAACTGACCGTTCACAAAACTATCAAGGGCATTTGTCATTTGCTCATTCCAAGAGTAGGTGTCGCGCGCCGGATTAGCAAAATCAGTATAAAAATTCATCACCTGTCCGCCCGGAGTCTCCGCGCCGCCTTGGGTATTTCGAGGAGTGATATTAAACAGCGCCTGGGTAGAATTGGTGAATGGCAGATTGCTCTGCGCAAACAAAATCGCCAGGATATCACTGCTTCCCGGAATATTTGATCCGGTACCGAGCGCCGCGCCGGCCTGGATTATTCTGCCGGTGGCTTTGTCAAATTTACTTAAAATTTTTACGTCAGCCTGGAAATCCTGCCAATTTTTCGGCGGTTCGGGAATGCCGGCTCGATCCAGGAGATCCTTGTTGTAATAAATAGCCATAACATCAAGCGACAAAGGCAAACCATAAATTTTCCCGTCTCTTACTGCGTCCGCCGCAACGGTCTGAACATATTGCTTGCCAAGCTGATCCAATGTTAATAAAGCGTGATTATTGTTAATTACCTCGACGGTGTCGCTAAGTTGACCTTTCGTGACTCGCACCAACGTATCTTTGACGCTATCCGGCATGGGTTGAAGTTTGCTCTGATACTGACCGATTGATTTCACGCCAACTGATACGATATCTGGGCCGCGGTCCTCGGCCAAAGCTTCCAGCAACCGATCATAAATTTCGTTCTCGCGGAACTGCTGAATGTTTATAGTGAGATAGGGACGATCGGCCTTATAACCTGCGACTAAAGTTTGGAGAGCGGGCAGATCCTCAGACACAATCCAGTACTCGAGAGTGGCAGCCGGAACCGGCTGAGCCGGCGGCTTACACCCAAACCCTCCGAGCAGCAGCAACGACAACCCGCTAAAAACGACCAACATTTTTTTTACGTTCAACATATTTTTACTTGAGTACCGATACCAAATATTTTTTAAATTCCTTGCCAAGTTTCTGATCACGCAAAGCAAAATCAACGTTCGCTTTCAAATAACCAAGCTTTGAACCGGTATCATAATAAACTCCATCAACTTTACAGCCGTACATCTTCCGCTTCCTCAGCAATTTGAACAGCGCGTCGACTAACCACAATTCCCCGCCCTTTCCTAATTTTGTTTTTGTGAGAGCGTCAAAAATGTCCGGAGTCAAAATATATCCGCCGAGCGCGGCGAGCCGCGACGGAGCCTTGTCGGGCTCAGGTTTCTCGACAATATTTTTTACTTCCAATACCTTATCATCAATTTTTGTTCCGTCCAAAATTCCGTACTTCGACACTTCATCCTTTTCAACCTCGTAAGCGGTGAGAACCGGATCGCCGTATTTCTCAAAAACATCAAGAAGCTGGGCGAGATGTGGCCTCTCCGGAGTATAAAAAAATTCGTCGCCCCACATCACCGCGAACGGTTCGTCGCCGATAATATCTTTCGCGCACAAGACCGGCGTCCCGTTGCCATAAGGCCCCTTTTGTCTGATAAAAATAAAATTCGCTAAATCAGCGATTTTTTTAATTTCTTCCGCCATTTCTTCTTTACCTTGTTTTTTCAGCCAGTTTACCAATTCGTAATTCGGACTGAAATGGTCTTCAACTGCGCGCTTGCTGGGGCCGGTGACCAAAATAATATCTGTAATGCCGGATTTTACCGCATCCTCGACCACATATTGGATAATCGGCTTGTCGACGATGGGCAACATTTCCTTGGGTTGGGCCTTGGTGGCCGGCAAAAATCTAGTGCCAAGACCGGCGACCGGGATAACAAGTTTCGTAACTCTGGACATAAAAAGTCAATCTTGATAAAATTTCGTATCTATTATATCAAACTATAACAAGTTAAGGCAAACCTATATGCTAACTCACGATCAAAAAATAAGCCGGATAACGCGCCAGCTCCAAAATCATCATGGTACGAATCCCGTCTCAATAAAAAAGAAATCAGTTTCCCATGAAGTACCAAAGCCGAACGACAAAAGACATCTGGACGAAAAAATCGACGTTAGCGACCTGACCGAAATTATCAGCATTGATCCTAAAAATCAGACTTGTGTTGCGGAATCAGGCGTTACTTTTGTGGATTTGGTAAATGCCACTATTAAATACGGCCTGGTCCCAATTGTCGTTCCAGAGCTCAAAACCATCACCATTGGCGGGGCGGTCGCCGGTTGTTCTATCGAATCAATGTCCTACAAATTCGGCGGTTTTCACGATACTTGTCTCGAATATGAAGTAATAACCGCAAAAGGTGAGGTGCTTATTTGTACGCCTGAAAACGAAAATAAGCTGGTGTTTCAGATGGTGCATGGCACCTTTGGCACTCTGGGGATAGTCACAAAGCTAAAGTTTAGACTAGTGCCTGCCAAACCGTACGTGAAAGTAACATACGAAAAATATCAGACCCTGGAAGAATACAAAGCGGCTATTTGGCGCAGGTTTGAAAACAAAGACGCCGATTTCATGGACGGAATCATCCACTCTCCGACCGAATATGTGCTAAGTATCGGGAACTTTGTCGACCAGGCTCCCTACACGCACAACTATGATTGGATGCGGGTCTACTACCTGAGCACCAAAAAACGAAAGGAAGACTACCTGAGGACGCCTGATTATTTTTTCCGTTACGACAAAGGCGTCACAAATGTCACCCCTAAAACCTTCCTTGGCCGATTGCTGTTCGGAAAATTTATCAACTCGACCAATATATTAAAACTAGTCGAAAAATTTCGCAGAATAATCCCCGCTGACAAAATACCGATTACCCTAGACACCTTTATTCCATTCTCAAAAATAAATACCTTCATGGAATGGTACGAAAAAGAAGTAAACTTCTTCCCGCTGTGGTGCGTGCCGTACAAAATTGTCAGGAAGTACGAATGGGTTTCGGAAAAATACTTCGAAAAAATAAAAGATGAACTGTTCCTCGATATCGCTATTTATGGCCTCAGTAAAAGAGACAAAAATTATTACCGGATGTTTGAAGAGGAACTGATAGACATCGGTGGGATCAAAACTCTTATTTCCGGAAATTACTATTCCGAGCAGGAATTTTGGGAAACCTGGAACAAAAAAAATTACGATACAGTCAAACAACAAACCGACCCAAAAAATATCTTCCGTGACCTCTATACCAAATCCTGCCGTACGACGAGGGGCCTCAACTAAATTAAAAAGAAAGAGCCGGCCTACGCGTTGCGCGAGGCCGGCTTTATTACCACTTGCATGGCTTGTTTTCCGACTTTGAACTGGAGGAAACCAGGTCTGGCCGAACTTTGGCGAGATTCGCCATGACGTCGGCAACATACCGGTTGACCGGAGTGTTTTCACTATCTTCCGAAACCCCATTGAAATCCGTGCGTCCGGAGAACCAGCAGGAGGCCACCACACGCGAATCGTGATTGTGGTTGTCCCACAGGCGTCCGATCTGACAGTGAGAAATCAGGATCTGTGCCAGGTTATTCCCCTGATACTCCGTCTGGGAAACTTCCCGCCCGAGGCATCTCACACTCCATTCTTTCAGACTGGCCGGCATCACCTGCGTAATGCCGGTCGCTCCGCTTGGATTGTGTGATCCGTAGCCAAAACGGTCGCTGAACCTTTCTTCCCGATGACGAATGGCGGCGACCATCGCCGAAACTTCGAGGTTCCGTTCCTGATCGTGCGGAGTCCTGGCCCAGAAAGCGTCGAGGTCGTTCTTGTACGATTGGCCGGTCGAACCCGGCTGAACCGCGGCAGTCGGTGGGGACGAAATCGGCGAAATCGCTTCTTTGGCCTCAACGACAGTTTGACGGTTCTTCCGCCACAAATAGATGTCGAGCGGAACGATGAATCCGAACAAAACAACCGACAACACGAGTATTACATGCGATCTTCGCACGTTTCGCAGCATGTTTTATCCTTCGGACCAGAGCGGTCACAGGGGGGGATTTGCAAAGAGCTTGGCTAACTTATTGCGTATAAACCACAATAAATCAGACATATCAATATACCATAAAATCGACCCTTTGTCAAGGGTATAACATTCTAAAAAAACAGCTAAAAATGAACAAAAAACCCTGCACCAGACGATGCAGGGTAACTCAAAAAAATTATACATTAATGCACCTCTTCCCAACTAATCAGATTATAAGACGAGCCGACCGGAAAACCAGGTGGCGGACCATAAGTTAAATTGGCATCATAGGTGGAATTTGTATTGACGTATCCGGAATTTACCGGATCGTTCCAGCTCCAAGTCCAGGTCTGATTGGTAATAATAGCGCCATATACTAAAATGCTATTTTTGGTATTGCCGGCATAATAATAACGCTCTACCGCACCATTTTGTGCGATCATGGCCGCGTCAATTTCTAAATTATTCGGTGAATTATGCGGGACTAAAACATTTTGCTCGGCGATAAGGCCGAGAACGCTGGTGCCGTCTTTTGCCAGATAGGTTAAATTGCCGTTAATAATAATCGACTTGCCAGTTCCGGCGCCGATGGTTGCCTTGCCATTTACCACCCCATCAACCCAAACCATATCATCCACATATATATAACTGCTGGTGGGAATATTATAAGTGGTGACAGCACCATAGCTGGCCGCATCGATACACCAGGTACTATTTTTGCCATTGGTATCCTGCCCAGAATAATTATTGCAAGTCAAAACTTTTGATACTGCCACCGTTCCATTATTCATAAACTGCAATCTCCAACCTTTTTGTCCTGACGAAGATAAATATGGCCAATTGCCGCCGCCGTCAGCTAGGGCGCCGGCTTTAATCTCCGCGAGTTTGGCGGTCACGGCGGCAAAATCTTTAGCCGGCACCGGAAACACCCACAAATTTGCCGGTCCGCCCGCTCCCCATATACCGGGCTTGGTTGGATTTCCGGAACAGCCTTGCCAAGTTGGACAGGTATACGTGGCCACCGCGCTCATTACTTGGGCATCGTTTGTTCCATCATAGCGAACACCGCCATTGGAATGAAATTTACCATGAGTTGATTCGGTGCTGCCGATCCAAATTGCGCCGTTTGTCAAAAAAGAATAATCGGCGAGCGATGGAAAACCAACTCTAGCTTTGATAGTACGTTTGCTGTTCGGCTGAACATCCAACCAACCTTGAGATTGAATAGTAACTACCGTCGAACCAATGGGCGGAGGAGTAATAGTTAAAGCAAAGTGTCCGATAACATTTCCGTCTTTATCTTTATAATCATGCACATATGGACTGGGAGTGCTCGTCGGATTTCCATCTCGATAATCGGTGCTATTATGCGCAAGATGCCAGCGATAGTATGAAATCCCGGCATCAGCAACTTCCATTGCACCTTCACGATTTTGCTTAGAACGAGAAGCTTGCATTTCGGTTACCGCATAACCGGCAACTGTCAGCACAACAGTCGTAAATGCGATCGCTCCAAACACCATGACAAAAAGTAACATGCTGCCTTTTGCGGTTAATTTATTAGGAAATAATGGGAACATAAACTTAATTATCTTTGATGGTCCTAATATTGGCTTTCGCTTGAAAACCAAACACGTTCGGTGAACTGGACGGATTTTTATCAATAAATATTTGTATTCCGACTACTCTGACCGCGCTCGGATTGACAGGCTGAACCAGTGGAGGCTCAACACCGGTATAATTCGCATCATAGTATGTAAATATTGTACTACTGGTTTGCACCACCGAGTGTATCACATCGGTGATGCTTTCTGAACTGGTATTATACATTAAAGGATAGCCGCTGGGCTTAATTATACCTTTTTTCAGAGTGGTAGTAACCAAAAAATATCTCACCCGCTCACGCAAATTATCAGCATCAATATTCGTATAAAAAATTATTTCCGATGAGCTGGCCTCGAGCAGCGGATAGGAACCGATGCTGGAGTAAGTCGCACTCCTAATCTCGCCTACAAAATCCTGAATGACCTTTCTAACTTCTCCTTGCGTGTCAAGCTGATTAAAAATTATGGTTTGATTTTGAGTAGACGAAATAAAAAAAGCGGTGATGGAGCCGATCAAAAGAATAAAAATACCAATGCCGGCAAGCATCTCAATTAAAGTAAATCCTTTACTATTATTGATAAACATAATTAAAAACTGGAAAGATCGATGCTCGTCTGAGTTTGTCCGGAAACATCCACCGATGTTGTCGAATCAAGATAACCACCGCGAGTAACCTTTAGGTTATAAGCGCCTAAAGATAAGCCGCTAAAAAATCCCTGTCCGGGAGCGACGCAGCTGTTGGAAAAAGTAATGGCGAGTTCCGAGAACTGCGGCGTAAAATTTTGATCATCCGTACTTAAAAATAATCGATAACGCAAATATTGATACTGCAATCCGCCCGTATAAATAATTGTGCTCGTCACGCTATAAAATGTGCTGGAGGTTCCGTCCGGCCCGACAAAATTCCATGATGACGGCGTACTCGAATTGCTGAGCGCGACTTGAAACAAAACTGATTGCAATCCGGTCTGAGGTGGCTGAGAGGTTGGCAATATCACTAAATTTTTCAAAGCTACCGGCTGCCCTAAATCAAAAGTCGACGATTCAAGATAGCCGCTGTTAGCATACAAACCAGCTATCATCTTTATTTTAACGTCCCCGGGAGAACTATTCACGTCCACCAAAACGCTGTCGCCAAAATATTTGGTCGGATCGGTATACATAATCTGACCAGGTCCGCCGGACCAATCGGTCTGGCGCACATAACCAAGCCCGGTCACAATTGTTTGCAAATAGCCAGCTTTGCTTAACTCAATATTGGCATCTGACAACGGTAATCCAGTGCCGGCATCCCTTACTCTAACCAAAAGTGAATTAGCGGTATGGGGGCTTAAAATCAAACTTAAATTTTGATTCATCCCTGGCTCTAACGCCAACGGCAGCTGTGAAATCGAACCCGACAAATCATAGGTACCTGTTACCGTGACATCATAACCTTTTGGCGGAGCAGGAGAGTCCCATTCCAGATTAGGAATAGTAATATTTCCACCACCGTCAGTGATAAACGATTTGGAATATTTTTTTACATTGGGAGTGCCAATGAGTTTACTGCCACTAAGATTAAAACCAATATTTGGAATAACTGCGCAAAATGGATCAATAGTATGCGTCGTAATCGAACCTAATTTATCAATTTGAAAACTGATGTCGGTAACGGTTTGACTCACGATATTGGCCGGCTGCTTTATCGGCGACGGGTTTGAAGCACTCGAACTGGTTGTAAAATCAGTGGAATAGCCGGGCTTGGTTACTGTTATACTATAACTCTGCGTACCAGTCGGCGCATCAACAATTCTAAGATAGCCATCATTGCCAGTCAAATCATCCACGATCACATTGGGCGGCGCCGTATCAACCACATGCACATTAGCTCCCACTACCGGTAATCCATTGGCGTCGAAAACATTAATAAATAACGCGCCATTTCCAGTAGCGCCTTCCAAATTTTTTGGAGAAATAGTAGTGCTGATTGTCGAAATCGACTGCTGAGAACAACTGGCGCACTGGGCGGAAATTTCAACTATTTTGTAATCTGCCGGCGCGGTATCAATCGGTATCGTTCCAGTTGCCATTCCGTCAAACGGATCGTCGACGTTGCGAACCGTAATAGTCAAAGAAAAATTAATGCCGTTGCGAATCGTGGTCGTGACATGATCAAGAACACCATTGGGAATACCATTCTTTATACCGACACTCGCATAAGGCAAACCACGAATCACTTCCAGCTGTTCAGTAAGCAGGGCGGTTTCAATAATACTAATTCGTGATTGATAAACCGCTTTGAAGGTAAACATCAAGGCTTCATAAATACCAAGCGCGAACAGCATAAAAACTGCCACTGCGACAATAACTTCGATAAGTGTGAAACCTTGCCTATTTTTTTTACTTTTCATGCAAGTATTATAACATAAATATGCTCCCTTGATTAGTCAGAATTTTTTTGCTACTATGCCCATACTTTCAGACTAGCCCGGGTGGTGAAATTGGTATACACAAGAGACTTAAAATCTCTCGCCGAAAGGCTTGCGGGTCCGAGTCCCGCCCCGGGCACATATGTCGGAAGAAACATCAACCGATCGCCTGATTGAACCGCGCGCTGAAAAAGACGAGGTGGTTTTGGATTTGACCCTGCGCCCTCAGCAACTCGGCGATTTTGTCGGTCAGGAACAGCTGAAGCAGAATCTCATCATTTCCATCCAAGCCGCCAAAAAACGCAATGAACCGCTTGAACACATCCTGCTCTCCGGAAATCCCGGACTAGGCAAAACCACTCTCGCCAGCATCGTCGCGAGGGAAATGGGATCATCAATCAAAATTACTTCCGGCCCGGCGCTCGAAAAGGTCGGCGATCTTGCCGCAATTTTATCAAATCTTCAGGCCGGCGAAATTTTATTCATCGATGAAATTCACCGGATGAATAAATCGATCGAAGAAATCCTGTATCCCGCGCTTGAAGATTTTTCGCTCGACATCATTCTCGGCAAAGGTCCGGCCGCGCGCTCGATCCGTCTGCCGCTCAACCACTTTACCCTCATCGGCGCTACTACCAAACTCGGCATGATTTCCAATCCGCTACGCGATCGCTTTGGCCACGCCTATCATCTTAACTTCTATGAACCGGCCGAAATCGAAAAAATTATCAATCGCAACGCCACTATTCTGAGCGTCCCGATCGACAACGAATCCGTCAAACTTATTTCCTCGCGCGCCCGCCGTACGCCGCGCATCGCCAACCGCCTCCTGAAACGCATTCGCGACGTCGCTGAGGTACAGGGCAACGGAAAAATTGATAAAAAAATAACCGACGCCAGTTTTGGAATGCTCGGCATCGATGAATTTGGACTAGACGAAGTGGATCGCCGGATTCTGACGACGATGATTGAAAAGTTTTCTGGCGGGCCGGTAGGCCTCAATACGATTGCCGCGGCCTGCGCCGAGGAGATGGACGCGATTGAAACTATCTACGAACCGTTTTTACTTCAAATTGGATTTCTCGAACGCACCCCGCGCGGACGGAGGGCCACGCCGCTGGCGTATTCTCATCTAGGTTTTCCGACGCCGAAAGTACAGACTCTTCTTTAGTTTACAATTACGTTAAGCGTCTTCTCCACCGTTCTTCCCGTATTATCCTCCATCACCGCCCGAAGTTTATATGTCCCCACGCCGGGACTATGATTCCAGGTAAAAAATACCCGGCCGTTTTCAAATTTATCATTGTGGTCAATATTATAAATCTGCCGCTCGGCTTTTCCGCCGCCGCTAAGTAAAATTTTGATGTCCTTAGTCGCCTCCCACCGCGTCGGCACCAAATAGAAAGCGCGCGGATAATCGCTACCCTTTACCGCTACCGATCCACCATCATACCAAGAAAAATCCGCCGGATCAGGTTCGACATTCAGAAGGAACGTTACTTCCTGTGAAACACTATTACCTTGATCATCGGCGGCGATAACTTTCAGAGTATGCGGCCCGGCTGACTGTTTTTCCAAAAATAAAGTTGTGTTAAATGGATAATCCTTAATCGTAGCGAGCGCTACGCTATCAATCAAATAAGCGACACTAGCGATGCCGCGCGGCGACGAAACTTTAACTGTTACCGGAACGTTGCGCGACGGAATTGCCTGAGCTGGCAACGGTGACAATACTGTCAAAGTCGGCGTTAGCTCCGCCGTTTGATAATTCGGCGTGTCATATTCGGTCGGCGGTTCTGAAAAAGAAACTGGCGTGCCGGAGGCAGTCATATGAATTGCCCAATTCTGCACCCCCATTTCCCAAGCGGCGTATTGCGAATCATCCGCCGGATTGGTTGGCACGGGGCCCCTCGGATCGTCTTTATTTACATAATACAAAATGTCGTGCGGAGGAAGAAAACTTTTCTCTACAATTAAGTTTTCCGGCGTGGTAGAAACGGCAATTTTCCCGGTCGTAACATCAATCGGCAAAACAATACCGTCATTGTGTCCGCGAAGCACCGGCTTCTGCGCGTCATTTGGAGGTGGATCAGGGAAATTTTCCGGCGTGGTCGAAGCCAACGCGCTTTTCATAAATTTATTCCAAATTGTTCCGGCTAGGAGACTGCCGCCACCCAGCATCGGCGACGGGATCGTGTTCCCCACCCACACTCCAACCGCCAGGCTCGGCACATACCCCATCGTCCAGGCATCTTTGTTGTCCGAGGTAGTACCGGTCTTGGCCGCGGCCTTTCGATCCGGCAAAACGAGAGTGCTGTTCAAACCAAACATGTAGGCGCGCGCTTCATTATCGGATAGAACGTTTGAGATCAGAGCAGCCAGTTCCGGCTTCACCGCCTCTGTCCCCGGATCGGGTGTCCACTCGAACAAATTATTCCCTTTGTTGTCACTCACCTTCATGATACTTACCGGCGCGCGGTAGGTGCCGCCGTTGGCGAGCGTCGCAAAAGCATCGGTGTGTTCTAGCGGGCTAACTTCGGCGCCGCCGAGAACCAGACTAAGTCCATAGTCGCCGGTGAAAGTAGTATATCCAAAACGTTTTGCGAAATCAGCGGTTTGCTGTTCGCCGACCAAGTACATAGTTTTGACTGCTGGAATGTTGAGAGAGCCCTGAAGAGCTTTGCGCATCGTGACAAGCCCGTGTTCCTTACCATCATAATTTTTCGGCGAATATACCTTGCCATCGCGAGAATCAAAATTGGTGTTCACATCATAGAGCACAGTGTCCGGCGTATAACCTTTTTCAAAAGCCGCCGTATAAACAAACGGCTTGAACGATGACCCTGGCTGACGACGACCCAACACCGCGACGTTGAATTGGCCGTCAATTTCTTCATTATTAAAATCGCGCGAACCCACCATGGCGAGAATCTGACTG
>JAKANM010000051.1 GCA_021812425.1 bacterium | reverse complement strand
GCCACAATATTTGCAGACCCCGTATTCTCCCTTTTCAATCCGCTGAAGGGCGCTCTCGACATCACGTAAAGACTTCTGCAGATCGGTTTCAATGGACAAATTTGCTTCATAGTCAGCAACCTCAAGGGCGTTATCCTCTTCACTGTTGCCATAATCAGGAAATAACGCTTCTTTATCGGCCCCTTCGTTCTCTCTGGTGCCGTATTTAGCAAGTTCCTGTTGCAGACGCTCCTTGTCTGCAAGCAAAATATTCTTCATCTTTTCGATAAATTCTTTCGAGGGTTTCAAGTTCGCGGAAACGGTCTTTGCCATATTTGAAATAAATGAGTGAAATACTTAAAAGCGCATAATGTCTGATTAGTTTACCTGAACCTGATTAGTGTGTCAATTATGACACAGTCAAAATTTTTATTAACAAAAAAACGGCGATAAAGCCAATTTTATAAAAAATATATGCCCTCGCCGTTTTAGTAATCTGTCAGGCGAGAGTGCGATCATCAAAGATGAAAGCTATCATACACCACGACAGTCATAAAAATCTCCAACCCACTTGAAGGCATGTCCTCATAGATTCCAGCGAGCTAGGCTGCATGAAACCCAATAATTGAGGTTGCCGAACAAGGAGATGGATTCGCCGCTGCTTTTCTCATTTCATTGAGAGCAACTGTGAACCCAACTTTCTTCCTTGAAATAAGGGAGTGAGAAGATTCGTCCAAGTTGTTGTAAAGAACAACAAAGATAGTATAGCATATTTTTAACAACTTGTCAAGACTTCAACCTTTTGGCCAAATTAAGCCAAAGAATGACACTTTTTGCCAATTTTTACCCTTTATTTTGTCTACGCTAGTGTATACAAACCTTGTTTTATCTTACCTTAGCTAAAATACCAGCAAACTCATCCTTAGTTATCCCCATTTAACGACCTTTCTCCCCAAACTTATCCACAGTTTGTATAGAATAGTGTATACAAACACCGATAAAAACAAAGAGGACGCTTATTGGGCGACCTCTTTCGTTAGATTGTTTGGAGCAGAACGTAAGAATTAATAGATCAACGATCCAAAAATCCCGACGTTCATACCCGCTTACTGGCATGAATTTGATGAAATGATTTTATCAAGCTCCTTTTCTACGGAGGTGGGAGGAGAAAATACTTGGCTGTTCCATTTGCCCCAGGTTGGAAGATAAACATCGTTCGTAAAGACATAGACTAGGACGTCGTTATTCTTCGCCTCATCGATAGCCTCCTGTTCGGTGACAGGTGGAAATTGATTGCTTTGCGGCTCTTCATCCGAAAAAACAATGATCGTCCTTTTTGATCCTGGCGTCCAGTTAAGGCCGAGCGGATTTGTCGGTGATGAAATCATGAAAACCGCATCGATTGTTGGCTCAGACCACGTGTCGCCGGACACCTGGGTCTTTAGAACTGCCAGGAAATCATTTACGCTACCGATGTTCTGTACCCGCGTGACCTCGCCGTCCAAGGCCACATCATTGCTAGGAGCGACGACTAAAGAAAGCCTTAGGTTAGCGCGGGACTCGTACTTTTTCGCCCAACTCTCAGTGGAATTGATCAGCTGCACGATGTCGTCCGCCATACTGCAGGACTCGTCGAGCACAAGCACGATATCGAGAGGGGTGACGGGCAGTCCGTCGTCTATTTCGCCGTTGCAATCGTCATCCTTGCCGTTGCAGACTTCCGCTGTAGGCCCCACCCATCCTGTGCAGGAAACTACGGGAGCACCGTTCGACAAGCATTTCACTGTTTTTATTCCAAACCGACACTCGCTGTAGGGATGAGCGAGATCGTGCTGGACGTTTCCGGGATAGCACGGCTGAACGTCGATATTATCGACTGTTCCATCGCAATCATCATCAATACCGTTGCACGGAATATCCACGGGCCCAGGTTGGCGGGCATTGCACGGCTGATACTTACCGTTGACGCAGGCGATCACACCTTTGCCGCAGGCGGTGGCGCATTCGATGTCCAGACCCTCGTCGATCTGACCGTCGCAATTGTCGTCCTTGCCGTTGCAGACTTCCTCCTGCGGATAGCAAGTCACGGGCTGAACGTCCACAAGCTTGATTTTGTCGCACGCGCAGAAGATGAACACGACGACTGAAAAAGACAACGCCAAAAACAAATTTTTTCGAGTCATTTTTTCTCGGCCTTTCTCGCTTAAAACTGCTGGTCTGATGCAGGTATCCGCACCGGAATATTATTAAAGAGCTTCCCAATAGATCTGATGTAACATATGTTAAAAATGAACAAACTGTCAAGTCCCTGCTTTTGATATTTTATCTTCGTAGAAATATCATTTTATGTTATACTATTGTTGCTAAAATTTTTTTATGAATAAAACCAGCCAATTATTTTTCCTTTCTCTAACTTTAATAACCAGCTTTTTCTTTTTTTCAGATTTTTCTAACGCCAAAATCCTGATCAGTAAAATTCAAATATCCGGAGTTTCGACTACCGATGAATTTGTTGAACTTTACAACTACAGCAGTTCCAGCGTATCTCTTTTGGATTGGAATTTGAAAAAACAAACTGCCGGCGGCACCCAGAGCTACCTTGTTTCCTCATTTCCTAGCTCGACAGTGCTGAATCCGTTCAGTTACTTTCTTATCGCGCATCGCGATTATGCCGAAGTTGGCGGGGTCGCCGCCGATCTCAAATATTCAAACAACTCTACCAGCCTCGCGGCCAACAATTCGCTACTGCTTTTTGATCAGGCAAATAATCTAATTGATGAAGTAAGCTGGGGCACAGTCTCCTCAACCGCGTCGCCAGCCAGAAACCCCGATGCTAAAAAAAGTTTAGTGCGATTGCCAAATAACGATGGCGGAAATTTTATTGACACCGACAACAGCAACGCGGACTTCATTGAGCTCGACAGCCTACCATACAACAGCCTTTCGCCGGCCAGACCGTGGTATGATTCCGCGACCTTCAATCCTGTCAATGCCGCCGAAACGCCAACAATGACGGCAGTCGCCTCATCAATGATAATTCCGAACGATAGCGAGACAACAATTTCGATCCCAACGAAAACACGGTCCTCAAAATCAACGGCCGTGGCCGCTACCCCCGCGAAAAATACCATTACTCTCATCTGGAATGTAAAAGTTCCGACACCAATCATCGTCGGATCGTCAACTTTATTTGACGCGCACCTTACGGCCGATCCGCGCGGCGGAGAAATGTTCGTGGTTTGGGATTTTGGCGACGGCCAAACCGCCGAGGGTACCAGCGTTTCACATGTTTTCAATAATCTGGGAATTTTTACGGTGACGGCAAGCGCCACGAGCACGCAGGGAACAACCGGCTCAAAAAAAATTATGATCAAAGTTGAACCCGATACCGGCGGTGAGGCCGGAATTTTTCTTAACGGAATCGCGCCTCGTCCGGAAGCTGATGGCGAAGAATGGATTAGCATCGGTTCCTCCGCTACCAACACGGTTGACCTTGGGGGTTGGCGGATTGGCGCTGAGAATGACCACTGGTATACCTTGCCAGCAAGCACGACAATCTCTCCCGGCATGACTCTGAAA
>JAKANM010000050.1 GCA_021812425.1 bacterium | reverse complement strand
TAGCGCTGTACCAGCTCCTGACGCTGTAAGGGCGTCAACCTCGTTCGTTTGTGTATCACCATAGTTGTTACAGTTTAGAAGTAATTATTTTACTTCAGAACTGTATACAACGCTAGTTTAACTTACACATAATTTGTTATAATAATAGAAATTAACTATAAATATATGATATTTACAGACCGTGAAGAAGCGGGAAGAAAATTAGCGGAAGTGCTGAAGAAATATCGTGGTCAGAAAGATGTCATTGTTGTCGCCCTGCCACGCGGCGGAGTTGTAACTGGCAGAGTAATAGCCGATGCGCTTTCGGTGCCTCTCGATCTAGTCGTGCCGCGAAAAATTGGCGCTCCCTTCAACGAAGAGTATGCTATCGGTGCCTTGACCGAAACCGGCGAAACGATCTGGAATGAGCAGGAACGCGAGCGTGTAGATCAAAAAGTTCTTGATCAAATCATTGAAAAAGAGCTAAGGGAAGCGAAGAGGCGGCTTAGGGTCTATCGCCGGGGACTACCGCCGAGAAATTTGAAAGGAAAGACAGTGATCCTGGTAGACGACGGTGTCGCGACCGGAAATACCATGCGAGCTGCCATCAAAACGGCTCGGGCAGAAAAACCGGGGAAATTAATCGTGGCAGTGCCAGGCGGGTCGGAGGATGTGATCGAACAACTTCGAACTGAAATTGATGAGGTAATAGTGCTGACTAACGAATTTGTCGGAGCGGTTGGAAATTTATATCAAACCTTCCCGCAGGTAGAGGACGCTGAAGTTATTAAATTAATGCGCCTGCCGGCCTAATTTTATGCGTATCTATACTCTCCCCCATCCAACCGGATTTGAAAAAAAACTAATGCGATGTTTAGGTGAAAAAAATAAATTAGCCGACTGGAAAATTTTTCAAAATGGTGAAAATTTTTTACGTGTAAAAAAAGTTGAGTCACATGTTGGAATCATCGGACGCACAGAGCCGCCCGGTGATAATTTTTTCCAAACCCTTCTCCTGGTTGACACCTTAAGAAGAAACGGCGCAAAGAAAATAACGGTTTTTCTGCCTTATTTCGGCTACAGCCGGCAGGATCGCCAGCAAATAAAAGGCGAATCAGTAGCCGCCAGTTGCTTAATCACCGCTCTAAAAGCAGTCGGTGCGACAAAAATCGTAACTCTTGATCTGCATAGTAATTTAATTGCAAAAGACAGCTCTATTCCGGTCAAAAACGTCAGTTTAATACCAAAGTTTTCGCTAGCTTTGACCAAAGACCTGCGTGGTGAATTTTATTCGGTCGTATCGCCAGACAAAGGAGGTTTAATCCGAGCAAAAATGTTTGCGAACAAAATTAAATATCACAAACAAGTCGCCTGGATCGAAAAATTCAGAGGCAAAAGCGGTAAACCTCGCGCATTGATGATTCATGGACGGACACAAGGCGAGATTGCTGTTTTAGTTGATGATATTTTGGATACCGGCAGAACAATTGAAGAAGCGGTTCGTCTATTACAAAAAAACGGGTTTCGGACTTTTTTCCTCTGCATTACACATCCGATTTTCTCCGACGGCGCGGCGAAATTGATACAATCGCTAAAATTTAAAAAAATACTGGTTTCCAACACGCTACCGCTGCCGTCTGGCGTACGACGTGCAAACAATATAAAAATTATCGACGCTACAACTTGTTTCTGCGGCAACAATTAAACGGCGAGCGCCGCAAGCGCGCCTTCCAGCACTGCATCAGTGACACGACGCGGTGAGACCGCATCGCCGACAACCACGGTATTTTCAACAAATTGTTTCAGTTCTTTTGCCAGCCCATCATTGGGGTAAGAACCGAGGCAGAGAACGACGGTTTTCGCCGGAATAGATTTGGTTCCTGACCCGCTTTCAACCTGGACCGATGTTGAATTGATCCCCATGACTTTGGTATTATTTTCAATTTTCACTCCTAATTTTTCGAGCCGAGCCAGCAAGAGCGCTCGTTCGTCCATCGGCGCCTCCAGCGCGATATCGGCGGTCAGCTCTACAATAGTTACCGCGTGCCCCTTCACCGCGAGGTATTCGGCAGTCTGCGCGCCGGCGCAACCGCCGCCAACTACCACGACATCGCCTTTTGCCTTTTTATTTCCTTCCAGCAAATCACGAGCGATGATAATATTTTTGCCGTCAGCGCCGGAAATTTTAGGCTGTCCAGGCGAGGAGCCGACGGCGACGATAATCGCGTCCGGAGCATTTTTTTTCGCCATTGCCGACGTATACTCATTTTTCAGATGCACTTCAACCCGCAATCGTTTTATATCTCTCAGCAATGTTTCACTAAACTCATTCCACCCCTCGCGATGCGGAGCGGCTCCGGCGGCAGATAATTGTCCGCCGAGCTTTTTACTCTTCTCATACAACAAAACACAATGTCCGCGCGACGCCGCCGTCCTCGCGGCCGAAAGTCCAGCCGGACCACCACCCACGACCACGACGGTTTTCTTTTTTTCAATTGGCCTTGCGAACATTTCTTCACGGCCGTTTGCCGGGTTCACCGTGCACCAGACATCCTGTTGCGCGAACAGTCGGCTGATACACCCTTGATTGCACGCGATGCAGGGATTGATCTCGTCTAATTTTCCGAGCTGAACCTTTTTTGGCCATTCTGGATCCGCAAGGAGCGTACGCCCGATAGCAACAAAATCGGCCTGTTTTTCAGAGATAATTTTTTCCGCCATTTTCGGGTCGCGAATTTTTCCCACCGCTATCACCGGAATAGTTACCGCGCGTTTTATTCCCGCCGCCAGATGAACCAAGGGCCCGTCAGCGACGGCCATCGGCGAAATCATCATACCCTGAGGGTACGAGGCGTAATTTCCGACTGAAACATGGATAGCATCAACACCCGCTTCTTCCAGGTGTTTCGCTATAACGGCAGTTTCCTCTAAACTGAGACCGCCCGGAACCAGCTCATCCGCCGACAAGCGAATAATAACCGGATAATCCCTGCCAACTGATTTGCGAATTGCCGCGATGACGTCCAGTGCGAACTTCAGGCGCTTTTCTTCAGATCCGCCATATTCATCGGTGCGTTGGTTGCTAAAAGGCGACAAAAACTGAGTAATCAGATAACCGTGCGCGCCATGAACTTCCACAAAATCACAGCCGGCTGACTTCGCGCGAAAGGCCGCTTCGGCAAATTGCCGAACGAGCTTCTGAATTTCCTGGACCGATAATTCTTTCGGCATCTCACCGGTCAGAGGTTCTTTGATAGCTGACGGGGCAACTGACTGAAAACCGGAATTTTTTTGCGAAGTTTGTCGTCCGGCATGATAAAGTTGAGGGCCAATCACGGCGCCATGCGCGTGAGCCATCGCCACGAGGCGCTTCAAACCGGGCAAAACCTTATCATCATGAATACCAAGTTCATTCACAAAACCTCGGCCCTCGGGAGAGATGAAACTAGCTTCCAAAATCATCATCCCCACCCCGCCTTCCGCGACCCGTTTGATGTGGGCAACATACCGATCGGTAGCTAGACCGTCCCGGTCGGCGTAATTTCTCACCATCGGAGGCATCACCAGACGATTCTTGACTTTCATCGTACCAATGGCGCCTTCTTGAAATAACTTGTTGTATTTCATATATGCCTTTATATAATTTTAATTATACTTTATGTATATTAGCACAATTTTCATCTTTTTAGTATGTTGCTATTC
>JAKANM010000014.1 GCA_021812425.1 bacterium | reverse complement strand
CGAGCAGTTCGCGCAAAGTAACGAGCGCAACTTTTTGGTTTGGCACTTCGATGCCGACGAGCGACTGCCCGGGAATAGGCGCTTCGATGCGGATCGGATGGGCGGCGAGCGCGAGCGCGAGGTTGTCGGAGAGCGTGGTAATGCGGGTTAGTTTTACACCCTTGTATGGTTTCAGAGAATATTGAGTTACGGTCGGACCCACGCGCACTTCCCCCATCTCGACTTCAATCCCAAAATTTTTGAGAGTGTCCTTGATGACTTCAGCGTTTGCTTTGATGTCGCCGGAGGTTGGTTTGCCTCTAACATTACTGAGGAGATCGACTGATGGCAGGTGGTAATCTTTTTTTGGTTTCGAAATAACAATATTTTCTTCCGATGGGACTTCTTCGTGCTTCGCGGACTCTTTTTCTATTTCCTCATCAGACTCGGTAGTTTTTTTGATTGAGCGGTGTTCGAAAGTCCGTTGGTTTTCTTCATCGTTATCATTTTCAGTTTTTTCTTCGTTGGTTAAATTTTCATCGACATTTTCAGCGCCGACATCATACTCGCCGTTAATTTTGAATTTAACTTTTTCTCGGCGGAACAATTCACTGAAAGCGACAATGCGATTTCCAACCCAGCCGAGCATGAGAAAGGCCTTTTTGTGAAGCTCGACCAGGCGGGCGAGAGAAGTATTAAAAAGAAAAATTATTGAAGCGATGAGCAGTCCGAAAAGGATCACGGTCGCTCCCCAATAGTTAACATAGCGGAGGAGCGGCCAGGCAAGAGCAACCCCGGCAAGTCCGCCGCCGTAGCCCTGGAGAGCGAGGCTTACCATGTCATTCAGCGGATGCTGCAGGTGGATGAGGCCGTTGAAGCTAAGGAAAAAAATTATGCTGCCGACGAGGTGAGTCGAACGGTATTGGTAATCGAGGTCGCGGATGAGCAACACGCCGACGATAATCAGAATAAACGGAAAAACATATCTAACTTGGCCAAAGGTGATGGCGAGTAGGGAGTCAATAAAATGACCGGCTACTCCGGCTAAATTAAAAAAACTCAAGAGCGACAGCGCGCTGACGATGAAAAGTAAAATCGAAGTGAGGCCGCGGCTGATGTTGGCATCGAGCGGGGCTGATTTTTTTGGTTGTGGGCGTGCTGAATAATGGCGGTATCGCGACATATTTAAATATTATAGCACAAAAAATTCTCCTGAGAAAGAGGAGTTATTATTCTATTAGATGAATCACTAGCGACAAGCCGGGATCGGTTTATTTGGACTTGTGTGTTTGAAGTCAAAATGGTAAACTTTCATAAATTTTGAATAGAATAATTGGATAAAAATGGTAGTTTTTATATGAATTTACATTTTGAAACAAAACTTGCTGACGAATATAAAAATCAATCACAAAAAATTCGAGTTTTAACAGAAGATTGGGTTTATAATCAAATTTATTGCCCAAATTGTGGACGCGTGGAAATAAACAAATACAAAAATAATAAACCGGTTTCTGACTTTTATTGTTCACATTGCAAAGAAGACTACGAATTAAAAAGCAAACGAGAATCAATTGGCACAAAAATTGTTGATGGTGCGTACCGCACTATGGTTGAGCGGTTGCAGGAGAAACACAACCCAAATTTTTTTCTACTTACTTACAACCTTAAAAATTTCGAAGTAATGGATTTTTTAGTAATTCCAAAACATTTTTTTGTTCCAGAAATTATTGAAAAAAGAAAACCGCTTGCGAGTACCGCTCGTCGTGCCGGGTGGGTCGGTTGTAATATTATTTTACACAGTATTCCACAAACCGGAAAAATATTTTTTATTAAAGATAAATTGATTGTTCCTAAAGAAAGAGTTTTGGAAGAGTGGCAGAAAACAATTTTTTTACGAGAAGAAAAAGAAGTAAAAGCTAGAGGCTGGTTATTGGATATTATGAAGTGTATTGATAAACTTGGACATAAGGATTTTTCGCTTGATGATATGTATTCTTTTGAAAAAGAATTAAGTATGAAACATGAAGAAAATAGACATATTAAAGATAAAATTCGTCAACAATTACAAGTTTTAAGAGATAGAGGGTATTTAGATTTTATAAGTCGTGGAATTTATCGTGTTTTATGAAATTACAAGATTTTATAAGAAAATTAGAAGAAATTTTAAAAAAACATGGGAAGAATGCGAGTGTTGTTATGGCCGACAATTTGGCTATTGTTAATCCAGCATTTTTGAAAGACGATACCGGTAATAAGGTCGTAATAACAGATCAGGAATAAAATTTTGTAATAGGTAAAGATATATTGTAATGGTCGATAAAAATACATCGCCCACCCCAGTTTCCCGGGGTGGGCTTTTTTGTCGTGGGTTGGCGCGCGGCTATTCCTTCAGACCGAGGAACCAGGTACGGCCGTACCAGCCGAAGTTCGCATCGCCGGGCGTGCCAAGATTTTGATGGCCTTGAAGGTAGGAGTGGTAGGAGCTTCCAGAGTTGTCCATGTGCCACTCGATAACGACGTCAGGGTTCACAATTATATCCAGTTCAGCAATGAGCTTCGGGTGTTGCTCGGCGAGCGCGGCTTCGTGTTCGAATCCGACTGGCTTTAGTCCGAGACGTTCCCGGATACGCAGGACTTTCTTCAGCCCCGCATCACAGCCGAGGTTGAATGCGACCACCGTAGCTTTGTATGGCCCGGTCACGTCCCGTTTCACAGTCAGAAATTTTTCGATGGTGTGGGGTCGGATGTCATCGTCATGATTGAATTCACATTTTCTGGCTTTGATCCACTGCTCGGTAGAGCGAGACGGGTCGATCATGACCTCGATCTCTCTGGTTTTGACCTGAGTGAGGTCGAAAGTGCCGATGCGAAGTTTCTCGAGAAACTTTCGAAGCTCCACCGGTTCATCGATCCACTCTTGAACGATATCGTGCGGCAGGTCAGGGGGCAGGTTCTGCGCGCACATACCGGCGAGTTGGAGTAGCTGACGACGTGAAGCGATCTTTGTAATAGGACTCATGTCACTTCTCCTTGGCTTACCATTGGCCTAGTGATTGACCAGACCGCAAGCTGACCGTGGGGTTGACGGGCAGGGAACCATTCCCGGCCTTTCGTTAGGCTTACATTGTACCTAAATTTGACGTTTTGTCAATGGTTAAACTAAAAAAATCACGCTCCGTGTTTATAAAAATAATAAGGCCCCTGACTAGCGGGGGCCTGAGCAAAATTTATGCTCGATCTGAGACGAAGACGTTCGCCTAGGGGTCCTTCAGGGCCTCAGCCTCTTCGGCAGGAGCGATCTCCGCTTGTTTCTTGGCTTCTTCGGCTACGAAGGTGGCAACCTCGGCCGCGCCGGTCGCGTCTTTGGCTTCAGCTTCAGTGTCGTCAGCCAAATCGTGCATCTCCGTGCTGTCTTTTTTGTCGGATTTGCTCGCCGCCGCGGCGGATTGTTTGGAAACCTCTTTGGCTTTTTCAGACGCCTTGCCGGCTTTGGCGGCCGCTTTGATCGCCTTTTTGGCGGGAGCTTTTTTGCTTTCGGTGTGGGATGCCTCACCGACTTCTCCGAAAGCTTCGATGGCATCGTCTTTTGCCTGGTTAGCTTCCTCGTTGAGTTTTTCGGCCTGATTCAGACGATCTTTTTGCTGTTTGACCTGTTCGCTTGGGGCTCGACTCATTTTGTTATTCTCCTACTCGGGTTTTCTGCTGTGATTAAATTTATCAGGGAAAATGGGTGAAGTCAATAAAAAAAGAAAGTGCCCGGCATTGGTAGCGCGGGCACGAGTAGAACTTTGAAAGCCGGAATTATTAGTAGGTCGCCGATTGGCATTCCCACGTTCCATCTGGATTTTGGACGGCAACGATCGGCTTGTCGGTGCGTCGCCAATAGTACCGTTTATCCAAGTACAAATCCGGGCTGTCCCAGAACACTGGCCAGTCGAGCGGCGATCCGTCTTTCACATGGTTGCTGTCTCCGAGTAAAAGCGCGTTCATCGCGCCGGCCGGAATCCTGGTTGGGACGTCTGCCACCCTGAGGAGGTGATTGGCGAGCGGTCTGATGATCCGCTGTCTTCGAAATTCATCATGGATTCTGTGCCTTGGCAAGATGCGCGCGTAGTGACGCAGCCTGATGAAGTCTTTGACTGTGTAAATGGCAATTACCAGCGCAAAAGTTCCCATAATGGCCACTATCACCACCGATACATAAGCAGCGGCGATGAATATCACAGCCATCAAGCCGAAGAACAAAGCGCTGTCCTTCAAGAATCGATTTTGGAGATCATTGATCCACATTGTTGCCTCCTGGAAAGAACGGCGTTATTGGCATCCCGGTAAGTTGGCCATTCGCTTCAGCCAGGTGAAAGCTTCTTCGTCGTTCAGTTCGGTGGCGTTGTCGATGTCTGGCGGGTAAGCAGTATTCTTCCACCGTTGCCCGCTGACATGCATCAAGTCTTCGAAAAACTTTATGTGTTCATGGTGAACGCTGGTTTCTCCGTGACTTGGAAATCGTTCCCGGTATTTCTTGATCAGATCCTGTACTGTCATCGCCATGACGAGTTCCTTTTTGTGAAGGGGAAAGCTTTTAAAATCCTAGTGTATTTATCACTAGAAGTCAAGATCTAACCCGTTTAATCGGGAAACTTTGCGTTATTGGCTATTACTCGAAGATCGTAGGCCTGTGGATAACTATATGTAAAATTCAGTAATTATTACCAGATTTTCTACATCTCTAGCCAAAAAAGGCGAAAATTCTTGACAAAAGAATTAATCCTTGTTTCGCTTGACAGTTCCTCGCATAAAAGATATAATGATGCAAGCTTTCTAATCCTTCAAGCTAATTCAAACTTCATGTCCAAGTTGTATTACGCTTTGTTCTTTTGTAGGCTGAAACTACAGTAATAATAAAAAACTCTTATCAATAAGAGTATTTTTTGTTTCTATTCTAAAATTAATAACCAATTTTTAAAAATCCGCTATGCCAGTTTTTAAACATCAGAAAACGAAATCGATCGAGCGTAAATTCCTGACCCCGATTTCCTCGATGCCGACGCCGGACCTCGTCGAGATTCAAAAGAACTCCTATGATTGGTTTTTGAAATTTGGCATCAAGGAATTGTTTGACGAAGTTTCGCCGATCACTGATTTCACCGGCCGCGATCTCGAACTTTACATGGAGGATTATTATCTCGATGAACCGCGCTTCGACGAGAAGACCTGCCGCGAGCGAAATATTACCTTTGAGGCGCCGCTCCGTGTTTCCACTCGTCTTTTGAACAAACGCACTTCTCAGAGCCGGAAACAAGAAATTTATCTCGGCGACGTGCCTATCATGACCGATCGCGGTACTTTCGTGGTCAACGGCATCGAACGCGTCGTAGTGTCGCAGTTGATCCGTAGCGCCGGGGCTTTCTTTACCGCTGAAAATGTTCGCGGCCGCCGTTATTATGGCGCAAAAATTATTCCGAATCGCGGAGCTTGGATTGAAATCGAAACCGATCAGAACAATGTTGTCTGGATTAAGGTAGACAGGAAGCGCAAAGTCGCCGCGACTTCGCTTTTGCGCGCTTTTGGGATCGAGACTGATGAAGAATTAACCAAGGCTTTTAAGAGCGTAAACAATCATCCTAATATTGATTTTGTCGACGCCACCATCAAGAAGGATCTCGCCAAAAATATGGACGAGGGTCTGATTGAAGTTTATAAGAGAATCCGTCCAGGCGATCTCGCCACATCCGATAACGCCAAGAGCTTGATTTATGCCATGTTCTTCAATTTTGAACGTTATGATCTCGGCCGCGTCGGCGTTTATAAATTTAATACCAAATTTGATCTTGGCTATACTGCCGAGGATTACGACAAAAAAGAAAATCGCATTTTGTCAGCCGAAAAACTTTTGCTTGTTCTGAAAGAAGTTGTTCGTCTTAATATTACTCAGGAAGAAGCTGATGATGTCGACCACCTAGGCAACCGCCGCGTTCGCGCGGTCGGTGAGCTTACCCAGAATCGGTTCCGCGTCGGTCTCGCTCGCATGGAACGCATTATCAAGGATCGCATGAGCACCTACGAACTCGACCAGCTCACGCCAAATAAACTCATCAACGCCCGTCCGGTGACGAGCGCGATCCGCGAATTTTTCATGAGTTCACAGCTTTCACAATTCATGGATCAGACCAATCCGCTCGCCGAACTCGAACACAAACGCCGCCTTTCTGCGCTCGGACCTGGTGGTCTATCACGCGACCGCGCCGGCTTCGAAGTACGCGATGTGCATACTACTCATTATGGCCGCATTTGTCCGATTGCCACTCCGGAAGGCCCGAACATCGGTCTCGTCAATCATCTTTCCAGCTTTGCCCGCATCAATGAATTTGGTTTTATCGAGACTCCATATCGAAAGGTTTTGCGCGAAGTTGATAATGATCCGAAATTAACCGAAGGTGAAATTTTACGCGGCGAAGTTGCCGGTTTTGAAAACGGCATCGTGATCACGAGGGAAGTCGCCACGAAATTAGGCAAACAAAAATTAGAAAAAATTCCGGTTAAGCCGCGCGTCACCAACGAAGTGGTTTATTTGAATTCCTTCAAAGAGGAAAAAATTATTTCCGCCGCCGCGAATGTAAAGATGGACGACAAAGGTTATTTCCTTGATGAGAGCGTACCAGCCCGCCGTTTTGCTGTTCCAGGCGTTGCCAACACTGATGATGTCGGCTATCTCGATGTCGCGTCAAACCAGATCGTGAGCATCGCGACTTCCTGTATTCCGTTCCTTGAACATGATGACGCCACGCGCGCTCTCATGGGTACGAACATGCAGCGTCAAGCCGTGCCTTGTGTCCGCCCGGAAGCGCCGCTCGTCGGCACCGGTATGGAACGCGAAGCCGCCCTTTATTCCGGACATATGGCTGTGGCTGAAGTTGACGGCGAGATCACCGAAGTAGATGGCAGTCATGTTGTTTTGACCTCGAAGAAAGGTGATAAATTTACACATAATTTAAATAAATTCAAGCGTTCCAACCACTCCACCTGTATTGATCAGCACCCGGTCGTTGGGCTGGGCGAGAAGGTCAAGAAAGGCCAACCACTCTCGGATGGTCCGTCGATTCGCGAAGGCGAACTTGCGCTTGGCCAGAATGTGTTGGTGGCCTATATGGTTTGGGACGGGTTTAACTACGAAGACGCAGTCATTATTTCCGAACGTCTTGTCCAGGCCAACGGCTACAGCTCTATTCATATCGAAGATTATACGATTGATGTTTCCGAAACAAAACTTGGACCGGAAGTCGTGACTTCAGATATTCCAAACGTCAGTGAAGAAAAATTAAAAAATCTCGACAGCGAAGGTATCATCCGTATCGGCGCCGAAGTAAAATCCGGCGACATTTTGGTAGGCAAGATTACTCCAAAAGGCGAGACTGAACTTTCTCCAGAGGAACGGTTGCTCCGCGCCATCTTCGGCGACAAAGCGCGAGATGTCCGCGATTCCTCACTTTACCTCGAACACGGTGAACATGGAAAAGTCATCGATATCAAAATTTTCTCGGCTGAAAATGGCGACAAGCTTGAACCGGGCGTGATTAAACAGGTGCAAGTCACGGTTGCCGATCTCCGCAAATTACAAGTCGGCGACAAGATGGCCGGCCGCCATGGAAATAAAGGTGTCGTGTCAAAGATTGTTCCGGTTGAAGATATGCCTTTCCTTGAAGACGGCACTCCGGTTGATATTATTTTGTCTCCGCTCGGCGTTATCTCCCGTATGAACCTCGGTCAGATCCTCGAGACGCATCTTGGCCTTGCCGCGAACGCGCTTCAGTTTAAGGTTGCGACTCCGGTCTTAAATGGTATCAATGAAACTCAGATCAAAGGCGAATTAAGCCGGGCCGGTCTCCCAACCAACGGCCAAATCCAGCTTTGCGACGGCCGCACCGGTGAACCTTTCGACCACAAGACTACCATCGGCTACAACTATATGTTGAAGCTAAACCACATGGTCGAAGATAAGATCCATCAACGCTCAATTGGTCCTTATAGTTTGATCACTCAGCAACCTCTCGGAGGCAAGGCTCAGTTCGGTGGTCAGCGTTTCGGTGAAATGGAAGTTTGGGCGCTTGAGGCCTACGGCGCGGCGCATACCCTGCAAGAAATGATCACAATCAAGTCCGACGATGTGCAGGGACGTTCCAAAGCTTATGAAGCTATTATAAAAGGAGAGCCGGTAGTGAAGGTCAATATTCCGGAATCTTTCAACGTGCTGGTGCGCGAATTGAAGGGTCTTGGACTTGATGTTGAGCTCCTCCGTGAGTCCGAATCAGGCGTTTATCGCCCCGCAGCTGAAGTCGAAGCTGAGGAACAAAAATTGAAGAAAACGGATGAAATTGTCAATGAACAGACAACTGTTCAACCTGAGCAAAAATAATTTTCTTCATGAATCTCTAAAAATATATGTCACGAGATCAATTACATTCCATGCAGTTCGACGCGATTCGCCTGAAACTCGCTTCACCAGAAATTATCCGGGGATGGTCCTACGGCGAAGTTTCAAAACCTGAAACTATTAATTACCGCACTCAGAAACCTGAGAAAGGCGGTCTGTTTGCGGAAGAAATTTTTGGACCAGTCAAAGATTGGGAATGTTACTGCGGTAAATATAAAAAAATTCGTTATAAGAATATCGTTTGTGATAAATGTGGCGTCGAAGTGACGCATTCGCTCGTCCGCCGCGAACGCATGGGTCATATTGAGCTGATCGCGCCGGCCGCTCATATTTGGTTCCTTCGCTCAGTGCCATCCAAGGTTGGACTCGTCCTTGATCTCTCCGCTCAGGCCCTTGAAAAAGTAATTTACTTTGCGTCTTTTATTATCACGCATGTTGACGAAGCGCAACGCAAGCAAACTCAGGATCTTCTTCGCCAGGAATTTAAGACCAAGAAAAAGCAGATTGAACAGGAATACGAAAAAGAATTGAAAGCGGCGCAGGATGAAAAGGTAAATCAAAAAGCGGTCGATAAAATCCGCGATGAGGCTGAACGCAAGCGCACCGCTCTCGACGAAGATTTTGATTCCGCTGAGAAAGAATTGAAGGAACTTCAGGTGATGAAGATTGTTTCCGAAAATCATTACCAGGAACTTTCACTCCGCTACGGACATTTGTTCGAGGCTTCGATCGGCGCGGAAGCAATTTTCAATTTACTGTCTCGTATTAATTTAGAAGAGACCATCAAAAAATTAAATGCTGAACAGTTGGAATCCAAAGGCGCGAAATTGGAGCGCATCATCCGCCGCAAGAAACTTTTGAAGAGCCTCGCGATGAATAAGATTCGCCCGGAATGGATGATTTTGAAAAATATTCCGGTTATCCCTCCGGATCTTCGCCCGATGGTTGCCCTCGACGGCGGCCGTTTCGCGACCTCTGATTTGAACGATCTTTATCGCCGTGTTATCAACCGCAACAATCGTCTACGCCGTCTGCTTGAGCTCGATGCTCCGGAAGTTATTTGTCGTAATGAGAAACGCATGTTGCAGGAAGCCGTTGACGCGCTCATCGACAACAACGCTCGTCACGCGAAGACCGTCACCGCCTCGACCGGCCAGAAACGCCAATTGCGTTCACTCGCCGATATTTTGAAAGGCAAGCAGGGTCGTTTCCGCCAGAACTTGCTCGGAAAACGTGTCGACTATTCTGGTCGTTCCGTAATCGTCGTCGGTCCTCAACTTAACATTGATGAATGCGGTCTGCCGAAACGCATGGCGCTCGAACTTTTCAAACCGTTCATCATGAGTGAAGTTATCAAACGCGAACTCGCGCACAATGTCCGTAGCGCAAGTCGTTTTATCGAATCTGAAGCTGATGAAGTTTGGGATATCCTCGAAGAACTTACCAAAACTACCCGCGTACTTTTGAACCGCGCGCCGACGCTTCACCGCCTCGGTATTCAGGCATTCCATCCGCGACTCGTCGAAGGTAAAGCTATTCAGCTACATCCACTCGTTTGTACCGCTTTCAACGCCGACTTCGACGGCGACCAAATGGCCGTCCACCTGCCGCTCACCGCTGAAGCTCGAGACGAAGCCGAAAATCTTATGGCCGCGGAGAAAAATTTGCTTAAGCCAGCGACAGGCCAGCCGGTTATCACTCCGAAGCAAGACATCGCGCTCGGCTGTTTCTATCTTACCAACTATGAAGTCTCCGATACTGGCGAGGTGAAGAAGTTTTTCGGATCTGAAAAGGAAGCGGTCCTTGCTTACAAGAGCCGCCGTATCTCGATTCATGAAAGAATAAAAATTCGTTTCAGCAATCTTGAAAAGTTTCCTGAAGGATCAAGCCCGATGGTTGAGACTTCAGTCGGCCGTATTTTCTTCAATGAAATTATTCCGAGCAAATTGCCGTATTTCAATGAGACGATCAACGTCAAAAAACTCGCTCATATTATCCGCCTTTGTCTTGAAATCTATGGGCAAAGTGAAACCGCTTTCTTCCTTGATGAACTCAAGAATATCGGTTATCGCTATGTCACCAAGTCCGGCTATTCGCTTGGTATGGACGATTTCCCAGCCATCAAAGAAAAGCCTGAATTGATTAAAGAAGGCGACATTAAGATCAAAGAAATGGAAGAGCAGTTTGCTGAGGGTCTCCTAACCGGTAGCGAACGCCACGCGCGCATTCTTGAAATTTGGACTGACATTAAAGATCGTATTATTTTCAACAACAAAAATATTCTCGACAAGAACGGTCCGGTCTACGCCATGATCGATTCCGGCGCTCGCGGTACTTATGGCCAGCTCGGTCAGGTCATGGGCATGAAGGGTCTCGTGGTTTCTCCGTCCGGTGATATTATCGAGCTCCCGATCAAAGGCAACTTCAAGGAAGGGTTCGATGTGCTGGAATTCTTTATCTCCTCGCACGGTACCCGCAAAGGTTTGTCAGATACCGCCCTCCGTACTGCGAACGCCGGTTATCTTACGCGCCGTCTCGTCGATGTTTCTCAGGATGTCATTATCGTCGAAGATGATTGCGGAGACACCACTGGTGAAATGATCACTACCGAACAATCCCAACAGATGGGTGAGAAATTGTCTGATCGCGTTTGGAGTCGTTATGTTATCGATGATGTGAAAGTTGGCAATAAGATAATCGTTCGAGCCGGTGAAGCGGTTGATGATAAAGCTGCTCGTTTGATTGAGGAATCTGGAATTAAAGACATTCGCGTCCGTTCTCTCCTCCAATGCAAGTTTCCAAAGGCAGTTTGCCGCAAATGTTACGGTTATGATTTATCAAGCAACGGCGAAGTCGCCATGGGCACAGCGGTCGGTATTATCGCCGCGCAGTCCATCGGTGAACCTGGTACTCAGTTGACGCTCCGCACCTTCCATACCGGTGGTGCCGCTGGCGGTGCTGATATTACTCAGGGTTTGCCGCGCGTTGAAGAATTGTTCGAAGTTCGCACCCCGAAACATCAGGCGGTTCTCTCTGAAGTCGCCGGCAAGCTCGAGATCGAAGACGCTGACGGCAAGATCGTTACTGCTCCGTCAGGCAAGAAAATTTTCGAGGGCCGCCGCGGACAAAAAATTGCGAAGATTCATTTTGAAGGCATGGATGAAATGAAGATTAAAGTGAAATCTGAAGACGAAGTCCTCGTCAAAGATGGCGCTGAGGTCGAGACTGATACTATCCTCGTCGTTCGCGGTTCATCAGGGGAAGAAATCAAAGCCAAATATCCTGGTAAAGTGAAAATTACCAAGACTACCGTGAGCCTCGAATATGAAGGCCCGCGCGTCCGCGAGTATATTATTCCGCTAGGATATAAGATTCTTGCGAAATCGGGTGATCAGGTAGAGAAGGGTCAACAGCTCACCGACGGCAGTATCAATCTCCAGGAATTGTTTGAGCTCCGCGGCCGAGCCGCTGTTCAGCGTTATGTGCTTACCGAAGTGCAGGGTATTTATTCTTCGCAAGGTCAAAAAGTCAACGACAAGCACGTCGAACTTATTATTCGCCAAATGTTCAGCCGCGTGTACGTCGAAGACGCCTGCGATACTGATCTTCTGCCGGGTGAAATTGTTGAAAAGGCGTTGTTCGAAGTTTCCAATAAACAAATTAAGAAAGCTGGCGGCAAACCGGCCACCGCTCGTGAGCTTCTGCTCGGCATCAGCAAGGTTGCCCTCTCAACTCAGAGCTTCCTCTCGGCCGCTTCGTTCCAAGAGACTGCGCGCATCCTTATCAATACCGCCTCTACCGGCAAGATTGATTATCTCGAAGGTCTGAAGGAAAACGTTATTATCGGCCGCTTGATTCCGGTCGGGACTGGGTATAAAAAGTAAATCAATAAAAAACCGCTTCGAAAATGAGGCGGTTTTTTAATTTTATCTTTTGTGCTAAGATAATAGCAATAAATAATATCTAGTTTAACTCTATGTATACAGCTAAAAATTTTGATACGCTGCTCGGTCTCACTGGTTTTAGTGACCAGCTTTTAAAAAATCACTTCACCCTGTATCAAGGCTACGTAACCAACTTTAACAAGCTTAATGATATTCTGGTAGCTTTGGAAAAAGACGGTAAGTTTGGGACGCCGGAATACTCCGAATTAAATCGCCGCTTTGGTTGGGAGTGGAACGGGATGCGTCTTCACGAGCTTTATTTTGGCAACCTGACCGCAAAAAATGGTTCAGCTATTTCAGAGCAAGACGTTTTGAGCAAAAAAATTGTTCAAGAGTTTGGGTCGTTAGAAGCGTTTCTGAAAGATTTTCGAGCGATGGCGGCGATGCGCGGCATTGGTTGGGTTGTTTTATATTTTGATAAGGAGTCTGATAGACTTTTCAATGTCTGGATCAATGAGCATGATGCCGGACATTTTGCCGGTTGTGTGCCGGTCCTCGTGATGGACGTGTTTGAACATGCTTACATGCTGGATTATGGGATTAAACGCGCTGATTATATTGAAGCCTTTATGAAAGCGATTGATTGGGGGAAAGTAGCGGAACGAATCTAGTATGCGTATCCTCGGGATCGATCCTGGTTTTGGGAGAGTTGGTTTTGGCATAATCGAGCAGGCGAGTGGGAACGACTGGAAGGCAGTTGCGTTCGGCTGTATTGAAACGTCACCCAAGAATAAATTCGTTGATCGTTTGCTCGAAGTTCGTAATGAACTGGTGGCGCTAATTAAAAAGTATCGGCCAGCGCGTGTTGCTGTGGAAGAATTATTTTTTTTCAAAAATGTAAAAACGGCGATTGAGGTCGGGCAGGCGAGGGGAGTAATACTTCTGACGGCAGTCGAGAGTGGCCTTCCGGTGGACGAGTTTACACCGCTTCAGGTTAAACAGTCTATGACCGGCTACGGCCGGGCGGAGAAGGGTCAGATGCAAAAAATTGTTGCAACGATCCTGGGTTTGAAAGAAAAAATAAAATCCGATGACGCGGCCGATGCTCTCGCCGTCGCGCTTACAGCGGCGCAATGTTTGTGGATGAGTAGATTGTTGGAACAAAAAAAATAGTATGCGTGAAAAATTTGTTTTAATCCTTCCCAACATCCGTAGCGGACACAATGTCGGCGCGATGTTCCGGACGGCTGACGGCGCTGGCGTTGATAAGCTGTACTTGACCGGCTTCACTCCCTGCCCGCCACATGTTCAGGTCGATAAAGTTTCACTCGGCGCTGAAAAGTGGGTCCCATGGGAACACGCGAAAAATACCGTTCCGCTCATCAAAAAATTAAAAAAAGAAGGTTTTAATATTGTTGCCTTGGAGCAAACCAAGAAGAGTGTTAGTATATACACATGGAAACCGAAATTACCGCTGGCGTTGGTGGTCGGAAACGAAAAGACCGGCGTGACAGCAAATGTTCTAAAGTATTGCGACACTGCTATCCATCTGCCGATGCAAGGAAAAAAGAAAAGTTTGAACGTCAGCGTAGCGGCTGGAATCGCGATGTATAATATTTCATATGAAATCCACGATCAGGATTTTTAAAATTTTCCATTCAAATTTACCGCCATTATTTCCGGAAGAAACCAGGGATCGCATGGGGAGATATTTGGATAAATTTGAAAAAAAACCTACTTCACTGAATGATCTGGAGGATGTGATGGTGAATTTTGGTTATGAAGCTTGGCCATGGAACAAAGCTTATCGGGAGTTTTTTGTGAACTGCGAAAAGCGGATGGGCGGACATTTTTTATCATCAAAATCGGATCTGGCGATCAACGAAGCATTATTCGCGATTCAGAGTGATCTGCGCGCACTCACCAATCAGGAAATATTAAGCACCGAAAGGGCGAATTATTTGCGGCGGGTGGAAGAGTACGGCAAGATTGCCGCGTCGGTGCAAAAAATTATTTCCGGTCTTAGACAAATGGCCGAAGCAGTGTCAGACCATCCGGTTTTGGCTGATGAGATCAGATCAAAAGTCAAAGGCTTTGAACACAGCCTTTGTGGGATTGGACCCGAGCTTGATTGTTTGGCGGTGGAGAAGTCGCCGGAATTTTTTGAAGGCCGAAAAGCGGAATTAAATCATCTGCGTGGTATTAACAATTCCGTGGTAATTAATTTTGAAGAATAAATTTTCCTAGACCGCGGTTGGAACGATCGTTTTGAACTTATTTAGAAGTAGTTCGACACCTTTGCGATCAAGAAGACCAGAATGCGGGTCTTCTTTTTGAATTACGGCGGTGCTATTTGCGACACCCCAGGCGAGAGCGTGCTTCAGATCATGTTCGTAATATCTGGCAGAGAGGTAGCCGGCGGAGAAAGCGTCGCCGGCGCCAGTCTTCGAAACGACTGTGACTGGAAATGATTTTAGATGCCAAAGTTCGTCCTTGTTGCCGGCCCAGGCGCCTTTTTCCGCATCGGTTAGAGCGACCTCTTTCGCGCCCATTTTGAGTAGTTGGTTTATCAGAGCGCTGTAGGTTTTTTCTTTTTCAATTGTTTCACCGGTAATCGACTCGGCTTCTTCGAGATTGACGATGAGCAGATCGGCGCGAGAAATAATTTCGGGAAGGTAGGCGCGACCGAATTTTAACAGGCCAGAGCCAGGATTGAAAGCTAGCCGAACCGTCGGGTGACGCTCTAGGTAGTCCATCAAATCTTCGTGGAGGGACTCAAAGCCTTCGGACAGTCCGGTATAGTAGATCCAAGCTGTTTCTGGTTCCGGCTTCGGCCAAAAATAATTTTTGTGGTCTGAATACGATAAAATAGTTCGTTCTTCTTTGTAGTTTAGGACGACAGAGTATCGCGTGTGGGATTTTTTATCAGTTGAGAGGTAGCTGGTATCGACGCCGTATTTTGCCAGCTCGCGAATTGCCATCTTGCCATTGGTGTCGTCTCCGACGGTACTCAGGATGGCAGATTCGAGACCGAGCTTTGTCGCTCCGACGCTGACGTTAGCCGCATTACCGCCAAGGCTTTGAAAACTCGTCCGAATCGGAATTTTACTGCCATAATCAAAACACAGCTTCATTTTCCCATGCGGGATCAGTTGACAGCCGCTGTTCGAATCATCGATACGGACATGGGTGTCGATAATGGGGTCGCCGATGGCTAGGAGGTTGAACATATTTACTCTTTCCAGAGGTTAATGTATTCGATAGTCGCGAGCGCGGCAGTGATGCCTTGCCCGGTGGCGATGCCGATTTGTTTGTAGGCGACATTGGTGACGTCGCCGGCCGCAAAAATTCCCGAAATATTGGTGCGGCATTTTTCATCTACTATTATTTGTTTTCCTTTATCCAATTTTACTGATTGAACAAATCCAGAGTTTGGGATTTGTCCGACATGGACCATTACTCCGTCTGTATTTAGTGATTGTTCTTTGTTCGCGCTGTCAGAAAATTTTAAGGTTTGAACTTGCCCTTTGCCGATAATCGCTGTCGCTTTCGCTCCGTAAATAATTTCGACATTTGGCAATGATTTTACTTTATCAATCAAAATATCTTCCCCTTTTGGAAACCCGCCTTTATTTTCAGGTGTGTTGGTAAATTTACTGATCAGGTAAACTTTTTTTGCTATTTCATTCATCATGATCGCGGATTCGAGAGCGCTATTTCCGGAGCCGATCGTGACGGTCGTCTTGTTTTTGAATAAAGGTCCATCGCAGACCGTGCAGTAGGTTACGCCTTTGCGGTTAAATTCTTTTTCCCCAGGAATATCGAGTAGGCGCGGGTGAATACCGGTCGCGATAATTACCGTTTTAGTTTTTATTTCTTCCGTCCCGTTTGGACCTTTCACTCTGACGAGATGATGATTTTTTTCCGTGCTGATATTTTCCACCCAAAGACCTTCCTCAATTTTTACTCCATACGAACGAACGTGTTCGGCTAATTTCTGCGCTAGGTCAAATCCCTCGATGGAAATTATTCCCGGCCAGTTATTAATAACTCCGGAGAGTGCCACTTCGCCGCCAATATTTTCCGTAATCATTCGGAAATTTAATTTACGTCTCGCCGAATAGACCGCCGCGCTACAACCGGCCGCCGCTCCTCCGATGATGACTAGATCTAGCATATTGATTGTAATTGGTCTTTTAATTCAAGGTAAGCTTTTTCGATGTTCGGAGCGAGCATTAGCGCGCTGCCGACGTTCAATACGTCGGGATTTAAATTTCTAAAATTATTAATTGTCGACGAATTTATACTGCCATCAACTCCAAATTTGGGGTGTCCCTTATGCGTGAGAAATTGTTGAATTTTTGCCAGTACTTTTTCTTGAAACGGCGAGCCTTGTCGTCCTGGATATACGGTCATAAATAATAGGTAATCCAAATCTTTAAAGTAAGGGATCGCTACTTCGAGCGGGGTATCCGGATTTAGCGCCATGCCAAACTCCCAACCATGTTCCCTCGCGAAAGCGTGACAATCTTCGACTGAAGCCGGAGCCTCGCGGTGAATGATAACGCGAAAAACATGGGTG
>JAKANM010000013.1 GCA_021812425.1 bacterium | reverse complement strand
AAGACCCGGAACTTGGCAGGCTAAACAAAATAAAAAGAGAAATTTTCTACCGCACTTGGTTTGATTTTACGGGAAATTTTATCAAAAAATCTTCCGACGTTATCCTAAGACGAATACTGGTAATACATAAATAATTCTTGTATACACGTTATCGAAGAAATTCGATTTTTTTATTTCTTAACTTTTTAACTACTTTAATTGACATTAACTCCTTAAAAATTTATACTAGAGATTATTATCTTGCTAATATTTAACCTATATGGGAGAACGATCAAGGATACCGCCGGACAAAGAAAGAATCAGCTCGCAAGAGGTCTACAAAAAAGAAACTAAACAATATAAATTACTTACGCCAGAGGAAGAAAAAGAGTTAGGTCGACGCATAAAAGGGGGAGACGAAGAGGCAAAAAACCTTCTTATCAACAGCAATCTGAGGTTAGTCGGAGCTACCGCACGACGACTAGCTAACAAACTCAAGCTTAGTGAAGACTTACTCTCTGATCTGATCCAGGAGGGAAATCTTGGTCTAATAAAAGCGACTGAAAAATTTGATCCAGAACGGGGTTTTAGATTTGCTTCATATGCCATCAACTGGATAAAAGCCTACATCATGGCTTACATTAATAAAAAAGTTAATCCTATCAAACCTGGCAAGATAGGTGGAAAAATTCAAACTATCAAATTCCATTCGACAGATGCGCCCATGTACTCCTCCGAGGATTCTCCAACTTACGGCGAAAATTTAACAAATAGTGACATCTCTCCCGAAGAAGCAACACAACAGCAAGAGCGAAAAAAACACTTAAACGATGCAATCAATGATATTAAAAACGAACGCGAACGAACAATTATAAAAGATCGCCTGCTTGGCGACGCGACGCTTGAAGACCTGAGCAAAAAATATGGAGTCTCACGAGAGGCAATACGTTTAGCTGAACTCAGGATCAAAAAGAAATTGGCTGATATTTTAAAAGCAAAGGGACTGAAAAAAGAAGACTTTGAATAGTAAAATCCCTCGCTTCTGGCGGGGGATTTTTTTATTTCTTAATTTTTAATATGCAAATATATATTTTTAACAATTAGAATGTGCCTGGCGCCATCTGAGGTTGTTGCATCACCGGACCAGATTGAAAACCGGAACCGCCACCTTGAGGCATAAATTTATTCAGGCTTCCGGTATCAATCTGTTTAAACCGTTGTGGACCGCTTTCCCATGGCATATTACTGCCGCTGTCGCCCATAAGATCGCTGGCAGCACTTTGAAAATCCTGGCGCATCGTGTCAAGTTCCTCGAAAACGCCGACTATTGCTTCCGTATCGATCGGTTTTTGACTAATAATCGAATTAATTTCGGTAGCTTTCCCTTTGATTTCTTCTAACTTTGCTTCCAGATCTGAAGTGTCAATCTTCTGACTTTTTAATTTCCGTATCATTGACTGACCCTCAGCAAGGCCGCTCTTGAAACTACTCTTAAACCTGCTAAGATTTCCGAGCTCCTTGATGGTGCGATCGCTTTGCATTATATCATCCACCTGTTCAAATACATTATTTTGAAGTTCATCATAGGCCGCGTCCGGATCGGTCTTGATAAGTTCAACTGCCTTATCTCGGCTGTCCTTCATCGCCTGAACACTCGCTTCAAATTTACTGACGATATCGTTAATGTCAAAGCCATTTTTGGCTAACCTTAGCGATAAATTCTTGTTTTGAGCAAGTGTGCGATTTAGCTGTTTAATAATTTGATTGGCCTGTTTCAAGGTTTGCGGCCAGCGTGAAAGTTTTTCAAGAGTCATTCTTTGATCATCAAAGGTTTGCATTAAATCAGGCAAATCCTGCATTTGATCTTGAACGTCTTGAAAATTATCGCTTAATTTCAAGGTTGAAATTATTCCGGTAATCTTGGATATGGTGTCGCTTATTTCTGCCGGGACGGCGATTCCTTGTTTGGTTAAACGATCAATTTGCTTTTGAATCATTTTGATACCCTGCTCCATTCCCCGCATGCCGCTCTTCATCTGTTTTAATTGCTGAGCTTCACGCTGAGCTTGTTGTTTATTCATTTGCTCTTCCGACGGTCCGCTTGGACCATTAAAGTTGCCACCCATTTGGCCAGGTTGTCCGCCAAATTGCCTTGACTGTCCGCTAAAATTTTGTTGGGGCATTGGTTGCCCTTGACTTGGATGTCCCTGGAATGATCCATCAACAGATGACCCGGATGGCGGCATCACCACTGTCGGCTGGATGGGTTGGATTGGTTGGCCAGGCTGATTAATAGGATTTATATATATAGGAGCAGTGCTTGATTGAGATGCCTCCTGAGCAAGAAGCATTGTTGGTGTTACTAAATCTAACGCTACAATTAGCGCAATTGCGAGAACGAATGGTGAAACGTAGTGATGATGCTTTGCAAGGAAGGCATCACATTGTTTTAGGCTTGGCATATGTTTTGAAAAATTATGCTAATAATAGTATTGAAGGAGTTATCAGGTCGAGCGTCAATATTAACAGCATCGACAATACAAACGACGAGACATGCTCGTGATGTTTGGCGAGGAACGCATCGCAACGATTTACGACTGACATAGTTTTTCTACGTTAGTGAGTTAAAAAATAAATAAAAAAAATCTGCTTGTAGTTGCAGACTCTTGGACGAGAAGTCTTACCTGCCTGCCGATTGGCAGGGTTTTATTAGGATAGTAATAGTATAGCATATTTTAGCCAAAAAGTCAATGGCTTTTTTTGGCTAACCTTAGGGATTTTAGAAAAATTGTTTCACGTGAAACATTTCTAAACTATGTAAACCTATATCAAATTTGTATACACTAACGTATACAAACCCCACTTTTAGCCCTACTTATCAACAGAGTTATACACAAAAAACAGCCTTTCGGCTGTTATTAATTGTGGACCTAGAGAGAATCGGACTCTCGCTTCGGCAATGCGAATGCCGCGTCATACCACTAGACCATAGGCCCGTCTTTACTGTGCCCCCGAAGGGAATTGAACCCCTATCTCATCCTTAGGACGGATTTGCTCTATCCGTTGAGCTACGAGGGCGTGGAAAGCCCGCCTGAAAAGCCGGGCATTTCCCTCCTAATTTTTATGTTTTGACTAACCCTTTCGATTGTAGGGTACCACCCTTAGGCGATCCCTGATCTCATCAGGCTGTGTTGTTAGGTATTTGTTGATGCGAATCTGCACCTTCTCCAGCTGGGCGGCGTTCTCCGCCATAATCACGATATTGAAGGGATTGCTGGAGTTGAAGCGTTCCTTGAACCCATGACCAAAGGCAATGCCGATGGCTGTGTGTAGCTCAAGAAGGTTGTAATCCAGGCCTTTTTCGCTCGCAGAGAGGTTTTCTCCGCTTTTCCAATCGAGCATGAAACAATGCTTTAGCGGTTCGCCATCAGGCAGAGTGTGCGAATTAAACTCGCTGGTGGCATCAACTACCGCTCCGAGGGCGTTGTGAAATCCCGTTGGAACAACTTCATCCTTTGGAACAAAAATCACCGCTTCGTCCAAACCGGTTAGACGATTAAGCTCTTTTTGAGCCAAATTACTAAACTGTTCGGCATGAAGCCCGGGATTTTTCCGATACTTCTCAACGTCAACCAATTGCGCGGCATCGGCCTTTACAGCCAATTCAGCCGCCCCACAGCCGGCATGGTAACTGAACCTCTTGATACCTCGCCTGTTGGCTTCCTCAGCGGCCGCCTTGGCCCTCTCTTGCCAATTCTCAACCGGCAAAAGTATGCCAGAACCCGCGACGAACCATCGGCCGCCAACCTCTTCACCACCAAGCGTCGCGCGCGCCGCGACCCGCTCGTCGATGCAACAAACGCACTCCTTTTTTTGAAGAAATGACTCTTTGCCGACATGTTCCAAAACTTCTCCGTGGTTAAACTTCTGGCGTTCTCCATCAAGTTTTTCCCACTCGGTTTCGATTTGGCTCATTTGCCCCTCGTGTTCGTGGTTTAACATAGAAAATAGTTATAATCCGCCTCATGAAGTCGAAATCGACTTTTCAACCCTAAGCCAGATACCTAAACAATGCTTTATAATAGCACCGAATTTCCTGTTTGACAAGGATATCAAATGTGGACAATTTTACGGATTGTCAATATTTTACTATTGCCTAACATGCTGATATAATGCCCAACACGAATAATTTCGTATTCAAGATATGAACAACTTTCAAATATGGAAACAGCCCTAATCACAATGATAATTTTATTAATTTTAGTAATACTTTTTTCAGTATTTTTAATTTCAAAAAAACTGTCCAAAACTGAGCCAACTGAAGACAAAAACATGTTCCTGATGATGCAACAACAGCTCCAGGAACTTTCACGCCTGGTCGACCAGAAAATGACTGACACCCATAAGGCAATGAACGAAACACAATCCAATTTGAACAAAACCATCCAGACACAATTTGGACAGAGCATGAAAGTTATTACCGACGTGACCAAAGGGCTGACCAAGCTGGACGAAACCAACAAACAAGTTATTTCTTTTACCGATCAATTACAGTCCCTTCAGGATATTCTAAAGAATCCAAAACAGCGCGGCATCCTCGGTGAATATTATCTGGAAACGCTTTTGAAAAATGTTCTTCCTCCCGGCAGTTTTCAGATGCAATATCCAATGGGCGACGGCACAATCGTGGACGCGGTGGTATTTGTGAAGGACAAAATAATTCCGGTTGATTCAAAATTTTCTTTGGAAAATTATAACAGAATTAGTGAAGAGAAAAATGAGATCGAACGCGAACGCCTGGAAAAAGCTTTTGTGGCCGACCTAAAACAACGCATTCTGGAAACGTCCAAATATATCCAACCCAAGCAAAACACCATGGATTTTGCTTTTATGTTTATCCCTCATGAGGCGATTTATTACGATCTGATTATCAATAAAATTGGTGCCTTAAAAGATGACACTGAAAGTCTAATCCAGCGGGCGGCCGGCAAATACCATGTAATTATTGTGTCGCCAACCTCATTTTTGGCCTATCTTCAAACCGTTCTCCAGGGGCTAAAGGCGCTCAGGATTGAGGAGACCGCGCAGGAAATTCGAAAGGGAGTGGAACAGCTCGGCAAACATTTATCAGCCTATGAGGAACATCTAAAAAAAATGGGAAAGAATTTGGATACCACGGTGAACGCCTATAATGCCTCGTACAAAGAATTTGCTAAAATTGATAAAGATGTGGTAAAAATTACAGGTGGTGAAAGAACTATAGAACCGTTACAACTTGAAAAACCTTTAATTAATGAATAGATTCATATGGGTAGAGAAAAAGGACCGAAAATGGAAACGGGAATTGAGATAATGCCGGAAGCATTGTTGGGTTTTATTGGATCCAGCTGTAGTGAAACAGATCTTAAAGGTCTGAACGACATAGTTACGAAGTACTCCTGTAATACTCTGACAAGCCTGGACAGAAAAAAATAACCTTAATGCTGGAGGGGCTGGCGCACAAGGAAGAAAATAATCCGCTAATTACAACGGATGAATTAAAAAAGCTTATTACCTTATTCGTGTATAAATTCAAACTTTTTAACACACCCGAATAATTAACCTTGACATTTGGTGATAATGGGAGTAATCTATGGACACTAATTGTAAGGTTGCTCTCAAGCCTACAAGCGATAATATTATTTGTTATGCCAAATAAAAGTAGCGCCAAGAAAGCGCTTCGACAAACAAAAAGTCATGCCATTCAGAATAAAGCAAAACGTGATGCTCTCCGAACCGCAATCAAGAATGTCACTAAGGCCAAAACTGCCGGAGAAGCGATGAAATTGGTTGTCGCCGCTCAGCAAGCCCTTGATAAGGCCGCGAAAATCGGTGTCATCAAAAAAAATACCGCCTCCCGCCGCTTGTCGCGTCTGATGGCCAGGGTACACGCGCTGAAGAAATAAATTTCGATTAAAATTAAAAATCGTCTCGAGTAAAATTGAGACGATTTTTTTATTTTTGATTATTCGGTATATTTCAGCTCCAGACGAACCTTTTTCAGAACGTCCGAAATATTCCAATTACTCTTAATCATATAATCATAGACGCGATTTTCAACCGCGGCCGCCAATTTATCCTGATCCTCCAGGTTGGTCAAAATAATTACTTTTACTTTTTGACCCCATTCGCCGTCCGCATCGCGTAGTCTCTTCAACATCGTAATTCCATCCATGCGCGGCATGAGAAGATCGAGTAAAATCAGATCGGGCTTCTCATTTAGAGCGACTTCTAGACCCTCTTCCCCGTCTTTGGCGGTTAGCACTTTGAATTCCTTAGCGCCAAGACCGGCCGCCAATACCTTCAACAATGCTTGATCGTCCTCCACAATTAAAACCTTCTTTTTCATAGACAAGATCGATATCAAAATACTTATGTCTAAATTTTACCATATATTACAAAAATGCAAAAGATTGATTGAAATTATGTTCAAAAAAGAGTATGCTTATATCAAATATAAACCAATTTTCATGCTTTCATTACCGATTTTTTCCCAAGAAAATATCCTCCTCTCTTTCGCCTTTTTTGGATTGGTTTCATTTTTTGAATCATTAGCTTTTGCCGGTCTTTTTTTTCCGGGAACGACTTTGATACTGTTTGCCGGCTATTTTTGCGCGCGGCAAGGGATTTCGCCATTTTTAGCCATTATTTTTATTACGGCCGGGGGACTCCTCGGAGGAGCGGTTAGCTTTTTTCTTGGTAAAATCGGCGCGACCAACCTACTTGAACGATACCATTTGCTTAAGCCTGCACAGCTACATAAGGGTCAAAAATTTTTGGAAAAATATGGCAAATACGGAGTTTCGATCGCCCGCTTTATCGGCCCCCTCCGCCCGATAGTTCCATTTACCGCCGGTCTATTCAAAATGAGCAGCAAACGTTTTTTTATTTCTGATATTCTCGGCGTAATTTTATCAACAATTTTTTATGTTCTAGTTGGATATTATTTTGGAGAGGGGTTAATTTTTCTATCAATATGATATCCACTTTGGTAATCCTGCTCGCGACTGCTTTCAGTGTGCTCACTCTCATCAACTTTCGCGCCGCTACTTTAATCCTGATATGTCTTTTCCCAGCCTATCTGATTCGTTTTAATCTTGGGCCATTGCCATCAACTGCTTTCGAAATAACTTTCGCCGCTTTTGCCGGGACTTGGTTGGTTAAATATGGCCGAAACGACTATAAAATTATAAAAAACTTTTTCATAAGAAATCGCTGGTTCGCCGTCGCTTTTTTATCTTTTTTTATCGCATCGGTCATCAGTATTTTTGTCAGTGATATGTGGTGGTTCTCATTTGGTGAATGGCGCGCATATTTTCTACAGCCGATAATTTTATTTCTGATTTTAATTGGCCGGCGTGAAATGCTCAATCAAACATTATTGATTACTGCTTTATCTTTTTCGACACTTAGTATTTCAATCTTTGGAATTTTTCAAAAATTTACCGGCTTCAGCCTTCCGACAGACGGACGCGCAACGTCATTCTTTACCTCGCCGAATGCGGTTGGATTATATCTCGGCCCGGTGATAATGCTAACGATTTATTTATTAATTCGCGAAAATAAAAGCCCTAAAAAAATATTTTTTTTCTCTCAATTTTTGATTTTTTTTCTAAGCCTCGCGGTTATTTTTTTAACCAGATCGCTCGGAACTATTATCGCTATCCTTAGCGGAATTTTAATACTACTTTGGCTGTTAAACAAACGAAGATTAGCAGTTGGATTACTACTCCTTATAATCGTAGCTGGAGCGCTTTTCTCACCGGTTACAAATTTTATTACCTCAAAAAATCAGTCCAGCGGCAACCGACTTATTTTATGGAAATATTCGGCGGAATTTCTGACCGCCTCACCTAAAAAATTTGTTTTTGGTACTGGCATAAGACAATTTTTTCGGAAAGTCCAAAAACCGCATTACAATGTAAAACAAATGGAACGCCTAATTTATCCGCACAATATATTTCTAAATTTTTGGACTGAGACCGGACTGCTTGGATTATTGAGCTTTGGTATCTTGTATGGATTTCTCATTGCTAAGGCGATCCGCATTTATCGCCAAAATCAAATATTAGGTGCTTGTTTGCTTTCAGCACTGACGGTTTTGTTGATTCACGGCCTTATCGATGTGCCATATTTTAAAAATGACTTAGCAATGTTATTTTGGACGATTGCTGCTCTAATTATGAATACCAGCGAAGTGTGATCCAAATTATTTTTTCGCTCCTTTCCGCTCCCGGCGTAGCGCTACACGAACTTGGTCATCTTTTATTTTGTTTGCTCGCTGGCGTAAAAGTTTTTCGCGTTAAATTTTTTGGATTTGGAAAATCGGCCGGATTTGTCGAACACGACGAACCGAATGGCTTCATCCAAAGTTTACTGATTTCATTTGGTCCTCTAACTCTAAATTCACTGGCCAGTTTAATTTTATTTTCACAAATTACGCCACCTTATTTTACCTGGCTCCACGCGCTGGAAATTTGGATTGGCTTCGTGAGCGCTATTCATGCCATCCCTTCGAATGGGGATGCGCATACTCTCATGCTGATCTCGACCAAAAAAATAAGAAAAAACCCGCTGGCGATCGCGGGCTATCCATTTGTCATGACAATTTATTTGCTAAATTTTCTGAAGCGTTTTCATCTCCATTTTTTATATGCTATTCTGCTGTTTTGGCTTGGAAGTATCTACCTAAAATAATAATTTACGTTTCAATTTCCACAGACTTAAGCGCTTTGTTTGCTCGAAATTTTTGATCATCGATCACAAGAACGATAAAAATTATGAGCGTAGTCAAAACAGCCAGAATGTAATAATTAAGGCCGACCGCCATTCCGATTGCCGCCGACATCCAAAGACCGGCGGCGGTGGTCAGTCCTTCGACATGATTTTCACGATGAAAGATGAGTCCGACACCCAAGAAACCAATCCCGGTAACAATCGCCGCCGCAATACTACTACCTCCGGATAGCGAACCAAAGCCGAATCTGGCCAAAATTGTAAACATCGTCGAACCGCCGGTAACAAGAGCGTAAGTACGAGGTCCAGCCGGTTTATGCCATCCCTGACGTTGCCAGCCAAGAAGACCGCCGAGAAAAATTGCCAACAATATTTGACCGACAAAATATAATTCTTCCATAAAATTAATCTTAATAAATTCCTCGCCTAAGCATATCATACATTGACTTTTTTGTTAATTTTTGATATATTTTACTGACTTTTATGGGCCGATAGCTCAGTTGGTAGAGCATCGCGTTTGCAACGCGAGGGTCTGGGGTTCGAATCCCCATCGGTCCACAATTCTACACATAAAACAATACTAAAAATATATGTCACTTCGCAATGAAATCCAAGAAAAAATTCAAAGCACGATGAAATCTGGAGACGCTAAAAAGTTATCCGTATTTCGCCTCATAAAAAGCGCAATCAAAAACGAAGAAATAGAACTGCAAAAAGAATTGAGCGATGAAGAGGTTCAGGTTGTGATCGGCCGTCAGGTCAAACAACTGTCTGATGCTTTAAATGACTTCATAGCTGGCGGAAGGCAAGATCTCATCACAGACACTAAGGCAGAAATCGAAATTATGAGCGCGTATTTGCCAAAACAAATGTCAGATGAGGAATTAACCGCAGTAATAGAAAAGGCGATCGAAACTTTAGGCGCAAAATCTGCCGGGGACATAGGAAAAGTAATGGGGCTGGTGGTAAAACAAACCAAAGGCAAGGCCGACGGCGCGAAAGTGCGGAAAATGGTATCAAAAAAACTCACGCCGCAATAACTACCTACAATCAAAATATATCAATAAAAACACCCTGATCCGGTGTTTTTTTGGCCCCTAAATAGCACATATAGTAGTTTATCCACAGTTCGAATACTACCCCTAGTATTTGGAATGTGATACAGTGCCTATATCTAATTTTTATTATGACATTTATGTCAACCATGCAAACAATCGTAAAACGGTCTGGCCAAAAAGAAAACTTCTCCGAGGAAAAATTGCGTCGCTCGCTTAGCCATGCAGCGCAAGGATTGGAATCAGACGTCAATGTCGAAACAATAATTTCACAATGCCGTTCCGAACTTTACGAAGGCATGACGACCAATGACCTTCGACGGGCGCTGGTCATGACGGTGCGCGCCATGATCGAACATGACCCGGCCTATGGCAAAGTTGCCGCCCGTCTTCTGCTCTCCAATAATTATAAAGAGGTAATCGGCGCCGACAAAATAAATTACGAAAAACTAGATGAACAATATCGTTTGGCATTTATAAATAACCTGAAGAAAGGCGTTACTCTTGGAAGAATTGATCCCCGACTTCTCACTTTCGATCTCGAAAAACTAAGCAAAAATTTGGTAATCGAGCGTGATGATCTGTTCATCTATATGGGTCTCCAAACTCTTATTGATCGCTATTTTATTACCGATTATGAAAGCAAACTGGCGCTCGAAACACCACAAATGTTCTGGATGCGTATTGCCATGGGCGCGTCGATTAACGAAAAAAATAAAACTGAACACACCATCAAATTCTACGACGTCATGTCAAAACTGCTCTACACTCCGTCAACTCCGACGCTGTTCCACGCCGGCACTGTCAAACCGCAACTTTCATCCTGCTATCTAAATACCGTCACGGATTCACTCGACAATATCTTCAAAACTTATTCCGACAATGCTCAGCTTTCAAAATGGTCGGGTGGCATCGGCACTGATTGGACAAACATCCGCGGTACCGGATCATTCATCCAAGGCACCGGTGTAGAATCGCAAGGCGTGATTCCTTTTCTAAAAATTGCGAACGACGTCACGGTCGCGATCAACCGCAGTGGCCGCCGCCGTGGCGCAGCCTGCGTTTACCTTGAAACCTGGCACTACGATATTGAAAGTTTCCTCGAACTTCGAAAAAATACCGGCGACGAACGCCGACGCACGCATGATATGGATACTGCCAACTGGATTCCGGACTTATTCATGAAACGCGTGAAAGAAGACGGCAATTGGACCCTACTTTCTCCTGATGAAGCGCCGGATCTGCACGATCTCTACGGTCGACACTTCGAGAAACGCTACGAAAAATACGAAACAATGGTAAATGAAGGTAAAATTAAATTATTTAAAAAATTAAAAGCCCGCGACCTCTGGAAAAAGATGCTGGCAATGTTGTTTGAAACCGGCCACCCTTGGATAACTTTCAAAGACCCTGCTAACGTCCGCTCCCCTCAAGATCACGTCGGTGTGGTGCATAATTCAAACCTCTGCACCGAAATTACCCTCAACACCTCTGAAAATGAAACCGCCGTCTGCAACCTTGGGTCACTTAACTTCGCTAAGTTTATTACGAATAAACAATTTGACGTAAAACTGGTTGAGGAAGTCGTGACCATCGCGATACGCATGCTTGATAATATAATCGATATCAATTTTTACCCCACCGAAGATGCGCAACGCTCCAATCTGCGTCACCGTCCAATCGGACTTGGTGTGCGAGGTTTTCAGGATGCCCTGTATCTTCTAAATACTAATTTTGACTCCGAGGAGTGCGTGAAATTTGCCGACTACAGCATGGAGGTAGTATCCTACTTCGCGATTCTTGCGTCTTCAAAACTTGCCGCCGAACGCGGCGCGTACGGAAGTTTCCACGGCTCCAAATGGGATCGGGACATCTTACCTCAGGACACGCTCGACTTGCTCGAAAGCGAACGCAACCAGAAGATCGATGTCGAACGCGGCGGTAAATTAAACTGGAATCCAGTCCGAGCTTCAATTAAAGAAAACGGAATGAGAAATTCAAATTGCTTGGCTGTCGCTCCTACCGCCACCACCGCCAATATCGTCGGCTGTATTCCAACCATCGAACCGATGTACAAAAATCTCTATGTCAAATCAAACCAGGCCGGCGACTTCATCGTCATTAATCCCTATCTCATCGATGACCTGAAAAAACTTGCTCTTTGGAATTTCGAAATGCTTGGTAAAATTAAATATCATGATGGCAGTATCGCCGCCATCAATGAAATTCCAGAAGCAATACGAAACAAATACAAGGAAACTTTTGAAATCAATCCTAATTGGTTGATCAAATCGGCCGCCTACCGCGGCAAATGGATCGACCAAAGCCAGTCCGTAAATATTTATTACCACGGCACTTCAGGCCGCGATATCAGCGATATTTATATGTACGCCTGGGAAATGGGACTCAAAACTACCTACTATCTCCGCACAATGGCCGCATCACAAGTTGAAAAATCCACCGTTAATACCGCTGATTTTGGATCCACCCATTTACGAAAAGCGGCGGTCACGGCAACCATCCCCGACCTCGAAACAGCCAAGGCCTGCGCCATCGCCGACCCAACCTGTGAATCATGCCAATCATAAATATATGCCCATCACAAAAACCACCAATAAAGTCGACGTCAACAAACGTCGAATCATCAACGGCGAAGACGCCGACGTAATTCAGCTCTATCCCATGCGACATACTTTCGCGTGGGATGCATACAACACCGGGAATGCCAACCATTGGCTCCCTACTGAGATTAGCATGCAGAAAGACATCGAACACTGGAAATCACCCACCATACTGTCCGAGGACGAACGCAAGGCGTTTAAAACGGTTTTAGGATTTTTTACCACTGCGGATTCAATCGCCGCCAACAATGTCGTACTCGCAATGTATCGCCACATCACTTCACCAGAGTGCCGCCTGTATCTACTCAGGCAAGCCTACGAAGAAGCGGTCCATACTCACGCTTACCAATACATCGTTGAAAGTTTAAGCCTCGACGAAGGTGAAATATTTAACATGTATCGCGAGGTCGATGCAATCTACGACAAGGATGCTTTCATCCTAAGTTTTAATGAAGGAATTTTTGACGGCAACTTCAAAACCGGAACTTTCGAGTCCGATCAAAAGTTCCTCGAAAATATGGTTGTCTTCTCCCTAATTCTTGAAGGAATATTTTTTTACAGTTCTTTCGCGGTGATGTTCGGCTTCCAGCGGCAAAATAAAATGGTCGGCGCGGCTGAGCAAATCCAGTACATTATGCGCGACGAGTCGCAGCATTTAAACTTTGGGATTAATATCATCAACGCTATCAAAGAGGAACAGCCAGAACTCTGGACGCCAGAATTTCAGGCCCGCGCGATCAATCTTGTGAAGCAAGCGGTCGATCTCGAAGCAAAATTTGCCGCCGAGGTATTCCCGAAAGGTATTTTTGGAATGAACGCGGACGGCTTCAAAAAATATATCGAATACATCGCCGACCGCCGCCTTGAAAGAGTTGATTTACCTTTACAGTACAACACTCCAAATCCTTTCCCCTGGATGTCGGAGGCAATCGATCTAAATAAGGAAAAAAACTTCTTTGAAACGCGGGTCACGGAGTACAAAGTTGGAGGGACTTTGGAGTGGTAAAATATAAAGCCTCTTGCCGTCCGTAGACAAGCAAGAGGCTCTTCGCCGAATTAACGGCGGATTTTATCTTTCAGCTTCTGGCGCCGATCTTCCAAAAACTCCGCGCCGAAACAACGCGGCGAGAACGGGAACGGCAGCCATTCCTCGACCGTCGTCCGCCAGGCACCGGTGATCCTTGAGACGTCGAACATATCAACGGTGACGAGCAACACCTCTGGATTGCAACGCTCCCCGATTAGGAGTTCGGTATCGAACGCCGCTTCAAGGAGTCGCTGGCGATCACGATACATCACGTCGGGCGGATTTTTTCCAGACCCGAACGAGATCACCTTAACGCCTTTCAAAACCAAGGCCCGATTACGTTTCGCGGCACGGAGCGCATCCTCAATCGGGTAAATTGCATGGAAATCGGCTGGAACATCCAGCGCTCCAAGAAAAGAAGACAATTCATTTTTCGATTGTCCCGCAAAAACCTGCGCGTAATAGTTCCGGAGCGGAAATCTTTGCCCGGTACTGAGATTGTTGTACGGGTTGTCTTGAATTTCCGCGGCCTTCCAGATCAATTTCTTTATTTCCGGAATCAGGCCGACAAGTTTGCTTTTCTCTACCGACGAATACCGCTCGAAGAGACAGTCGGAAAGTTTCGCCACGATTGCTGTTCCACCATCTTCGGTCCCGGAAACAATCAGGCAATCCTCACCAATCACGTCCCGAAGGATGTCGCGGCAATTTCCACAGGGCATGGTTAGGTTTTCAAGAGACCCCTCACCTTTTCCTGAGACGATCGTGAGAACCCGAGTTCCCGACACTTCTGAAGAGTTACATCGAGAAATTAAGGCCGCGACTGCCATCTCTTCATTGTGAAGGGCTTGGCAGTTGCCATATTCAATGTTCCCCGACTGAGGAAAACCTTTTTTATTTTCGGTCGTTATCATTCCCTTTACATGATAACGGGAAAAAACAGGTTTGGTGCAATTCGAGGCGGCCGCGATTCTGAGCGCTGACTCAAGACATTTGATTGTTTTCCCATCGAACTCAGTCATTGCTCCGACCGACGGCTTTCCAGCTTCAACTTTCAACCTACTTAATTTCCAATTCGGCATTGGCGTTTCCTTTCGTGGGTTAAAAAAAGAGCAGTTCCGAGTTAAAACTACTCTTTTTTGAGGTTTTGTCAACCCGCCTGCAACGCTTTGCGTAGCAATGCGGGCAGGTCCTTTATTGTCGAATCGGCATGACAATATACAGGTAACTTTCGTCCCCTTTGGGCGCGAAGAGACAGGCGCTGTCGCCATTATTAATTTTCAAACTTGTTTCGGAAGTATTGAAATTATTTAATCCATCCAAAACATAACGATTATTTAAGAGAACAGTATTCTCTTCGCCTTTGACTTCAACTTCTAATTCAGAATTGTATTCACCGGTTTGACTTGAGACCGAGGAAATTTCCATAAGATTTTGTTTTGGTTTCAACCCTAATGATACGGCGTTCACTCCGGTGGTCGTAAAAAGACCGGAGGCTTTCATTTCCTTAACTAATTTTTGAGTATCGATTGTTACGGTAGTATTAAATTCTTTGGGGATAATTTGGGTATAATCAGGATATTGCCCTTCGACCAAACGAGAGATAATTTCGGCGTTATTAAATAATACAACCATTTGATTGTCTCCGATCAAGATCCGGGCGTTTTTCTCACTTCCTTCACTATTGCCGACACTGACAAGTAAATGATTAATTTCTAATGCCGTACGCGCTGGAATGATTATTTTCATTTCCACGTCGCCCTGTTCCAATTTTAATTTTTTCTCAGCCAATCGATAACTATCAGTCGCAGCCAGAACAAGCTGTTTGTTTTCCGTATCAAAAAAGGCAAACAACCCTGATAATTCCGGTCTGATATCGTTTTTTGCAACCGCCGGCAAAACCTTATTTAACGCATCTTTAAATAAAACCGCCTCCACCAAATACCCCTTACCATTGGGAATTGCTGGAATAACGGGAAAATCCTCGGCCGAAGTGCCTTTTATTTTTGTTGCTGATTTACCGCATTTTACCAACAATTCACTCTCTTTTACGCTAAAATCTATAGTTTCGTTCGGAAGCAGGTTAACAAAATCGGTTAAAGTTCTAGCCGGAACTGTAAATGAACCCGTTTCTTCCACCTTAGCTCTAACGACGACGATCACGGCCGTTTCTAAATTAGTCGCAACAAACTCAACCTTATTATCATTTACCCGAATCAAAATATTATTCAAAATCGGCAAATTTATATTTTTTCCGGTCACCCCGCTCACCAACGATAAGGCTCCAGATAAGTTTTCTTTAGTGCAAGAAATTTTCATAGGCTATTCTTGTTTATTAATATATTATATTTTATATATAAATAAGTAATAGTAATAATAAGGGGTGTGGACAAGGTGGAGAAGTGCAAAGAGTGGCTAAGACTTCGAAAATTTAGTGTTCAGAATTTTAGGTCAGCAGTGGAAAGTTTTTGCGTTGATCGGGGACAAGATTGTTTTTTGATTTATTGTCTGTGGATAGAGACGAATTTTTGTGCGCTCTTGGTGGATGAAAATTAACTTATCAAGTTTTTACTAACTGTGTTATAAACAATTTTGTTAACAATAATTACGAGTTATCAACAGAACATTAAATATTATTCACGTAGAAACGCTGACGGAGTAAATCAATTTCCTGTTTTAGTTTTAAATCATTTTCAACTTCAAGCCGTACTTTCTCATGCGCGTGCATCGCGGTGGTATGATCACGACCGCCTAGTTCGTCACCAATGGACGGGTATGACATTTTTAACTCCTCTCGCATCAAATACATAATCACTTGTCGCGGCATCGAAATCTTTTTTTCCCGATTTTTACTGATTAATTCTTCGCGATCAAGAGAGTAAAATTGGCAAACGATGTCGATTAGTTGGCGAGGAGTGAGCGAGCGCCGCGAGGAAGTGTTATTGACGTTAGTCACTAATAATTTAACGGATTCGACCGTCGGCGGGATGTTTTTAAGCTGATGATAAACGATAATTTTGTTCAGGGCGCCTTCAAGTTCACGGATATTACTTTGGATGTTGGCAGATATTACCTCAAGGATCTTTATCGGCAGGGGGTAATTCTTTTCTTGGCATTTTTTCTCAAGAATTGCGGTCCTAGTTTCGAAATCCGGTGCAGAAACATCAGCAATCATCCCCCACTCAAAACGTGACTTTAAGCGGTCTTCTAGGGCAGGAATAGCCTTTGGCGGCCGGTCAGAAGTAATAATGACTTGTTTGTTTTGTTGGTGGAGCTCGTTAAAGGTATGAAAAAAGGATTCCTGAGTCCGATCCTTTCCGGCAATAAATTGAATATCATCAATAAGTAAGAGGTCGATATGTCGATAACGATTTTGGAAGTCTTTCGCAGCGCCTTCTTTGATGGAGGAAATAAAGTCATTGGAAAATTTCTCCGCGCTCACATACATAATATTCATGTGAGGATTTTTTTTGAAAAGGGCGTTGCCGACCGCTTGGATCAGATGGGTTTTACCTAGGCCAACTCCCCCGTAGATAAATAACGGGTTGTAGGCCTCGCCTGGGCGAGCTGTGACGGCTTGAGCGGCGGCGTAAGCCAGTTCACTACCCTTGCCAACCACAAAGCTTTCGAAGGTGTATTTTGGATTGACTGTGAAACTGCCATTGGCTGGTGGTAGGGGAGAAGGAATGTATGACGGCTGAGTCTCAACTGGCGGAGCTTCAACACTAACAGGGTTATTTTGTAAAACCGGAACTGGCTGGTCGAGATTTTTAATGTTGTCGATTTTATAATCTAATTTTTTGATTGCTTTTGCCGCAATTCTTTCCAGGGATTTGACGATTTGTTGATGGTATTTTTTTTCTAGCCAGGCTTTGGTAAAGGCGTTCGGGACACAAATTAAAACTTGCCCTTGATCGAAGGAAATGATACCGGTATTTTTAAACCAGGTAATAAAGTTTGCTTTGGAGATCGAAAGCTCGAGTTCGGCCAGCACCGCCTGCCAGGTCTCGTTGTTTGTCATAGTAGAAATTTGGTCATCTCGAAGGAAATGAGAGACATCTGTCCAAGTCGCTAGTCGGGACAGAAATTTTTCACTACGCTCGAAATGATTGTGATTAAATATTAGCTAGTTGTAGCAGTATAACATTCATCGAGTTAGTTTCAAACTGCGTAATTTTTGATAAAGGTGGATAAATTGTGCATAATTAAGCGAAAAAAGTGGATAACCTTTCCTTGCCAAGTTTAACTCAGTAGTATCTACCGCTGGTGCGGCTATACAAGGCCACATACATCTTGGACTCCTTTAAGTCCAAGAAGCTATGCGAATAATTAGATTAAGCTACGGTGTAAGGGGATTTGTTAAGTTAGCGC
>JAKANM010000049.1 GCA_021812425.1 bacterium | reverse complement strand
CTCAACGAGCTGTGACACAAGACTCGTCGCGTGGCTCCTCAAACATTGTGCCACCCACGCTCGCTTTCGTTGTGTCGAGTTGCTTCGCCTCGCATACGCTCGGAGGACATTGTCGATGACCGAGCGTTTGGCGAGTGAGTGCAACTGGTCCAGCGAACGAAGATTTTTTCCAATGTGATTATGCTGATTTGGAAAAAATCGCGAGTGAACTGCAGACAGTTGCCGAGTGAGACAACCAGCTCGGCAGTTTTGGTTCTTTTTCTGAAAAAAGAACCGCCACCCGCGGAGGGCGAATGAAAAAAGGTAATTGTGGATTCCCGCCTTCGCGGGAATGACAAGTGAGACAGAGATCTCTCGGGGTGAATCCCCTCGAGATGACAATTGAAATTTAGGAAGATCCTTCGATTCCTCAAGATGACATTCAAAATACAAAACTTATCTCAAAAACCCCAAATACCACCTCACAATCTCATTTCCGAAAAGCATTGCGACCAGGGTCCCGATAGAAAGAAAAGTCCCGAACGGAATCGCGGAAGCGAAAGTTTTGCGCCGAAACGCCACCAAAAGCAGTGAAACGATCGCGCCCACGACATAACTAATAAACAATCCCACTAAAATATTCGGCCAGCCAAGGAGAACACCCATCAGAAGTCCAAGATGCATATCTCCTCCTCCAATCCACTTTCCTTTTGAAACCAAATACTGAAACAAGAAAAACCCGCCGCCGACTAACCCGCCAAGCAGAAGCGACATAAAATTAAACCCAAAATATTTCAGATTCATGAAGGCGGCAATGATCGCCCCGAGCCAGGTCACTCCGAGAACAATCTCGCCATATTTCGCGTCATAAACAAAAATCACTACGAGGAGCGCGGTAAAAAATAAATCGCGAAACATCCTGACCGGCGCGACGCCGATATTGATGTCGATCATTACCAAAAAAAGAAATAACAGCGCCGTCGACATTTCCACAAAAAAATACGTAGACGGAATCTTTACTTTACAGGTCCGGCACTTACCCTTCAAAGCGAGAAAACTAACCAGCGGAATATTTTCATACCATGCCAAAAATCGGCTACAGCTAACACACATGCTCCTGCCAAGAAAAACATATTTTCCCTCGTGTACACGCCACATCCAAGAATTCAAATAACTGCCAAGGATAAGACCGAGGACAAAGATAAATGAATATGCTAACCATGATTCAAACGAAAACATAATATCAAATTTCGTCTTAATTATAACATTGAAACGGCAAAAACCAAAACCCCCACCATTTCTGGTGAGGGCAACTTTTCAAAAAGTTTTTACGATCCGACTATGGTCCGACTCCGCCACTGATACCAGACTGATTCAAATGGATCGCTCCTGGTCCAAGACTACCCACCGTGCCTTCTAAAGTAGCATTGATGTAGTAAGTATTCGTGGCCGCAGTATAGAGATACTTCTCGCTCGGGTTACTAGGGTCAAGAGGAACAGTCCCCATGTAAGCTGAGGCACATCCCGTCATTCCCCATCCGCCACTGCCTAAACAAGCTGCGGGGGTGGTTCCAAGATCTACAGCCGTACCTGGTGGATAAGAATTTTTATCCGTATAGTACAACTCAAGCGCCGTCTGCATCTGTTTGAGGTCAGACATGCGTTTCGCGTCTCTTGCTTTCGTACGGGCGTTGCCAAGGGCAACTACCGCAAGAGTGGACAAAAGACCGATAATCGCAATCACGACCAGCAGTTCGATCAATGTAAAACCTTGTTTTTTCATTTTCATATGTCACCCCCTTTCAAAGTAAAAATCATATTTTACTATTTAATAATTTTTGCCCCCATTTTTTCAAAGATGGAGAATTTTCCTAACTTTATCAACGATTTCGGACGGCTTGAAATGCGCCTTAATCAGATAATCCGTCGCGCCGGCGGCAAGCGCCTTATCAACATCGTCTTTCTGACCCAAATTAGTTAGCATAATTACCGGTATGTCCTTTAATCCGTTGTCCGCCTTGAGGAGCGCCAACACCGAAAAACCGTCTCTTTTTGGCAAAAGAATGTCAAGAAGAATTATGTCCGGTTTTTTCTTTTTGGCTTCCGGCAGGACCTTATCGCCATTGTCGACCGCCGTAACCCTGAACCCCTCCATCTCAAATTTCTTTTGATAAATACTAGCGAGAAACACATCGTCCTCGACCAATAAAACGTGAACTGATTTTGGATCCATATTCGAAATGAGTGAGAGAAACGAAAATTTATTTGAATTTCCGAGCGAATGAGAATATATGTGGCAAAGCCCCTATAGGCTTAAAAAATAATCCTGAGGAGATTATACCACATTTCGTAGAGCGAGGCCAATAGCAACCGCCAGGCGCGGAGCGATCGAATGTAATATCGGCTTCAAACTTTCCTGATAAACAACCCTCCCCCACGGATCTCCTACATAACATTTTAGCTTAAACTTTTCACCAATTTTCTCCGCAAGGTAAGGAAAAAATGCCGAACCACCGGTGAGGACAATCTTCTCAGGACGCCTGCCTTGATTATTACTCTGCCGCATATAAAGTTCAAGACTGTATTCGATTTCCTTAATGATAGGATCGATAATCGGATCAAACAATGAAAGAAAAACATCACGCGAGAGCAGGGAATTTTGCTTCTGCTCGAGAATATAGGTAAAGAGATCCCGCTTCATCTGCTCTACCAGAGATATTTCCATACCAAGAATCTGAGCCAAAATTTGGTTGATGCGGTCGCCACCCAACTCAATACTATGATGCGTAATCGGGAACGCCTGCTCAACGATAAAAAAGTTGGTGCGATCAGCGCCGATATCGATCAACATGGATGGTGAAGCGTCGCGGCCGAGCAAGGCGCGAGTTAGAGCAATCGACTCCGGCTCAAGCGAGTCAAGCTGAAGACCGGCCAGCTTAAAAACTTTTGTAAAAAAAACTACGAGAGCCCGCGGCGCGGCGTTCACGAGGACGCGCTGTTCGTGGTCAGAGCCGTCGCCTTTGCCGGGCAGAACCTCATACTCGATCGCCATTTCCTCAAGCGGATACGGTAATAATTTCTTGATCTCCGCATTCAAAATCCGGCCAAATTCGTCCTTTTTGACAATCGGCAACGTGACCATCGCGTGGAAAACCGAAGAAACCGGCAAACTCGCGACGGCAACCTTGCTGACTGTTTTGGCTTCCCGACAAACCGCGCTGATGACAGAACTAAAATTCTGCACCTGTGCTTCGTCGATTTGAAATATCGGCTGTTGCTTGGTGACTTTTTCTCCGGAAAGCGACCGGCTGCCGGGCAAAATTACCTCCGGCGCAAGTTCTTTTTTTTGGAGCAACTGATGAATGTTCTGCGCCTCGCGCGTTAATCCGTACGTAAAAAGAACGGGACGATTTTTTTCTTTCCGTAATTCGACGACCTTAATTCCTCCCGCGCCGATGTCGATCCCTAGGTATGCGTCTGGCTTTTTGAAAAACATATAAGTAGTATAGCAAAAAATGGTTAAGCAGACTATAGAGGTGTTGATAACTATTGATAATTTAGGTACAATGACGACTGAATCGTATCTTATGCCAATCAGACTTTATAATACCCTGACAAAACAAATCGAAGACCTTAAACCGCTCAAAAAAGTCGTCGGCCTCTACACCTGCGGCCCCACGGTTTATAATTTTGCCCATATCGGCAACCTCAGAACTTTTGTGTTCGAGGATGTTTTGAAACGCACTCTCATATATAATGGCCTCAAGGTCAAACACATCATGAACATCACTGACGTCGGCCACCTGACCAGCGATGCCGATACCGGCGAGGACAAGATGGAGAAAGGCGCGGCGCGCGAAGGCAAAAGCGCCTGGGAGGTTGCCAAATTTTACGAAAAAAAATTTAAAGAAGATCTGCGCGCTTTAAATATTTTAAGAGCGACCAAATATCCAAAAGCCACCGATCATATCAAGGAACAAATTGC
>JAKANM010000048.1 GCA_021812425.1 bacterium | reverse complement strand
TGCGCGCGCCGGATTTTTTCTTCTAAAAGGAAAAGAAAACTTTTTTGCTGGCTTCTGCTCCTCACAGAGCAGGCGGCGGGGCCGGCCTCTATTTTTTGCAAGAACACGGCGGAATTCCCCACACACCCCCCTTTCGCCGTGTTTTTGCGGGGACGGACGGAAATTTTGGCGGCGGCAATTTTCTTTTCCTTGCCCCTCCCTCCCTGCGCGGAAAAGGTTAGGGAACTCCCTTTGAGATTTACTAATTCGTTATTTTTTGATACCATAGTAATATGATAATCAATTTCAGTAACCATTACTTTGATTATAGTGTTATATTACTATGAGCGCAAGCAACAACTCAAAAATTGCGGATAATATCAAAAAATACCGAAACAAGCTCGGTATTTCGCAAGATAAACTCTCAAAATTTGCCGATGTTACCTATAACACGATTATCAAGATTGAGTCAGGAGCAAACATCAATCCGACTATTGAAACACTGTCCAAGATTGCGAAGGCTCTGAATGTCGGCGTTGATGATTTAATAAAATGATTATGGCCGAAAAATTAAGAAAATCTTTTACTATTATTTCAGGGGCGAGTCTTTTACTCGCTCTGATTTTTCGCTGGCTCGATCTGAATGGTATAGTCGATGCTTTTTACTTTATCGCCATTGCTTCTGGAGGATACTTTGTTTTTGTTGCCGCCCTCCGCGGACTGTTTAGACAAAGATTTCTAAATATAAACTTTCTAGTCACAATTGCAGCTATTGGCGCGATTTATATTAACCAACTTGCTGAGGCCGCCGCAGTTGTCTTTTTCTTTTCGCTGGCTGAAGTTTTTGAGGAGTTTGGCATTGAGCGTTCACGAAAAGCAGTTGAGTTTCTTATTAAAAAATCACCTCAAACTGCCATTTTGAAAAACGGCCAACAGGTAAAAGTTGAAGAAGTGAAAATAAAAGATGTAGTTCTTGTTCGCCCCGGAGATTTGGTTCCTCTCGATGGGCTAGTGGTTAAGGGTTTTTCCTCCGTGGACGAAGCAACTATTACCGGCGAAGCGGTTCCAAAGGATAAACAACTGGGCGATTCTGTGTTCGCTGGCACGCTCAATCAAAACGGCTATTTGGAAATCGAAATAACAAAAGAAAGCAAGAACTCAACTTTTTCCAAAATTATAAAGATGGTTGAGCAAGCGCAAAGATCGCGCGCCCCTTACCAAGAATTCATTGACCGTTTTGCAAAATATTACACGCCCTCGGTAGTTGCTGGTGCTTTTCTTATTGCAGTTATCCCGCCGTTCTTTTTTGGCGAAGTATTTAATGAGTGGCTGTATCGGGCGTTGGTGCTTTTAGTAATTGCCTGCCCCTGCGCGTTAGTCATTTCAACTCCGGTTTCAATTGCTTCGGCAATCGGCGGCGCTTCGCGAAAGGGAATTCTGATAAAAGGCGGAAAGTATGTTGAAGCGTTGGGGAAACTAAGAGCAATTGCCTTTGATAAGACGAAAACTTTAACTTTGGGTGCACCTAAAATCTCTGATGTGATTACCTTTAATGGTTATTCAGAAGAAGAAGTTTTGGCTGATGCCGCTGGCATTGAAAAATTTTCTCCCCACCCTTTATCAAAAGCTATTTTAGAATTTGTCCAAGAACGGGGGATAACTCCGCATCTCATGGATCGGTATGAAAATATCGCCGGAAAAGGAGGAAAGGCCACTTGTCTTGTGTGTAACGATTTAGAACATTGCGTCGGTAACCTTAAACTTATAGGCGCGAACGCCGTAACATCCAAAGAGATTTTAGAAAAGACGGAAAAATTTGAAAAGGAAGGCAAAACCGTAGTGTTAATAAGTGAAGGAAATAAAATAATGGGCGCTTTGACGATTACGGATACCATTCGCCCAGAATCAAAAGAAACAATTGAAAAACTTCGGAGTTTAAATATTGAAACTATTATGCTCACGGGCGACAATCCTCATACGGCTAATTTTGTTGCTAAGGAGCTAGGAGTAAAGGAAATCTTTGCCTCTTTATTGCCCGATGAAAAAGTGCAAAAGATTGTGGAGTTTAAACAAAAATACGGACTTGTGGCGATGGTTGGCGACGGAGTAAATGACACCCCATCGCTCGCGAGTTCAACTGTGGGGATTGCTATGGGTGCTGGCGGTTCTGATGTGGCGATTGAAACAGCCGATCTTGCTTTAATGAACAGCAACCTTTTGAATATCCCTTACGCAATAAACCTTGGGAGAAAAACGATCAAGATCATAAAACAAAATATTATCGCTTCGCTCGGCGTGAAGGCGGTATTTTTAATTCTCGCGCTTTTTGGTTTTACTCATCTTGAATATGCAATTGGCGCGGATTCCGGCATGGCTCTTTTGGTTATTCTTAACGGGTTGAGACCGTTTCGTTTTTGAAAATAAGAGGTCTCTGTTATAATGACCTTATTCATCTTTTAATTCATTGCCGCCGCCTGCTCTGTGAGGAGCAGAAGCCAGCAAAAAAGTTTTCTTTTCCTTTTAGAAGAAAAAATCCGGCGCGCGCAAAGAGAGAATTGCAGAGAAAACTTTTTTGCTGGCTGGCGAGCGTTAGCGAGCGGCGGCGGGCTGGCTTCCTTGGTCTGGTTTAGTTCAGGAATTTCGGATAAAATGAGTTCGAGCCAAATTGTAAAGACACACGAAGGAGAAAATTCAAAATTACAACTCGAAGTTTCTTGGAGGAACAAATGCAGAACTTTTATAGCATTGTCGAGGAAATTCCCAGAGGCAAAAGAACCTTTCGCGTTAATATCACCGCCGACGCGCACCGGATCACGGAATTTCTAGGGTTCCTGTACGAAAGTGATATAGCCACTGAAGTGGAGGGTGCGGCACACAGGACCACTTTTTGGGCGTCGTTTGAGTTCAGGCATCAGAAGAAGATTGAAGCCTGGTTGCATGAGAACAATATCGACCCCGAGTAGTCTATCCAAATCCAGCTTCAGCTGGTGGCTCGCCCAAAAGGTGAGCCTTTGTTTCCCTTGTAAAAACCGTCGTCTCAGCGTAAGATAATCACACCTTGAATTTTTTATTTATGCCAGACAAATACACCGCCACCTGGGTTTCGCACACCTCGATTAACGATTTTCTGCGCTGTCCACGCGCCTATTTTTTGAAAAATGTTTATCGCGACCCAAAGACCAACCATAAAATAAAAATTATGTCGCCGGCGCTCGCGCTTGGTCAGGCGGCGCATGAAGTGTTGGAATCGTTGTCGGTTTTGCCTAGGACCAGCCGATTTTCGGAATCGTTGATTGGCAAGTTTGAAAAAGCATGGGAAAAGGTCAAAGGAAAAAAAGGCGGATTTTTGGATGATGAGGTCGAATATAAATATAAAATGCGAGGGGCAGAAATGATGCGCCGGGTGATGAAAAACCCCGGTCCGCTAGAGGGGTTGGCGGTAAAGATTCAGATGGATCTGCCATATTTTTGGCTATCAGACGAGAACAATATTATTTTGTGTGGTAAAATAGATTGGTTGGAGTATCTGCCTGAAACGGACAGCGTTCATATTATTGATTTCAAAACCGGCAAGGCGGAGGAAAGCGAAGATTCGTTACAGCTCCCGATTTACCTGTTACTGGTTAATAATTGCCAAAAGCGCGAGGTGTCGAAAGCCAGTTATTGGTATTTGAATTCGGATGATAAACTTACCGAAAAGGAACTGCCTGCCAGCGAAACCGCGCGGGAAAAGGTTCTCGCAGTCGCGGAACAGATAAAGGTGGCGCGACAGATCGGGCGATTCAAATGTCCTGGCGGGGAAGAGGGTTGTTTTACTTGCCGGCCGCTGGAGGCGGTGCTCCGGCGCGAGGCGGAGTTCGTCGGCAATGATGATTACAACTATGATGTTTATATTTTAAACAAGGAGGAAACAGAAAATAGGGAGGGTTTAATTTTATAAATAAGTGTAAGTTAAACTAGCGTTGTATACAGTTCTGAAGTAAAATAATTACTTCTAAACTGTAACAACTATGGTGATACACAAACGAACGAGGTTGACGCCC
>JAKANM010000047.1 GCA_021812425.1 bacterium | reverse complement strand
ATGACGGGTAGGGGCGCTGAGAGGCGGACCCCCCACGACGGGACTGAGACACGGTCCGTACTCCTACGGGAGGCAGCAGTTGGGGATTTTGCACAATGGGCGAAAGCCTGATGCAGCGACACCGCGTGAAGGAAGAAGGTTCTCGGATTGTAAACTTCTTTTGTATGGGAATAATCTTGAAGGTACCATACGAATAAGGACCGGCTAACTACGTGCCAGCAGCCGCGGTAATACGTAGGGTCCAAACATTATCCGGATTTATTGGGCGTAAAGAGTGCGTAGGTGGTTTTTTAAGATTCAGCTTAAATATCTCGGCTCAACCGAGGGCAGGGCTGGATAACTGGGGAACTAGAGGCGTTCAGGGGCAGATGGAACTTATGGTGTAGCAGTGAAATGCGTTGATATCATAAGGAACACCAAGGGCGAAGGCAGTCTGCTGGGAACGATCTGACACTGAGGCACGAAAGCGTGGGGAGCGAACGGGATTAGATACCCCGGTAGTCCACGCCGTAAACGATGCACATTAGGTATGTGAGGTATCGACCCCTTGCGTATCGTAGCTAACGCGTTAAATGTGCCGCCTGGGTAGTACGGCCGCAAGGCTAAAACTCAAAGGAATTGACGGGGACCCGCACAAGCGGTGGAACATGTGGTTTAATTCGATGGCAAGCGAAGAACCTTACCGAGGCTTGACATCCCTGGAAAGTCCAGGAAACTGGACCGTGCCGCAAGGAACCAGGTGACAGGTGTTGCACGGTTGCCGTCAGCTCGTGCTGTGAAGTGTACCGTTAAGTCGGTCAACGAGCGCAACCCCTGCTCTGAGTTACTATGTCTCAGAGGACTGCCGGCGTTAAGTCGGAGGAAGGTGGGGATGACGTCAAATCAGCGTGGCTCTTACGCCTCGGGCTACACACATGTTACAATGGATAGTAACAAAGGGTTGCAATAGCGCAAGCTGGAGCTAATCCCATCAAACCTATCCCCAGTTCGGATTGAGGGCTGCAACTCGCCCTCATGAAGTCGGAATCGCTAGTAACCGTGGGTCAGCCATACCACGGTGAATACGTTCTCGGGTCTTGTACACACCGCCCGTCAAGTCAGAGGAGTCGGTAACACCTGAATTCTGCAACCGCGGAACACGGTGGGATCGGTGACTAGGACTAAGTCGTAACAAGGTATCCCTATCGGAAGGTGGGGATGGATCACCTCCTTTCTAAGGAGCAATGCCGTGCTTTGCACGGAATGATCAAAATAATGGTCAATTATCAATGTTCAATGATCAGTTAATATCCAATTATCAATGATCAAGTAAATACTTGAAAGTTGAAACTTGAGACTTAATTGAAAATTGATACTTGAAACTTGAAAATTAATCTTTGATGCTTCCGCGCAGAGCGCGGTATATGGTCGATCGATGTAAAAATGGGCAACTGTTTTTTACATCGCACTGACGTTTTTCTTATCACTTTATCGATTGTTAAGCAAAAAAAACACTAGAAAAAATCTAGTGTTTTTTTTGGTGGAATTATACAACTCTGCTCGAACATTTTTTGAGGGAAACTAACTCGCTCCGCCCCGCCGCCGCTCGCTAACGCTCGCCCCACCAAAGAAAAGTTTTGTTTGCGATTTTGATTTTGCGCACGACCAATTTTTTCTTCTAAAAGGAAAACAAAACTTTTCTTTGGTGTTCTACTCTGAACGAGCAGGGCGGCGGGGCTTCGCTTCGGCTCGGGCGCGGCGGAATTCCCCCCACACCCCCCTTCCGCCGCGCCCTCGCTTTTCGCGCCAACGGAATTTGTATTTTGCAAAGCAAAATGCGCCGCAAGGAATGGAGTTGTGTTTGCCCCACCCTCCCGTGCGCACACAACAGATTTGCTCCCTAAAGATGTTGAATGATTGCTATCCATAGACCAATCATACAACATTTGCTAAAATCAATGCAAGAGTGGATAAATTCCCTTATGACAAACGAAGTTGCAAAATTTGGTAAAAAACTTAGAGAAGCGCGCCTAAAAAAGAAGCTATCACAAGGAGACATGGCAAAAATTTTAGGCGTTCACAGGACTTATATTAGCGGTTTGGAGCGAGGAAGAAGGAACCCCTCACTTTTAACAGTTCAGAAAGTCGCAAAAGCATTAAGTATTTCACCAAAAGAATTACTATGAAAATAATTAAACCTAAAAGATTACAACAAGGCGATGTCGTCGGAATAGTTTCGCCTTCAGAACCAGTAACAGAAAAATTGCGTAAGCAATTTGATGTCGCGGTCGCCACCTTGCAGGAGTTTGGATTAAAAGTAAAACTCGGCGAACACACCTTTGACCAATATTTTTACAATGCTGGAACAAGAGAGGCACGAATAGAGGATTTTAACAAAATTTGGAAAGACCCAGAAGTAAAAATGATTTTGATGTCGCAAGGTGGCGAAACCGCCAATCACTTACTTGATGGTATTGATTACGAAGTTATCAAACAAAATCCTAAAATTTTTGCGGGAATTTCCGATGGCACTACTTTGCTTAACGCAATTTTTTCAAAAACAGGATTGGTAACTTATCATGGCCCTGATTTGCTTTGGACATTTGGGCGCAAAGTTACTGAACCATACAAACAAAATTTCGTAAAAACACTTTTTGACGGAAATGTTGGACAACTCCACGAGGATAAAAATTGGCAACACCAAGAAAGAAAAGATGTAAAAAACTCTGGTTGGCGTTGTATTCGTGGCGGAAAAGCCACAGGAATACTTGTCGGCGGCCACTCCGGTTGCCTAAGTAGTACGATGCTTGCCGGATACGGCCAGGATTTTGAAAACGCCATTTTATTTTTGGAAGGAACGGATGATGTCGGTCATCTTGATAGACAATTTACCACATTGAAGTTAAATGGCGTTTTCGGGGAAATCCGCGGCCTTATAATCGGCTGGTTTGAAGATCACGAAATGAAAGATAAGGAGAAAAACCGCGGAGTGTCAGACGTGATTTTAGAAGTTACCAAAGGATATTCATTTCCAATTTTGGAAATCGGCGAGCTTGGACATAATGTTGAAAACTATATTTTGCCGATTGGTTGCCTAGCGACCATTGACGCGGACAAAAAGTATTTTTCGATTGATGAGCCGACAGTTTTATGAAATCCCAAGCGTTGAAAAATAAAAAGGAATTTTTTATTTCGCCAAGCTCGCCGTTTCACTTCGACGGCACTTTTCATAAACCCTCGCATTATCCAGATAAGTTAAGTGATTGGGAATCTGAGAAGTATTGGCAAACTATCAGAATAGGTAAACGGCTTTTTGGTCTCAAAATAGAAAATAAGGGAGAAGCTCAAAAGCCAAAAATCAAAGTTTCTGTTTTCCATGACAATAAAATTTCCGATAGCGAACTTGAGAAAATCAAACAAGAAATTATTTGGCGTTTTGATCTAAACGCTGATTTAAAAGAATTTAACAAGCTCGCCAAAAGCGATAAACGCTTTTATCCAATTTTCAAAAAATGGTTAGGCATGCGCAATTCAAGCGCGCATAACCTATATGAGCTACTTATCATTGCCGTGCTTTTGCAAAATGCTACAGTTCGGCGGACAGTGCAAATGACAAATACCTTGCTAGACAATTTTGGGACGAAAATGAAATTTGACGGAAAAGATATTTTTTCAATTTGGTTGCCGGAAAAACTTAACAATGTTTCAGAACAAAATTTGAGAGATTTGAAAATTGGATACCGAGCAAAATTCATAAGGCGTTTATCGAAAGATTTTGCCGAAGGCAAAATTGACGAGCTAAAATTACGAACTCTCGACCAAGAGAGTGCGAAAAAAGAATTGATGAGATTATACGGAGTTGGACCAGAAACCGCTCGCATTTTGCTTTTTGAAGTTTGCCATCAATATAATACTTTTGACCATGTCGCGCCGTGGCAACAAAAAATATATTCCCGGCTTTTCTATGAGAAGCCACTTGTTTCGGTAAACAAAATCAGAGACGATATTAAAAAACAATATAGTGAGTATTCAATGCTCGCGGTTCATTACATTTGGGAAGATATTTTTTGGAAACGAAAGAACGAAAAGATTGATTGGCTCGAAAAGGAAATCCGACTTTAATTTTTCGTGAAAATCTGATAGAGTAATACAAAAGCGGCGCGCCAGCTAACGCTGGCACAAATTCCGTTGGCGCGAAAAGCGAGGGCGCGGCGGAAGGGGGGTGTGGGGGGAATTCCGCCGCGCCCGAGCCGAAGCGAAGCCCCGCCGCCCTGCTCGTTCAGAGTAGA
>JAKANM010000012.1 GCA_021812425.1 bacterium | reverse complement strand
CCCATAATTCCGGAAGTCCGCCGCGACGCCGGTGGTGCCGACTCCGAAGTGTTCACAGAGGAAAATTATCCTCGGCAAGTGAAAAAATTGTGAAACCGCAACTACTCTTTTTATCTTATAAACTTTAGCCGCGCGGTAACAACTGTCATAGGTGCGATAACCATGACGATCAACAATAATTTTGTCCGCCGCGACACCCAACTCGAGCGCCGCTTTTTTCATCGCATCGACTTCATTACTGTGGATTCTGCCGTCGTCGCCCGTGATAATGAGTTCACCGACTTTGCCAGAACGAAGCAACGCCACTCCGGCGGCTACCCGATCCGCCACCATTGAATTCAAGCCGCCATCCTTGTTCAGACCGCCGCCGAAGATGAGACCAACCGTGGTGCTGGGCGCGTCAGGTGGAAAAAATATAAAAGCTCTTTCCTGCAAAATATCGAGGTTAGTAAAAACTAACAAAATTATAAAAAAAATCAAAAATAAAATCCCCCCAATGCCGGCCAGCCATAACATTTTATTTTTTTGCATATTTCCTCGGCGCTTTTTTTAATTCCTTTACCTCGGTCGTTTTCTCCCTCGCCCGGAGCTCTCGTATCTCGTCGCGCAAAATCGCCGCCAATTCGAAATCCAATTCCTTTGCCGCTGACTTCATCTGTGTTTCTTTTTCTTTTATTATAACATTTATTGTGCGTCCGTCGCCAATCAGATCTAGCTCGGTAGTGGTAGCGAGGCGATCGCGCCGGGCGATGGCCTTGCGATTCTTCGCTTTGTCAGCCGAAATTCCAAACTCCTCCAAAATATTTCGAATCGCTTTTTCGATGGTCTTCGGAGTGATGCCGTGATCCTTGTTATAAGCCATCTGGATCTCACGACGACGATTGGTTTCTTCAATCGCTTTTTTCATCGAGCCGGTAATATTGTCCGCGTACAAAACGACCTGACCATTTACATTGCGCGCGGCGCGGCCGATCGTCTGAATCAAACTTGTTTCACTTCGAAGAAATCCTTCTTTATCTGCGTCGAGAATCGCGACCAGTGAAACTTCCGGCATATCAAGTCCTTCACGCAGAAGGTTTACTCCGACAATCACATCATTTTTACCAAGCCGTAAATTCATAATAACCTCGATGCGATCGAGCGTGCTGACATCGCTGTGAAGATACGCCACCTTGATCTTTTTTTCTTTCAGATGCTCCGTCAGATCCTCGGCCATCTTTTTGGTGAGGGTGGTGACAAGCACGCGCTCGTTATTTTTCACCCGTTCCTCAATGCGGATGATTAAATCTTCGACTTGGGACAAACCATTGTCATCCTGAGCGACAGTGAAGGATCCCTTGTCATTTTTGTTTAAGAGATTCTTCGTTTCACTCAGAATGACAGAACGGGATTTACGGCTAACAATCGGCCGCACGATAACTTCCGGGTCGATTAACCCAGTCGGACGAACGATTTGCTCCACCACTCGCTCACTGATTTTTATCTCATACTCGCTCGGCGTCGCGGAAACATAAACGGCCTGGCCGATTTTGGAATCAAATTCGCTGTAAGTGAGCGGACGATTGTCGCGCGCGCTCGGCAAACGGAAACCGTGCTCTACCAAAGTATCCTTCCTAGCTTTGTCGCCGTTGTACATACTGCGGATTTGCGGAAGCGTGACGTGAGACTCGTCGATAACAGTGAGGAAATCTCGTTTGCCTCCATGCAAAAAGTAATCAAGCAGGGTAAATGGCGGTTCGCCCTCAGCGCGTCCCTCAAAATGACGGGAATAATTTTCAATGCCGTTGCAATAGCCAACATTTTTTATCATCTGAAGGTCATATGCCACACGGCGTTTCAATCTTTCATATTCCAAAACTTTGCCTTGCTTTTCAAGGAGCGCCAGCTGATTCTGCAGTTCATTATTGATACGTTCAAACGCCTGCTTTCTCCCCTCTTCACCAACTACATAATGCCGCGCCGGAAAAAACCAAGCATCCTCCTGCGAACGTTTTACTTTTCTAGTCACGCTGTCCACAAATTCAATACTATCGATGTGGCTCGAAATTTCAAAACGATAAATCGCGTCCTCATTCACCGGCATAATTTCAAAAACCTGCCCGCGCAGACGGAATGACCCGCGCTTCAATTCGCTGTTCGTCCTTTCAAATTGCATCGCGATCAACTGCTCGAGCATCGCGCGGCGATCAAGCTCCTGCCCCTTTCGCAAATGCAAAACAATTTTTTCATATTCAAACGGCGAACCGAGACCGTAGATGGCGGACACGGAAGCAACAATAATCGTATCGTCGCGGGTAAGCAAAGCCTGAGTGCAGGCGTGGCGAAGACGATCGATTTCCTCGTTGATCATCGCTTCCTTTTCGATGTAGGTATCAGAGTTTGGCATGTACGCCTCCGGCTGATAGTAATCGTAATAACTGACAAAATACTCCACAGCGTTCTTTGGGAAAAATTCACGGAACTCGTTGCAAAGCTGAGCGGCGAGAGTTTTGTTGTGCGCGATGACTAGCGTAGGCTTTTGAACACGCTCGATCACATTCGCGATCGTGAATGTTTTGCCGGAGCCGGTGACGCCGAGGAGAGTCTGGCGTTTTAGATTTTTTTCAAGACCATCGACCAGCTGTTCGATCGCTTTTGGCTGATCGCCGGCTGGTTGATAGTCGGAGTGAATTTTGAATTTCATGGGTATAAGATAGCAGTTTTTAAGAAAAAATCAATGATACGCCCTGTCGGGCGTCGGTGTGCCACCCCATTTGTGCAAACGAACAAAGACCGCCTACGCGGCGGGCGCCTGCCTGCCGGTAGGCAGGGATACTTTTTGCTTGTACAAAAAGTATCCAAAAATACCCCGAGCGGTAGTCTCGTTCGGCAACTTCCAACGACTCACTCACAATTTTTTTCAAATCAGCATAATCACATTGAAAAAAATCTTCGTTCGTCGGGAAGTTACCCTCACTCGCCAAAGGCTCGGTCATCGACATTGTCCTACGAGCGTCTGAACGACGACCAAATTTTCACGGCGAGGTGAGCGTGGGTGGCGCATTGTTTGAGGAGCCAAGCGACGAGTTTTGCGCCACAGCGAAACGAGTCGAGAAAATTCTGGTAGGAGGGCAGCTGCGAGCATATTTTTTGGGTACTTTTTTGTATGCCAAAAAAGTACCCGCCCGCCGCGTAGGCGGTATTTATTTTAATCACTTTTTGCCGCTAAAAGTAGTCGTGCCGGGACAGAGTCAGAAATAATTTATAATAAAAAAAACTCGCCCTGTTTAAGGACGAGTTTATAAAGAACAAATTTATTTTGATTTTCCGGCAATAATCTGATCTGCTACGTTTCTCGGCACATCCGCGTAATGATCAAATTCCATACTTGAAGAAGCGCGTCCCTGACTCATCGAGCGAAGGTTGGTGACATAACCGAACATGCTCGCGAGCGGCACCATGGCGCGGACGACTTTCATCGCGCCGCGATCCGTCATCTCGAGAATTTGCCCGCGTTTGGCGTTGAGGTCGCCGATGACGTCCCCCATGAAACTCTCCGGAGTGACAACTTCAATCTTCATGATCGGCTCAAGAATTACCGGAGTAGCCTTTTTACAAGCGGCCGCGAAAGCCATCGAACCGGCCATCTTGAAAGCGATTTCTGAGGAGTCAACTTCGTGGTATGAGCCGTCGTAGACAGTAACTTTCGCATCCACTACCGGGTAGCCGGCCTGAATGCCGCGGCTTACACCTTCTTTGATACCCTTTTCAATAGCGGGAATAAATTCGCGCGGAATCGCGCCGCCTTTTATTTCATCAACAAATTCAAAACCGTTTTTCGCAGCCGCCTTCACCGCTTCTTCGTCATTTCTGTCCATCGGTTCAACTCTGAGCCAGCAATGTCCATACTGACCCTTGCCGCCGGATTGTTTGATATATTTTCCCTCAGCTTCAGCGGAAGAACGGATAGTTTCTTTGTAGGCAACTTGCGGAGCGCCGACGTTGGCCTCAACCTTAAATTCGCGTTTCATGCGATCAACGATAATATCAAGGTGAAGTTCGCCCATGCCGGAAATAATCGTCTGGAGGGTTTCTTCATCGGTATGAACGCGGAAAGTCGGATCCTCTTCAGCGAGTTTCTGCATCGCCATGCCGATCCTCTCTTGGTCGGCTTTGGTTTTTGGTTCGATCGCCATCGAGATCACCGGTTCGGCGAAAGTCGGACGTTCGAGAATGATTGGATGATCTTCATCACAAATGGTGTCGCCCGTGACAACTTCCTTCAGACCGATCGCGGCGGCAATTTCTCCGGCATAAACTTCAGTGACATCTTCACGCTGATTGGCGTGCATGCGGACGATGCGGCCGAGACGCTCGCGTGTTCCTTTGGTAGAATTGTAAACATAACTGCCGGCTTGAACGACGCCAGAGTAAACTCGGAAGAAAACTAATTTTCCGACGAACGGGTCGGTGGCAATCTTGAAAGCGAGACCGCAAAATTTTTCCGAATCGGAAATTTGGCGAGTTTCTGGCTCGTCGGTATCAGGATTGGTGCCTTTGACAGCAGGAACATCGGTCGGAGCTGGGAGGTAATGGACTACAGCGTCAAGCATTGGCTGAACACCAATGTTGCCGAGCGCTGAGCCGCAGATAACCGGATAAATAGCGCTTTTCAAAACCATGTGACGAATCGCGGTGCGGATTTCATCAATTGAAAAAGTCCCGCCATTCAAAAATTTTTCCATGGTGGCGTCGGTCGATTCAGCGATTTTTTCTACCATCTTGGCGCGGTATTCTTTTACCTTTTCTTTCATGTCTTCCGGGATCGGCATCTCAACGACGTTCTCACCTCTTGATCCTTCAAACTTGTAAGCTTTCTCTTCGATGAGGTCAATCAATCCTGAAAATGTCCCTTCAGCGCCGATCGGAAGCTGAATCGCGACCGCGTTCGGGGAAAGCCTGTCCAAGATTGAACTAAGACTCATGAAAAAATCAGCGCCCATCTTGTCCATCTTGTTTATGAAGGCGACGCGAGGCACGTTATATTTGTCAGCTTGATGCCAGACGGTTTCGGATTGCGGTTCGACACCTTGAGAAGCGTCAAACACGGCCACCGCGCCGTCGAGGACACGCAAACTGCGTTCAACTTCAACCGTGAAGTCGACGTGACCAGGAGTATCGATAAGGTTGATGCGATGCCCTTTCCAGAAACAAGTGGTGGCGGCGGAAGTAATAGTGATGCCGCGTTCTTTCTCCTGCTCCATCCAGTCCATCGTGGCTTCACCTTCGTGCACTTCGCCGATCTTGTGCTTCTTGCCGGTATAAAAAAGCACACGTTCCGAAGTCGTGGTCTTGCCGGCGTCGATGTGAGCCATGATGCCGATGTTACGAGTTTTATCGAGTGAATATTCTCGAGGCATATGACAAAATTATTTGGAAAATCTTGCGAAGTGAGCAAAAGCCTTGTTGGCTTCTGCCATGCGATGCACATCATCGCGCTTCTTCACGGCGTCGCCCAGTCCCTGGCTGGCTTCGAGCAAAACAGTGGCTAATTTCTCAGCCATCTTTTGTCCTTTCTTCGCGCGAGCGGCTCCAATGATCCAGCGGAAAGCGAGCGCATTCTGGCGTTCACCGCGAACCGGCATCGGGATTTGATAGTTGGCGCCACCGACGCGTCGGGTGCGGATTTCAAGTTGAGGTTGGACAGCGCGGAGAGCCTCTTCGAAAACCTTTACCGCGTCCTTCTTGGCGCTAGCGGCGATAGATTCGAGAGCTTCATAAACTATTTCAACAGCCACGGATTTCTTACCGCGTTGCATGACATGATTGATAAATTTACCGATCATGGCATTGCCATACTTTGGGTCTGGCGCAATGACGCGAATTTTTGCTTTTTTTCCTCTCATATATATAATCAGTAATCAAAATTATTTTTTAGCTGCCTTCGGACGCTTACTGCCGTAAAGACTGCGGCCGCGTCGGCGAGTGGCGATACCTTGGGTGTCATAAATACCGCGTACGATATGGTAGCGGACACCAGGCAAATCTTTCACACGACCGCCGCGAATAAGGACGATGGAGTGCTCCTGAAGGTTATGACCTTCGCCGGGAATATAGGCGATGACTTCCATGCCGTTGCTTAGGCGGACCTTCGCGACTTTGCGCAAAGCTGAGTTTGGTTTCTTTGGAGTGGTGGTATACACCTTGGTGCAAACGCCACGCTTAAAACCGCTTCCTTTTGGAAACTTGGTGACACGGCGATGTAAATTATCGACCGAGTACTGGAGGGCCGGCGTTTTGGTCTTCCTGATGTTTGCCTTGCGTGGCTTCCGAATTAACTGATTGAGTGTAGGCATAGTTTGCAATGTCATTGCGAGGAGCTCAGCGACGTAGCAATCCCAGGGGATCACCACGGCCTTCGGCCTCGTGATGACGAAATAATATATATTAATTTTATAAATATGGGCTTCGCCACATATTTTCTTCGCTCATTCGGAAATAAGAATTTATTCTTATTTCACTCATTCGCTCGAAAATAAAAAGCTGAACGAAATTGCTCAGCCACGAGTTTTTTGTCTAGCGTTCTGACGACAGTTTAGCAAAATCTTTATTAATTGTCAAGGAATTGATAGACTACATATGTTATGCAGAAAAATCTACTAAAATTGACCGAACAACTCATACGCTTCCGTTCGACCGCTTCTAGACCGGAGGAACTATTGAAGTGCTTTGATTTTGTGGAAAAATATTTGCTGGAGGCGGGTATTAAATCAAAACGCATTGTTTTCAACAATAAACATTCACTTTACGTCGGCCGTGTTACGAAACCGCCAGTCTTACTGTGCGGACATCTCGATGTAGTCGACGGAGAAAACGGCCAATTCACTCCCAGACTCGAAGGCGACAAACTGCTAGGACGAGGCAGTCTCGACATGAAAAGCGGTGACGCTGTTTTGATCGAGTACACGAAAAATAATTTCAAAACCAACGAAAATTTCGGCCTGCTACTCACCGGCGACGAAGAAATCGGCGGCATGAACGGTGTCGGGAACATGGTAGATCTCGGCTACGGAGCGACGGAAGCAGTAGTCGTGCCGGACGGCGGACAAAGCGAACTCAACCTAGTCGTCAAAGAAAAAGGCGTGCTCCAATTAGCCGTCATCGCAGAGGGTAAGGCCGCTCATGGTTCGCGACCTTGGAGCGGAATCAGCGCTATCAGCATCCTAAATAAATTTTTGAGCAAATTTGAAACCCTCTTTACTCCGCATCATGAACACCCAGAGGACCACTGGATAACAACCTGCAATATCGGCACAATTGAAGGCGGTGTGGCGGTAAACCAGGTACCTGACTTGGCAACGGCGCATTGTGATGTTCGCTATACCGAGAAAGACCAACCAGACAATATTATTGAACGCGCCAAAAAACTTTGCCCTCCGGAAATCCAAATTGAAGTGATGTTTAATGAGCCGATGGTTTTAGCCGACCCAGACTGCGCCGCGCTAAAACATTACCGAGCGGCGATTAAATCAATCACGGGAAAAACGGCAAAGATAATTTTTGAGCACGGATCATCGGATGCGAGATTTTTTACGATCAACAATGTGCCGGTGATAATCTCTCAGCCGACTGGCGAAGGCATGCATGGACCAGATGAGTGGGTGCGGGTGGAATCGATCGATGAATATTATAAAATTTTGGAAGATTTCATGAAGCGAGTTTCAGTTTAGAGATTACAAATCATCTATATCCCTAAGGAAACTTCCGGGTCTCAATTTCTTTGGTTCTTCCTCACTGACATATTCCACCCCGGCTGACGGGTCGTTCAGCACCGTCACATCCGTCGATAATAATGAATGATCGTTGATAAAATCCGGATTTATCTCATCGAGGAACCGACTCGGGCCGGAAAGAAAATCGCCATACATTCCGCCCGCCATCGGATAAGTCAAAAAAAGTTTTCTTTTCGCGCGCGTGATCGCCACATACAAAAGACGGCGTTCCTCCTCTAGCCCTCTCGGCTCACGCGCCGAACGCTCGCTTGGGAAAGAGCCGTTGGCGAGATTAATGATGAAAACTGCTTCCCATTCGAGCCCCTTCGCCTGGTGAACGGTCGAAAGAATAATTTTATCGCTCCTCACAGACTTTTGTTCTGATTTTGGCGCGGCAAAATTTTCCTGCAAGGTCGTACTTGCGAGAAATTCCGAGAGATCATCAAACTTCTCCGCGAACAAGGCAAGTTGCATCAGATCCTGCAGCCTCTCCTTGCTGTCGACAAACTCCGCTTCCAGATAATCGCGGTATGAAGATTTCAAAATTGTCTGAATCAGTTCATTTGGTACAGTAATCGGAGCGGTGAGTAATTTATCCCAAATTGCCGCAAAATTTTCCCATCCTGATAAAGCCTTACCGGATAGCACCGAACGGCCGGCATCAATAACGACATTGGCGGACGGCAAACCTCGCAGTGTCTCAATAACTTTCTGCGCCGCGGCCGGCCCGATCCCCTCTTCGTGCATGAGAAGGCGAAGCCAAGCGGCCGAATCGGCAACATTGTTTAGAGCGCGCAAAAAGGCCAACACATCCTTGATATGACTACGCTCAAAAAAACGCACACCGCCGCGGTAATCATACGCGATCCCGCGCTGGACCAACTCTACTTCCAGCATTTGCGAATGGTGCGCGGCGCGGAATAAAACGGAAATTTCCGACGGCGAAGTACCGGCCTTCAACAACTCCGCAATTTTTTCCGCCACGAATTGACCTTCCGACTGCTGATCAAGCTGTGGAAACAGATCCGGCTTTTCACCTTCCAGTATCGTCTTCAAACTTTTTTTGTACTGCGCGCGATTATTTTCGATAATGCTGTTTGCCACTTCCAAAATTTCCCGGCTGGAACGATAGTTTGTTTCAAGTTTAAAAATTTTCGCGCCTGGATAATCTTTTTCAAACTGCAAAATATTTTCAATCATCGCGGCTCGGAATGAATAGATGCTCTGCGCGTCGTCGCCAACCACCAAAATATTTTTATGGACAACGGCCAGCTTTTTTATAATCGCGGCCTGTATCGAGTTGGTATCTTGATACTCGTCGACGAGAATATATTGAAACTCCGTGGCAAACTTCCTCGCGACCGAATCATCATTCAAAAGCAAAAGCAAATTTAATAATAGATCATCAAAATCCATAGCATTTGCCTCTTTTTTTCGACGTTCATAGGCGACGGCGATCCGTTCGATCTCGGATAAAAACATCAACGACTGCGGGAAGCGTTCCTCAAGAACCTCCGGCAATGGGCGCCGAGCGTTGCGCGCGAAGCTTATCGCCGAAAGAACATTTGAAGCGGACGGAAAACGCTGATTGCTGTCCGGTTTATTTTCCTTGATGCAAATTTTGATAATCGACTCGCTGTCATCGCTGTCCAAGACTGAAAAATTATTCCCGTAACCGATGAGCGGCGCGTACTGACGAAGGATACGGAAAGCAATATGGTGAAATGTTCCCGACCATGGCAACGCCCGCTCCTGGTTTGTTAATTTTTTAACCCTTTCCTTCATCTCATTCGCCGCTTTATTGGTAAAAGTAACCAATAAAATATTTTCCGGTTTAATCCCTTTTTCTAATAAATACGCGACGCGATAGGTGATGGTGCGAGTTTTGCCGCTACCAGCGCCGGCCAAAACCAAACATGGACCGTCGCCATTTTGCACGACTGCCAGCTGTTCTGCGTTGAGTTCTTTTTCGAAATTTATCATAAACTCATATATATGGCTTTGCATCATATCACACCTTGTTTTTTCCATCAATAATGGTATACTGATGCTTATGTCATTTTTCAAACAACTCCATAAAGACGCCGGTTCTGAAGCTAGGACTGGCCTAATTTCCACTGACCATGGCGATATTTTGACGCCCGCGTTCATGCCAGTCGGCACCCAGGCAACGGTAAAAACCCTGGACAGCGCGGATCTAAAAAATATCAATTCACAAATTATCCTTGGCAATACCTATCACCTGCATTTACAGCCGGGTGAAGACATCATCGCCGAAGCCGGCGGGTTGCATCGATTCATGAATTGGCCCGGGCCAATCCTAACTGACAGCGGCGGATTTCAAGTGTTCAGTCTCGGACTGCAAAAAGAAAAAAAGTCCGTCGGCCAACAGGGCTCACTCGTAAAAATCACCGATGACGGCGTCACTTTCCGCAGCCATCGCGACGGATCCCTGCATACCTTTACCCCAGAAGTTGCGACAGACATCCAACACAAACTTGGCGCCGACATCATCATGGCATTTGATGAATGCACGCCGGATGACGCCAGCCTCGAATATACCAAAGAGGCGATGGACCGGACGCACCGCTGGGCGAAACGCAGTTTAGTCGCGCATCAAAAAAACACTTCTTACCACGGCTACCGCCAATATTTATTTGGGATAATCCAGGGCGCGATCTCGAAAGACCTGCGGGAAGCATCCGCTAAATACATCGCCTCCCTCGACTTCGACGGCATCGCTATCGGCGGCGAATCGATCGGCTACAACATGGAAAAAACCGGCGACATCATCGACTGGGTACGACCACACCTCCCCGAAAGCAAACCGCGCTACGCCATGGGCATCGGCCTAAACCCAACTGATCTGCTTATCGCCGTCGAACACGGCATCGACATGTTCGACTGCGTCGCTCCTACCCGCCTCGCGCGCCACGGCATGTTATTTATTTTCGATAAAGAAAATAAACACCGCCTAAATATAAAAAACGCCGCTTTTGTAAGCGACAAAAATCCAATTGACTCATCCTGCGACTGCTCAACCTGTAAAAATTATTCTCGGAGTTATTTACACCATCTGTTCGCGGCTGACGAAATTCTCGCCCTCCGCCTATCTAGCATCCACAACCTACGTTTCATGCTGAAACTTATGGAAGACACCCGCGCGGCGATAAAAGAAGATAAATTTTTGGAACTAAAAAATAAATGGATTAAAAAATCCGCCTAACTGGCGGATTTTTTTATTTAACTTAGCGAATCGGATTGACGTCTTTCTTTGTCTTTATCAAACTCTCGTTTTTTTCTTTTAGATTCAAATTTTGCCCCTTCACCAATTTCTGTTAACACCGCTTTTCTCATTCCTTCTGTTTCCGGAGCGCCCTTTTGGACCACTATATCCCCTTCCATTTCCTTCGTAATTTTTGGCGACCATCCAGCACTTTCTTCTTCCGCGCGACGCGCCGCTCTTTCCGACTCCAATTTTTTTTCAGCTATATATACTTCCGCCGGGTCCTTTTTAAAATTTTCCGGTCCCAATTTTTTTTCTGGCATACGTATAAAAAATTAAAAATCTTTTATTTTATTTTTAACACCGGCGACTTTATCCGCGTCATCAATTTTTTTGCCGGCCTCCACCGCCTTCTCGGCTTCTTGAATCAGTCCATCCAACCTTTTGTTGTACTCTTCGGTTAATTTAGTTTTTTGTTTAACATAGGCTCTGACCGCGTTCAACATTTCATCGCCGGCCGCCTCTCCAGCCGCCAATTCTTTCATGAGGGCGCCAAATTCATCCCATTTTTTCTCCTTGATCAATTTTTCGAGTTGTTCGGTTGGCAAAGACCTCATATAGAAAAATTAAGTTTTTTTAGATCCAAAATTACTCCGCGGATAAATGTTTTTTTATTAGAAGGCAACTTTTCCGACAAAGTTTTTTGCAACTGCCTGATAACCTGGTCACGAAGTGACCGTTGATCTTTTTTGTTCCCGCCAACTCGGCTGATAATCCCTTCAAGACTCTTCGATAGCTTTGAGTGGCCGACATCTCTGATCTTCGTGTCTTTTCCTCTGACCTTGTCCATTTCCTTCTCAATATCTCTCCTAACTTCGGCGCGGATCACCTTCCAAATTTTTTCTTCATCCACCGCCACCTCCAGCTTTGGATGTTTTCTATGCCATTCTTTCAGAGTACGGGAAAGTTTGAGAGCTTCCGGAGCATTCTTTCTCGGCGCTTCGGAAATTTTAGTAATATTTTCACCAACGATCTCTTTGACAGCGCTAAGATTATCAAAAAATTTCCCTGCCGGCGCTTGAAGATCAGCGTTTGGCTCCGATGCCTTCATGCTTGCCAAATTGTCTTTTACCGCATCACCTAAGCGCACGAACGTCTCATCTTCAATAGCCGTGCCTTCGGCAACCAAATGTCTGATATTATTGAGCAAATTAATGATCCGCTGATAGGAATCATCATTTTTATTTAACATCTCCAAATAAATTTCCGGGGCTAACTCAACCGTACTCCCAACTGTTCCACTGACCAACCAATTAACTTCCTTGCCTATACGTTTATTCAAAATTTCGCTTTGGATTTTTTTATCTTTTACGGGATCACCGGTTCGAAATTTTTTATTCAAAAATTTCTGTTCGGCAAGATCATAATAAATCCAGGATATTGTCTTCCCTCTTTCACTTTCCACATGACCTGGAGATAGCTCGTCCATCACACGATCAAAATCCTTCCTGATATTGTAAGCCGCATCCAGAAAATGCCCGGATTTTGTCATTTCCCTAAAAGACCCGGTCACCGCTATTAGATCCTTATACATGTTACCGTCTTTTTTCATTTCATCAAGATCCACTTCTAGGCCCTTTGTATCTTGGTTATCATAAAAAAATTTCTGAATAACATCTTCGTCAGAAAGTTTCCCGATACCTCTCAGTCTTTCCTCATCACCCTGCCTTAATATCTTGTATAATTTTTCCTCAACGGATTTTTTTGGCGCGTCCGGATCAATAATCGCGGTCACCTCTTCCTTCAGTCCGTCGGCTTCTTCAACCAACGCCAACAATTCCTGCCAATCGGCGCTTGTGGTCCGTATTTTCCAAGGTTTCTCGTCCAACTCGCTGATTTTCGATCCTAATTGCTCTACTTTATGAATGGTTTTCTCCTGCCCTGCCCGTCTCGCCGGATCCTCGGACAAAACCGCCCCTTTTATATTAACAAAAAATTTCTTCAACTCGCTTATAATCTCTGAAAACTTCGCGAACTCTTCCATCTCGTCCTCCAAAGTTTCTGGCGCGTTCACCGGCGCCATGTATTCGCTAAGCGCTTTATTTTGCGCGTCATTAATAACCTCAAATGCTGAGGTAAGTTTCAATGATTCATTCAAAAGTCCAAGGCAAGCCGATTCATACTCCATTTTGGCGATTTCCAATCCGCCGCTCTCCTGCTTTAAGCTTTCAAAAAATTTGATTCTTTCGGCGGCTTTTTTTTGTTCCTTGCTTTTCCAAAATTTATACATTAATGAACCGGGCGAAAATGTCCCCTCGTCCATTTGAATTTTTTTCCAATTAACTAATTCCCGCTCAACCCCGCGTTTTCTTCCTTCGATCTTGTTCAAAGTGTCTCGTAATTTTTTTTCTCTTTCCCAACACTCTTTTTCTTCTTTCGCCAATTTATCAAGCTCGTCGACCAAATTTGAAATCTTCTCATCATCTTTTGATTCCATGGTTAGAGACTCGATGGCCGGACTCAGCTGATCGAAAACTTTCTCCATATCCTCTGGCGAAAGTTTGATGCCGGTCTCGACTTCCTGTTTGCCTATTTCCCTCTCGAAAAGACGATGAACTTCCTTCTTTGCTTCATTCTCTTTCTCATAAATTACATAAATCTCGCGCCAAATACCCTCTACCGCCTCGACGTCCGCCCGGCTTTCCACTCTTCCGAAATCCGCGATTTTTTGATTGGCCCAGGCATTGCGTTCCATAAAACCATCCATGAAATCGCTATCACTGTTAATTTCCTCAATGGTTTTTTGGGATTTTAATTCAACATTTTCTCGTCCCTGGCTCTCTTGCTCATGTCTCTTACGCATATAGATGAATCTATCGAAAATAAACACGAGTATTGTAGCACATTTTAGCGTTTTTGTCAAACATAATTTTGGCTAATTTTGGGGAAAAAAATTGACAACTAAGCGTAATCTTGCTAATCTACCCATATTATGATTCATCTTCATCTTATCGTCGTCGGAAAATTAAAAGAGGGATATTGGCGCGAAGCTGAAGCGGAATATTTGAAGCGTCTTTCATCTTCATCCCAGATTACTTTTCATGAAATCAAGGAAGAGCCGTTTAGCGAGAAAGATCCCGTCGAAATGATCAAAGAAAAGGAAGGGAAGAAGATTTTGGAGATTCTTGAAAAAATTAGAGACAACTTTGTGGTGGCGCTCGAAGAAAAGGGCAAGCAGTTCAGTTCGGTGCAATTCGCGAAAAACCTTTCAAACTGGTCCAGTCTTTCACACTCAACCACCTTCATCATCGGCGGACCGCTCGGACTCTCGCGAGACGTCGTTCTGAAGTCAAACAGCACTTTTTCGCTCTCTCCTCTCACCTTCACTCATCAAATGGCGCGCGTTATATTGCTGGAGCAGATTTATCGTGCTATGATGATAGCTGAAAATAGAAAATATCATTATTAATCTATGTCAAAACCAGTAATCATCTCCGGCATTCAGCCGACTGGAAATCTTCATATCGGAAATTATCTCGGCGCGGTAAAAAATTGGGTCGAGCTTCAAAATTCCGGTAAATACGAAATGTATATTTTTATCGCCGACCTGCACAGTCTAACCGGTACGCAAACGGCTGAGGAACGAGGGAAGCAAATTAAAATTACAGCCGCCGAACTGCTCGCCGCCGGCATCGACCCAAAGAAAACCACTTTTTTTGTCCAATCCGAGGTTGACGGACACACTGAGCTGAACTGGGTTTTTAATACCGTAACGCACGTGGCGGAGCTGGAGCGTATGACTCAATTCAAAGACAAGTCGGCGCACCAGGAAAAAAATATTAACGCCGGACTTCTCACCTACCCGATCCTCCAAGCCGCTGATATTCTGCTTTACAAAGGAGAAATGGTGCCGATCGGCCAAGATCAAATTCAACATCTGGAATTAACGAACGATATTGGCCGCTGGTTCAACAATCGTTATGGTGTTTTCTTTTCTGAAGTGAAACCGCTTCTCACCAAAATTCCAAAAGTGATGAGCCTGCTCGAGCCAACCAAAAAAATGAGCAAAAGTTTAGGACAAGGACATGTAGTCGAATTGGCCGATGAATCAGAAGTAATAGAAGCAAAATTAAAAAAAGCAGTAACCGCGACCGAAGGCGGCGCCGACGCGCCGGGCGTACAAAATCTGCTTCTTCTACTCAAAGAATTTAGTGACGCCAAAGTACACACAAAGTTTACCGAGGATGAAAAGAATGGCACGATTCGCTATGGCGATCTGAAAACCGCTCTAGCCGAAGCAATCAGCAAAGCTTTTACGGATTTCAGAAAGAAGCGCGCTGAATATTTGACTGACGAAAAGAAATTACAAAAAGTTCTGGATCAGGGAGCTAAGAGCGCGAAAAAAGTTGCAGACCAAACTATGGCGGAAGTTCGAAGATTGGTTGGGATAAAATAAAAAAAATATAAAAAATAATACAGGCCCCGCGGTGCGGGGCCTTTTTTTATTTTTCTGAAACTACCAATTCAGATCCGGATCAGAGAAACCTATGCCTCGACCCTGGATACGGGGAATGATTTTGGCAATGGTCAAATCGTCGATATCCTCCGCTTTCAGCACTTTCTTGTCGATGAGAGAGATTACCTCGCTGTCACAGAGCAGAGCGAAAGCGACGGCCGGATTGACGCCTTCGACCGTCTTCTCGAGGTATTCATACACTCGAACTAGGTCGTCATCCCCGTGGGGAGGACTATAGTTTGCGAGTGGGTAGACCTCATACATCAGCTTTTTGAGTTCCGCGAAACGTTCGGCGGTTTCGGATTCCGCGAACGAGACATGACCTTTTTCTGCCGATTCAAGACAGAGTGCCTCGACGCATTTCCGAACGCGAACACGTTGCATCTCTCCGAACCAGCCGAGCCGATTCTCCAGCAGTGGAAAACTTTTCAACCTCAGGCCGAAACGACTCGCGAAAAAGAGATCGTTGATGTCTGAGAAAACGTAGGCGATCTTGTCGGCGTACATGACGGCGTTGGCCTCCTCGGAAATTCCGAGCTTGATCTTCAGATCACCGAGGCCGCGCGAATGATGAAGGATTCCTTCAAGCACTTGCTTCGTCAAATTCAAGCCAGCTCCGCTACGTTCGATTCTTTGAGCGACGATGACGCCGAACACCTCATGACGAAATTCCCGCCCAGTCATCTGGGTCAGGAACGTCTCGCCGAGATATCCAAACGGAACATGCCCCATGTCGTGACCGATCGCGATCGCTCGAGCCAGGCTATCATCCAATCCCAGATAACCGGCAATCATCGTGGCGATGTTGTCGACGTCAGAGGTATGGCGGCGGCGGGAACGGATGTGCCGATTCGGATGCTCCGTAAATCGAGAACGAGTCACAACTTGCGTCTTGTCCTCAAGGCGACAAACTGCTTTCGACGGCAGAAGCTTTTGGTCGGCGTCGATCGCGAACGGCGAACGAGAGTAGCACAACCAACCTTCAAATGTGTCTTCAAAAAACCGCCTACTCGCGTCGGATTGCCGAGCGCGGAGATGCCTTAGGCAACCCAGGTTTCGGTACGACAAATACAGCTGAGATCTCTCTTCGGTTGTCATTGCAGTGTCTCCTTAGAGTGTTGTTCGTACTATTTTTTTGCTTTCAAAGCCTTGACATCGTAGTGCAAACGCAGCATAAAGCCAACGACGCCAAACAGAAAAAGGACTGTTTCCAACTCCCTATGATTTGCCGCCCGATTAGCTGCCGCAAGGACCAACACCAGAATTTGTGCGAGGTCTAGACCGACCTTGAGTTTCGAAATCGGCCGTGCCTTGAAGAGGAGGTATTGCTGAAGCGTCTCGACCACTGTAAAAATCAAAATCGATACGAAAAACACCACATCTTTTACGGTCCCGTGCAGAAAAACGGGAATTGATTCAATTAACAAAAGGACGGAAAAAATAAGAAAAAACAAAAACAGCTTTTTCGCGTACTTCGATTGGTCAATACTCATTTGTTGCCTCCTTTAAATTTTTTAAGAGCCTGACTTTGTCTAACAATGTCACTTTGAAGCCTGCATGTCAAGATTCTTGACAAATTCAAACAATTTAGCTATACTGAACGCACTTTTAACTCAGGTGGGACCCTGACACATTCGGGGGCTATTACCACTTAACATACCAATGTATGTCCAAAAGAATGAAGGACCTCGCGACCAAGGTCGACAAAAATAAGGTCTACAGCGTCGACGAAGCCATCAAACTCGTCCTCGAAACCAGCGCCGTGAAATTCGACGCCACCGTGGAAGTGCACGCTCATCTCGGCATCGACCCGAAGAAAGGCGAACAGCAAATCCGCGCCACGGTCACTCTACCGCACGGCACCGGCAAATCAAAAACCGTCGCCGCCTTCGTCGCTCCAGAAAAGGAAAAGGAAGCCAAAGAGGCCGGAGCTGACTTCATCTACGGCGAAGAAGATATCAAAAAAATCAAAGACACCGGCAAAATTGAATTTGAGATCGCTGTTACTACTCCGGACATGATGTCAAAATTGGCCCAGGTCGCGAAAGTGCTCGGTCCAAAAGGTCTCATGCCAAACCCAAAAACTGAAACTGTCGGTCCGAACATCAAGAAATTGATCGAGGAATTGAAGAAAGGTAAAGTCACCTACAAGAACGACGACACTTCAAATATCCACCAAGCGATCGGCAAGGTAAGTTTCGGTGAAGCAAAATTGAAAGAAAATTTTAACACCTTTATCGAATCGTTGAAGAAATCCAAACCAGCCACCGCCAAAGGAACCTACATTCAGAATCTCGTACTCTGCTCAACCATGGGTCCGGCGATCAGAGTAGCCGCGAACTAAAAAACTTCCAAAATAAAAACCGCCCAAACAGGGCGGTTTTTTTTAACTTATGAACATCGCATCCCCAAAACTAAAAAACCGATATTTTTCTTTGATCGCTTGTCTGTAACATTCCAAAGTAAATTCTCTATCCCCGATAAATGCTGACACCAACATGAGCAAGGTCGACTTCGGCAGATGAAAATTAGTAACAAGCGCGTCGACAATCTGAAATTTGAAACCAGGCGTGATGAAAATGTTGATGTCGCCGCTGTAGGCTTTTAATTTTTCACCGGTCTGTTTCGCAATCCCCTCAAGCGTCCGCACCGTTGTGGTCCCGACCGCCACCACCCGTCGCTTTTCGGCTTTGGCTTCATTAATCAAATCAGCATTTTTCGCCGTGAGCTCCACCCATTCACTATGCATCTTATGTTCCTCGATATTTTCAGATTTTACCGGCAAAAATGTCCCGAGGCCGACATGCAACGTCACCTCCGCGAACTCAACTCCCTGGCTTTTTAATTTTTGAATTAATTCCGCCGTGAAATGAAATCCGGCCGTCGGCGCCGCGACCGATCCTTCGTGCTTCGCGAAAACAGTTTGATAACGCTCACCCACATCCGAATTTTTTACATACGGTGGTGTCGGCACCTCGCCATATTTATTCGCCTTCGCTCTGACGGAAAAGTCATCCTCTTCAAACTGCATAAGCACCGTACCGTCTTTTTCTTTCAACATCACTTCACAAAAGAAATCCGGCGCAAACTGAACTTTCATCCCAAGGCGCAGCCTCTTGCCGGGTTTCGCCAGCACTTTCCAGACATGATTATTTTCCATCGGCCTGACGAGAAAAATCTCGACCGGCGACATATTCAAAATTTTATCCGTAGAAGAAATTTTCTTTTGAATGCCATCCGATGCCTCGTCCAGCAAAATTTTTCCCCGAAGCCGCGCTTTGAAAACTTTAGTATTGTTCCAAACCACCAAATCACCCTCTTTCAAAAAATTTAGGATATCAAAAAACTTTCCCTGATCTACTTTTTTCTTTTTACGATCAATGACCATGAGACGCGAACTGTCCCTTGGTTCGATCGGCGACTGAGCGATCAGCTCCGGCGGTAAATTATAATCAAATTCGGATGTTAACATATTATCTCAAATATTTATACCGATTCGCGGTATGTTCCTCCAAGGTTTTCGCGTAGTGCATCACGCCGTCCGTCCCGCTAAGAAAAAACCAATACCCATTTGGCTCAGGGCTTAGCGCCGCTTCAATCGAATCAAGGCTGGGATTGCAGATCGGCCCCGGCGGCAAACCAGGATGCTTGTAGGTGTTCCAGGACGAATCAACGCTTCTTTCTTTGTCAGTGGTATAGACATCACCAGTTTTGTCGATTGCGTAATGAACCGTCGAATCAACTTGCAAAGCCATACCAACCTTCACGCGACGCCACAAAATGTCCGCCACCAATTTTCGATCAGCCTCGGTTCTGGCTTCTTTCTCGACGATGCTTGCCATCGTCAATAATTCCTCTGGCTTAATATTCCGGACTTTGATGGCGGCTATCAATTCCGGCGTCAGCTGTTTTACCCTGAGATCATGAAAAGTCTTTATCACTTCTTCGACCGTCACATCCTTAAAAAAACGTACCGTTTCGGGAGCGAGCGAACCCTCCGCGCTGGTGCCAGGCTCATTCTGATCGGCTGGTTTACCGGTAACTTTGTAGACGTCGAGAGTGGAAGAAGCGATGCCAAGTTTCACCAAATTATTCGCCACGTCCCGAAGAGTCCAACCAGGAAT
>JAKANM010000011.1 GCA_021812425.1 bacterium | reverse complement strand
CATTACCATATTCGCAGGGTCGGGGAAGATGCGAAACGATAAACTAGTATATTATTTTTCCGATAAGGAACATTTTTACGTAATAGTTTATCATGTGACTAATTCCACGGAAGTAAATTACAGGGCGGTTATCGGGATGATGGCGCGAAGTTTCCGTAATTCAAGCGAGAGTAACGCCATACTGCCTAATTTGGAGATGGTAATTCCGACTTCGACCGTCGTAACTTCCAGCGTTCGTTAGTTTTGTTATGCTTGATATTATTTATTCGAACGATTCGGAGGCGAGCGTGTCTGAAGCCAGTGTTGACAAGATTGTTTCATTGGCCGCTCGCGCTGAAAAAAAAATTCATGGCACGGTCGAAGTAACGATCGTTGGAGAAAAAAAAATTAAGGCGTTAAATCTAAAATATCGAGGAAAAAATTTAGTCACCGACGTGTTGTCGTTTTCCTGGCTGGAAGGTGGGGAAATGCCAGGTGACTTTCTCGGACAGATTTTTATTTGTTATCCGCAGATCGTTCGCCAAGCCAAGGAATATAAAGTTTCCGTTGAGGAAGAATTCGCGCGGATGTTGGTTCACGGACTTCTGCATCTGGTCGGCTATGATCACGTGAAGGAAAACGAGGCTAAAAAAATGTTTGTCTTGCAGGAGAAAATTATTAAGAAGTATTTGTTGTAAAGGTATGTTCTCATTTCAACGATTCAAACGCAGTTTTGTCGATGCCTCGCGGGGGATATTTTATATTTTTCGAAAGGAACAAAATTTTCGGATTCAGGTAGTGATGAGTTTATTTATTTTGATTGCGATAATTTTACTGCCGCTTCGGCCCTGGGAAACCGTGGTTCTCATACTCCTCGCGGTAATGGTGCTAACGATGGAAATTTTGAATACCGCACTCGAGAATTTTAGCGATATGTTCAAGCCGCGCGTGCACCCGTATGTTGGCGTGGTTAAAGATTTGATGGCGGGAGCAGTACTGATAACCGCGATCGGAGCCTTGATTATCGGGTTGATTATATTATTACCGCACTTTCTCAGTTTCCTGAAATAGTGTATACTAGCGATAAGCTCCAAATTTCAGTGACCAAATCTTTAGCATGATTAGGCATTGAAGTTTGGGAATTGGGATTTTTCATACTTATGCGAAAAGACATACAACCATTGATTGCCGGCCTAGATATCGGTTCCTCGCAAATTCGCCTGGCGATCGGACAGATGGCGAATCGCGGCGAGGGCGAGGAGAACTCCGAACTTCAGATTCTTGGGGCCGCCTCAGTGCCGTCCGCTGGCGTAAATAGGGGAGTGATAAACAGTATTGAAGATGTTGTTTCCTCAGTTTCAGCTTGTCTTGAGAGCGCCGAGAGGATGGTTGGGGTGCCGATTGATAGCGCCTGGGTTGGGATATCGGGGTTGCACATAATCTCTCAGCACAGCAAGGGTGTAGTGGCTGTATCCAAAGTTGATAACGAGATTTCCGTTGAAGACGTACATCGGGCTATCGAGGCTTCGCGGGCAATCGCGACACCTTTGAATTATGATGTTTTGCACGTTTTGCCAAAATATTTTACGATTGACGGCCAGTCCAATGTTAAAGATCCGGTCGGCATGACTGGTATTAGGCTAGAAGTTGATTCGCAAATAATCTTGGGATCCTCTTCGCAAATAAAAAATTTAACCAAAGCAGTCTACCGAACTGGTCTTAATATTGAAGATTTGGTTCTTAGTATTCTAGCCGCGGCCGAGGCCGTCCTTACGCCGCGACAAAAGGAAATCGGCGTGATGGTGGTAAATATCGGCGTTTCGACCACTAGCCTTGTAGTATTTGAGCAAGGAGAAATTATCCACACCGCGATCCTGCCAATCGGCAGTGAGCATATTACCAACGATATCGCGATCGGTCTCAGGACCTCGATTGATATTGCGGAAGCCGTGAAGATCGAATACGGCGATTGTACTCCCGGTCAGATTTCTAAGCGTGAAGAAATTGATTTAGCGTCGCTTGGCGCCCCGGAGCATGAGATGATCAAGAAGCAATATCTGAGTGAGATCATCGAGGCGAGGGTGGAAGAAATTTTACAAAAAATAGACGCCGAGCTAATTCGTATCAAGCGCAATTCGCTTTTGCCCTCGGGTGTTGTGTTTACTGGCGGCGGATCGAAGCTGGCTGGGCTGACTGAACTTGCGAAGAAACAACTGCGATTGCCGGCCGTTTTAGGGTATCCGCTCAGCGTCATCACTGTGACCGACAAGGTGAATGATTTATCATTTTCAACCGCAGTGGGGCTGGTTAAATGGGGAGGTAAAATGTTGAGCGAAGGTTGGAATGATACCACAAAAAAGGGTTGGGGATTGGGCGGTGTAAGCAGGGCCGGAAGTAGTCTAAAGAAATGGGTAAAAGCCCTGATACCCTAACTTTATTTGTTTCTTGACATGAAATTACTAAACCGATACACTATCTGCGAAGCTTCGCCTTCGCTTATTTTAATAATAGGGGGTGAATACAAAATTTGTTCAAGCCATAAATGAAAATTATATGCCGCAAGTTAAACCTGATATGGAAGCATTTGCAAAAATAAAAGTTATTGGCGTAGGCGGCTCCGGTGGAGCTGCCATCAATCGCATGATGGCAAGTAAAATTCGCGGCGTGGATTTCATCGCGATGAATACTGATGTACAAGCTTTGCATTACAACAGCGCGCCGCACAAGATTAATATTGGAAAGACAATTACTAGGGGTCTTGGCGCCGGTATGGATCCGGAGATTGGACGAAAGGCCGCCGAAGAATCGCAGAACGAAATTCGTGAGGCTCTAAAGGATACCGACATGGTATTTATTACCTGCGGACTTGGCGGTGGATCTGGTACGGGGGCAGCTCCGTTGGTTGCACAGATCGCGAAAGAGATGGGCGCGTTGACGGTGGCGGTTGTTACCAAACCATTCGCGTTTGAGGGTCCGCAACGTAACAGAATTGCCGACAAGGGTTGGGAAGATCTTTCCAAGAATGTTGATGCGATTATCACCATTCCAAATGATCGAATTTTACAAATTATTGATAAAAAGACGCCGTTGCTTGAAGCTTTTAAAATTATTGATGACGTTTTGCGTCAGGGCGTCCAGGGGATTTCTGAGCTTATCACTATTCCTGGACTTATCAACGTGGATTTCGCCGATGTCAAAACTATTATGCATGACACCGGATCTGCCCTCATGGGTATCGGCACCGGTACGGGAGAGAATCGCGCGGCCGAAGCCGCCAAGATGGCTATTTCCAGTCCGCTTCTGGAACTTTCCATCGACGGCGCCAGCGGAATTTTATTTACTATTACCGGCGGATCTGATCTCTCGATGAATGAGGTAAGCGAAGCGGCGAAGATTATTACGAGTTCAGCGGCGGCGGATGCCAAGATAATTTTTGGTGCCATTATTGATGAATCGTTGACTGGCAGTATGAGGATCTCGGTAGTCGCGACCGGATTTGATAATCGTCGTCCGGCAATGCAGAAAGAAGAAGAGTCTAGCACCAGTTTTTTTACGGGCGCAAAATACATGCCAAGTAATTTCCTCCGCAAGGCGCAGAAAGAAGAGGAGGAAGAGGAAAAGCGTTTTAAAACAATCGTTCAAAAAGAGCCATCCGTTGCGGCCGCCCCGGCCAACTTTGCGGCGTCTTCGAAAGGCAAGATTTCAGCTGCCGCCACGGATGAAGAATTAGAAATCCCGGCATTTATTCGGCGTAAAATGGGGGGATAAATTTATGCATTGCGCAGTTTGTAATTTTGAGGAGACCAGCGTGCTTGACACACGCGCTTCCGATGACGGATTGTCCGTTCGGCGTCGCCGGGAGTGTAATAAGTGCCATTATCGGTTCTCCACGGTAGAGGAGGTAGAACTGCTTGATGTCATCGTGGTCAAGGAAAACGGTGAAAGGCAAAGTTATATCAGGGAGAAAGTTGAGAGCGGGGTGCGTCGCGCTCTAACTAAACGTCCTTACACCCAGGAAAAATTTCACCGGTTGATTCATTTGATTGAAAGAGATATTCAAAAAAAGAAACGCCGCGAGATCTCGAGCAAGGATATCGGAGAAATCGTCATGAAGCAACTTCACAATTTTGATAAAATCGCCTATGTGCGCTTCGCGAGTGTTTATCGTGATTTCAAGGACGTGAAAACTTTTGAAAAAGAATTGAAGAAACTTAAGAGTAAGAAATAGAAATGCGTATGTTTAAATATCCTAAGGCCCTAAAGGAAGAAAGCAAATCTTCCTCTGACCAAGTCAGTCGGACGAGCGCCGCGGACATGAAATCCAATGAGACAAAATCATCGGCTACTATTTCCGCAGTAGTGACAAAGAAGGACGTTAGTCCTGAGGCGTTGCGGGAGCTACTTGAGAAGAATCTTAAATGGTCCCAAATAATTTATGAACAGACGCGTAAGATAAACAGCAAACTGTTTTGGAAATCAGTTTGGGGTTGGGTAATATTTTTTATTCTTGTTGTTGCTCCAACCGCTTTCACAATTTGGTATCTGCCGCCGCTTTTACGCGGACTGGAAAAAAAATATCAGCCGCTACTTTCCCTCATGGGTTCGGCGAGCGCCACTTCGACCGTAAATAATATGGGATCGATCGATGAAATATTGAAACTATTGCCGATTAGCAACGAACAAAAATCAAGCCTGAAGGCGGTGCTCAGTCCCAAATAATTTTTTATGTTTAAGTTTACGAAAATAGGGGCTACGATCGGTCCCGCTTGTGAAGATCAGGCGAAATTAAAAAAAATGATTAAAGCCGGCATGAATTTTGCCAGGCTTAATTTTGCTCATGGAAATTATGAGTGGCATAAGAAAACTGTAAAAACCATCAGATCCGTCGCTGAGGAACTGGATGAACCGATTGCGATTTTGCAGGATTTACAGGGGCCGCGCATTCGTATCGGTGTTCTTCCGGAAAAGGGCATCGCTCTTAAAGAGGGTGAAAAAATCGAGCTTGATGCTAAGGTTAGCTATAATGCGGGCGGCCCATTGCCAATCGATCAGCCCGACCTGCACCGTAATCTAAAGGTTGGTGAACGTATCTTGATTGATGACGGTCGAATTGAACTTAAAATAAAAAAGATAGAAGGATCACGTATCGTGACCCAAGTGGTTGAAGGCGGGGTCGTTTTATCTCATAAGGGTATAAATTTGCCGGACAGTAAATTAATGATTCCCGCGATGAGTGAAAAAGATCGTGAGGATCTTCGTTTTGGAGTAAAAGTTGGCATTGATATGGTCGGCCTGTCATTTGTGAGTAGCGCCAGTGATGTCATTGATGTTCGTTTTTTGATTGAACAGTTTTTGAAAGAAGAAAAAATAACACTTTCGCATCCCATCATGATCATTGCTAAAATTGAACGGCATGAAGCGGTTGATAATCTAAAAAGCATTATTGAGGTCGCGGACGGCATCATGGTAGCGCGTGGTGACCTTGGGATAGAATTGCCACGCCAGGAGGTTCCTCTCATCCAAAAGAGAATTATCGACGCGGCGCGACTAGCGTCCAAGCCGGTAATCGTTGCTACCCAGCTTCTTGATTCGATGCGGGAGAATTCTCGTCCGACTCGCGCTGAAGTTTCTGATGTTGCCAACGCGGTGATTGATCATGCGGACGCGCTTCTCCTGACCAACGAGACCGCGGCCGGGAAATATCCAGTGGAAACCGTGAAAATCATGTCTGAAATTATTTTAAGTACCGAGAAATCATCTTACGATGATTTGCCGATGCCACCCTTCAAGGGGCAGATTAATACCGAAGAGGCGATCAGTAAATTATCGCGCCTCCTCGTTGAGGAGACGGGGGCAAAGTTTATTTTGGCTGGGTCGATGACCGGTGAAACTGGTCGTCTACTTAGTCAGATTCGTCCTAACGTGCCGATTTACGTTGCTACCAGTGACGAATTGGTAATGCGTCAGCTCAATCTTTCCTGGGGTGCGAGAGCCTTCATTACGCCGCCTTGTCGAAATATCGAAGAATTCATCGATCGCTCGATTGTCTATTTGAAAAGAAATAAATTTGGCAAAGTAGGTGACAAGATGATTATTGTTGCTGGTGAACCGGTCGGACAGGCGGGGAATGTAAACCTGCTGGAAGTAAGAGAAATCAAGTAAAATTTTAGGCCACGTTTTTTACTACTTCTTCAATCATGCCGCGGAAACCGTGACTGCCGAGAAAAACAATAACCGAACCAGGTTCGGCTTTTTTTATTAAATATTTTACCAGTGCGCCGTCGTCATCAATATTTCTGGTATTTGGTTGGGATTTTATTATTATAGCGGCCAGATCCTCTCCCTCGAGCAGTTTTTCTCCGGTATTTTCTTGTTTTAGTTTAGTTAAACGCGGGATGATAACTTCGTCAGCACTATTGAATGTTCCCTCATAACCTTGGACGGATTCCGATCGGCGATTTCCGGTATTAGGTTCGAAAATAGCAAAAATTTTGCCAGAATAAATTTTGCGCAGTGTTTTTAAAACTGTCGCCGCTTTAGCGGGCGAGTGCGCGATATCATCGATCACCGTCACCTTGCCAGTGTGGCGTTTTTCCAGTCGACGTTTCATGCCGATAAAAGATTTTACACTTTCCAAAATCTTTAGAGGACTGATCCCGAGTTCATTTGCCATTGCGAAACAGCCGGTGATATTGTCGGCCATGTATTCGCCGAGGCACGGGGAAATTACGGCATAGGTTTTGTCGCCGTGATTAATGTTAAAGCGGATTCCGGTTGGGAGTTCATCGACATCGCTATATTGGTAGGAGGCAGTACCAGACGTTCCGTAAGTGATTATATTTTTGGGTAAAGAAATATTTTGAACGCGTTCGGAAACAATCAAAATTCCTTTCGGTTTTTTTACCAATTGTTGGAAAACTCCAAGATAATCTTTTTCGGTTTTGTAAATATCGGCGTGATCCCATTGTACGGCCGTGAGCAGGAGGTGTTTAGGTCGGTAGTGATCAAATTTAGGTCGCAGGTCCCAGCGGGCCGATTTGTATTCGTCGCCTTCGAGGATGCTGCATTTGCCGTCTGCCAGGTGCGCCGAAGGCAGTTTGTTCTGGCAGAGGCCACCAAACATATAGCTCGGGTTTTGTCCGCTGTTTAGAAATATCCAGGTCAAGAGGGCGGTGGTGGTAGTTTTTCCAAAGGTGCCGGCGCAGACAATTGATTCTTGTTTTACAAAAAATTCCGCAATCACTTCCGGGTAGGATTTAAAATTTAGTTTTGTTTTTTGAACGTAAAGCCATTCCGGATTGGTTGATCCGGCGACATTGCCGACGACTACCAAATCCGGTTTGCCGATTTTCTCCGGATGCCAGCCGGCGTAGAAATCAATCTGGTGTTCTTCGAGACTGGTGGAGACGGGAGGATAGAAACCAACATCACTGCCGGTTACTTTCCAGCCTTTTTCTTTGAATGCTAAAGCAAGCGCGCTCATCGCGACTCCACAGATGCCGATAAAGTGGATGTGTTTCATATTAGAAGTATCTTTCCAACCATGTTGCTATTTCTTCTTTGGATGGGTTTAAAAGACGTGAAGGGTGTTCAAGTTTTTTGCCACCTGTTAATTTATTGATTGTTACATTGATATTTCCATTTTTCAATGTTACTTCAGCTAGTATATCAGTTTTGTTTATCATTTTATTAGGTTTCTTTCTAATAGGATGTGGTTTACTGTCAGTACTTCTTACTTCAATTCGTAACCACTTATTTGAATTTCTTTTGTTAATAACAACATCAGCTTCCCACTTTCCAGAACCATAAATTGCGTAATCATCTAGGCGTGCAAATAGATAAGCAACATAATTTTCAGCGCAGTCAGCGAACCAATCGTGTTGTGATGTTTGCTGGGACATATTATTATAGTATTTTTTTCAGTTCGTTCAAATCCGTCTGCCATTTTTTGCCATCAAACCATTCCAGTCCCTCGAATTGTAGTTTGTATGTGTCAGTCGGACGCTGGGCAGAGCCAAGATATATGTATTCTTTGTTGGTCTCTTTAGCCCACAAGATCGCGCGCAACATCATGCCAAGACCGAGGTTGGGGAAGTTTGTCTTCAGGTTATAAAACGGATAACAATAATGGAGGAACTCATCGGTTTCGCGGCAAATCGCATAACCAACAATTTCAGTTTGTAATTTATAGATTAATAATTTATTAAAATTACTTTTTTTATTATTTGTCAGCAACTCTTTAATCTTGTTAGCGCTGAAGGTTTTTTCGCCGAACTTGGCGTCATAGAAATCCTTTCCGAGTTTTCCGATATTCCAATTGTAGGAATGGTAGGGGATTGCTTGGTTGGTGATTTCAAGGCCCGCAGTTTTTTTCATGATTCGGCGATTTTCGCTCGACAGTTCAAATTTTGTTAGATCAATCCGAACGCTCCTGGTTTGATCCATGATGCCGAGTCCGAGCCGACCAAAAAGAAAACCTTGATCGTACAAGGTATTGAGGTTCTCGTCCGAAAAGTCAGTAGTGGTTGTCTGATTCCACTTTAGATACATAAGTTAGCTTAACGTAATGCGATCCAAACTGCGACGATTACTACGAAGGCCTGGATGATCCAAAAACGCATTACAATTTTTTCTTCGTTCCAGCCGATTAGTTCTAAGTGATGATGTAACGGAGCCATTTTGAATAGTCGGCGCCCCAGCAAGCGGCGGAAGAACACCTGCAAAATGACGGAAAAAATTTCAATGTAAAAAATAAAACCAAGCAGAGGGAGAAGTAAGGTTTTATTTATAGCAATCGCGTTGATAGCGAGCAGAGTGCCAAGGCCAAGCGAGCCAACATCGCCCATTTGGAATCGCGCCGGCTTCACATTGAAGTAGGTATAAGCGATCAAGGCGCCGATCACGGTCATGTTAAATGGCGTGAAGGCGGTGCGGCCCTCCATCCAGCTGAGGATGGCAAGGCCGAGAAACGCCATGATGAGCGAGCCACCTACAAGTCCATCCAATCCATCGGCGATGTTTACGGCGTTCGCGGTGAACATGACGAAGAAAATAATAATCGGGATGATGAGCCAGCCGACATCAACCGAGCCGTCAAATGGGATCCAAAGGGTGTGCCAATTTTGTCCTAATTTGGAATAAACCCACCAAGCGGTGATTGCGCCCGCAACAAATTGCAAAAATAGCTTTTCATGCGTCTGGATGCCGCGGTCTTGCTTTGAACCGAATATCGAAGTCAGCTCTCGAAAAGCCGTCCAGGGCAGGGTGACGGCGTGCCAAATTTTCATATACCACTTCTGATGGATGCGTATCAAAATAAGGGAATGTTTGATGTTGCGTAGGCGCCGTTTGCCGCCAAAAACGTTTAGCAGGTCGTCGGCCGCGCCGAGGAGGGCAGAAATTGCCATTGCGCCGATGGGGACATAGGTATAGCGCCGGTCCCAATTAAAAAGCATCGTGATAATAAGAATGACAAAAATTACGAGCAGGCCGCCCATCACCGGTGTCCCGGCTTTCACACCGCGTTCACCTTGCAAGGTGTAATCAAACTCCGCCTTGCGCAAGATTTTATATTTGTAAAGAATGGTTGTCAGAATGGGCGCGAGCGCGAATGCCAACGCTGTCGCTCCGATCAGGAACAGCAATGATTGTTGAAATATTTGAACTGAAAATGCGCTTGGCATAGCTAAATTTTAAGGCGGCGGATTTGTAATAATTTCGCGCGCTTGGCTTCAATAAATGTTTCATTTTGTTCTCCGTTGCAGTTTTTTTCAGTCCACAGTTGCGCCATCAAATTATCCTTTGGAAAAATTATTTCGATAGTTCCATTCATTACTCCGTGGCCATATTTTCCTTCACTACTCCAGGTTCTTGCATGAACATATTGAATTTTACCGTCTTTCACGTCCCGAATGAGCATGACATGATTTATTTTTTTGGTAGGATGGGTGTCGAGCATTGTAATGATATCTCCGGACGCGGCTTCGCCTAAATTTACAGCGACACTGTTTCTGTCATCGGCCAAAATTTGTACATTAATATTTTCAATCGGCCGCAGGATTGAAATTAGGTATCGTAAGAATTTTGAGGGCGGATAGATATAAATTTTTCTGGCGAAGTCAACGCCTTTTAATTCTCGATAATGCGCTCTCAGCACTTGGCTTACAAATCCAGAGCATTCGATACCAAGATCGTGGTCGATCATAAATTTTCGGATATCGTCCGGCGTGAGATTTTGTTTGCATACTGAGCAATCGTTCTCAAAGATGCCGAGGCGGTATTGGGTTGAAATGATTTTACTCTCTTCGACAATTTCTTTTGGCGTTCCTTTTCCTACCAGCGCCCTCAGCTGTCCTCGACTGCGTTTCCGAATATTATTAAAATACGGACAGCGCACGCCTGTGACGCCTGGAAAAGGCAGGTTAAAGTATTCGTCGATGAGTTTTTCAGCGAGAGGGGAGAGCATGTTTAGTCCAAGATAATCTTAATTTTTTCGCCCAGTTCATCGAACTGATTATTGGCTAACATTATACCCTTTTTGCTCTGGATACGCAACAGATCAGTTTCCGGCTCCTTATTTGTGTATAAAATGACGTTAAGATCGAGTTTTTCCAATTTTTTTATCTTCTTTTTTATGTCAGTAAGCGCTCCGTCGGCCGGTACGCGCTGGATTATCTGTGATCCGTTTGAGACAGAAGTAAGGGTAAAATTGGTATTTGGCAGGCCAAGCAAGGCCGATAGGTGCGCCTCAAAGGTAGTGTTGGTTTTTTGCAACTGTGATTCATAGGTCGTCGAGGCCGGTTGTCGAGCATTGATCTCAATGAGGTGCATGATTCCAGTTTTTGAATCGAGTATCGCATCAATGCCGAATAATCCTTTCCAACCATCATGCGCGAGTTTGATTCCGACTTCTTCAACAATTTTCTGGTAGCTTTCTTTTTGTGATTTATTTAAAAGTTTGTTTGGAAGTTCCCAGTCATTGCCGATGGTTGCAAATCGATTTTGAGTAAAAGGAGCTAGTCCGGTGATCTGGTACATGATCGGACCCGGCAGAATTTTGCCGCCCCAGACGATGTTGTTGCTGGTGAAAGCCGGTCCCTCAATAAATTTTGTTACTCGAATAGGCCGTTCTGGAAATTTATTGCGAATCTCCTCGACATCACTTTTGGATTTAATTAGCATTGTTCCGCTACCGGTGTGCGCGCGATTGAATTGAGCGATAAAGTTTTCGTTTTTCCATTCTAAATTTTTGCCCTGCATCACCTGGTGAGGCGGCAGAAATTTTTGCAAATCACCCAGCCACTCAAGCTGAGAAATTTTTTCTTCGACTGCGGCGGCGAGGCGAGCGCTCGGATTTAGAAGTGTCCAGTTGTTTTTGTCGCAGATTTTTTCGATTAGGGCGGTATTTTTAAAAACCATCAACTGTCGATCGGGGAGCGAGTTGATAAATTTTTTTATTTTCGGCTGTTCAAGCAATTCGTGAGTGTCGAGCAGTTTTGGTTTTGAAACTAAAATGATATTGGGGTTGCTCTTCTGCAGGCGCTTTGCAAACGGTGAGCCGTTTGATATAATGTAATAATGTTTTTGCGAGCTTAACGCGATCGCTCGTTCGAGATCGCGGGAAACGTAGATCACTGGCTGTTTCGGAAAGTTTTTGAGCATAGTGCATTTATTATAGTAGAAATGAGGGTTTTTGGCAATTATATGGGCCTCGCCGCGCATATATTCTCATTCGTTCGACAGTTATTAATCATGCTTAATAACTGTGCTCACTTATTTCGAATATGGACGCTCTAATTTATAAAAAATTGAAGGAATTTGGCAAAGTCAAGGCAAACGCTCCCTTGGCTAAGTTTACGACATTCAAAATCGGCGGTTCGGCGGAAATATTGTTGGAGGTGGAGGATAAAAATAAATTGGTTCACGCGCTGGATTTTTTATCGGCGATCGGGGTGGATTATTTTGTGATCGGCGGCGGCTCAAATATTTTGTTGCCGGATGACGTCTATGAGGGTGTAGCCATCAGGAACAAAACCTCTGCTATCGGAATGCAGAGCAAAACGATCGAGGCTGACAGCGGTCTTAGTTTTGCTTTTCTTACAAATTTTGCCGCCAGGAACAGTCTTAGCGGACTCGAGTGGTCTGCCGGTATACCAGGGACGGTTGGCGGTGCGGTACGTGGCAACGCCGGCGCCTCTGGCGGCGAGATAGCCGGCTGTCTGACTAAAGTGGAGGCGTGGATCGATGGAGAGATAGTTCAAATTCACAGTAGCGAATGCGGTTTTGGTTATCGTGACAGTTTATTTAAGCACAATAAGGCAGTGGTGTTGAAGACCTGGTTCTCACTGGCGTCGGGGGAATCAATAAAAAGCCTCATGCAAATGCAGGAAATTGTCAAACGACGCAACGGTTATTATCCGCAGTATCCATCGGCCGGCAGTTTTTTTAAAAATGTGCCAATACTGGAATGGCGAGGAAAGGCGTCGGGATTGCCGCAGAAATTTATCGAAGGCGGTCGAATTCCAGCCGGTTGGCTGAATGAGCAGGTAGGTCTGAAAGGTACTCTGGTCGGAGGCGCTATGGTTTCAAAAGAACATGGTAATTTTATTATTAATTTAAATAATGCCACTCAGGCCGATGTATTGAAGTTAGTTGATGAAGTCAAAACGCGGGTGTATAATAAGTTCAAAGTAACTCTCGAGGAGGAAGTTCATATAATTAAATAATTTTATGCAAATCACGACCGCCGGCAAACAGCTCGCCCTAACCGAAGCCATGGAGCAGTACGTCGAAAAAAAACTAAGCAATCTCGAAAAATTTTTTGATGGCATTCAAAAAGCCGTCGTGACATTGGGCATGGAAACACACCATCACCAGAAAGGTGAGATATTTTACGCTGAATGCAAGATGGACGTGCCAGGGGCGGATTTATTCGGCAAGAAGACCGGCAAGGATATCTATTCCGCCATCGATTTTTTGCGAGACGAGCTTGAGGCCGAACTTAAAAAGTACAAGCAAAAATTGCGCGGAAACGAAAAAAAATCCAAAACTATCGCTCGCGGAAATAAGGAATACCAACCGGAGGAGTAGAGTAGGTTATGGCATTTTTTCGCGGTATCAAGAATTTTTTGAGAGCTCCAGGGCGACTTTATGTCTTTTTTGGGTCTTTTTTTATCGCCGCTGGTTGGGGGTGGTATCATTTTAACCGCCATCCTAAATTCGTTTTTCTTGGTAAGAATCTTGCATTGTTGGTAGCGGTCACCTTGGTTTTTCATCTTTTTGCGATCTGCTACCGATTCTTGGTGCGGCGCTCCGGGCGTGATATTTTTTGGAGAGAAACTTTTTTGGTATATTTAGCGGAGTTATATTTTTTTGCTTCTTTATTTTTCTTGGTTTTTTTCTCAACACGCGAATGGTTAAGTTTGGCATTTTTTCTAGTGATTTTCGTTCTATTTTTTTGGCGTACCCAAAGAGTCCTTGGGTTGCATTCGAACGGTAAGGAATGGCAGGCCGCGAATCGAACGATTTTTTTGTTGTCTGGTTATTTATTTCTCGTTGAGGCAATTTTACAATATGCCGCCTACCATTATTATATTTTGGACAGCAATATCCGTTTTTTTGATATTGTATTTTTTCGATCATTGGCGATGGTGGCATTCTGGATGTTTGGCTTTGCGATTGCCAGTTTGGGTCGATCACATTTGAGGGGTTTTTGGCGGCAAGCGCCGTTAATTATTTGGCTGACGCTGTTTATTTTTGGTCTGGCCGTTTGGGTAGTTAACCTCGGAATTCTATATTATTCGGGACTATATTTCAGTCCGGTCGCCGTTGAGCACGCCAGTGATGCCGGGGCGGTGATATGGAACAGCGTGTCATATTTGCTTGTTTCCGGCGCGCTCGCGATTTTGATTTTATTGGCCTATCTTTTGATCAATACGGAAAAAAATAAACAAAAAGTTCGCGGCTCAATAGTGAGTTATTACAATTATGTTGTTGTCGCGTTAGCGCTAATGATTTTTTTTCTGCTCGCGTCGTTTCGGAACACTCCCGAGTTTGTAATCACAAAATCTTTTATTAATTATTATCTTGGCAAGGATGTAACATACGCGCTTGATCCTGTCCTTCAGAAAAAATTATTAAAGTTCGGGTTGGCCTATGAGCCGGATAAGTTTTTCGTAAATTCCAGATCGGAAATATTTACTCCGACGTCGACGCGCTATTTGCCGGATCGTCTGCTGAAGTCGAAGCCGAATATTTTGATTATTGAGCTTGAATCGTTCAGCGCCAGGCTCTCCGATGTTTATAGCTCAAAATATAAAAATGTCACGCCGAATCTGCTGGAATTTTCGAAGGATCCGCATAGCACGGTTTTTAAAAATTATTATAACGCTTCAACGCCGTCCATTACCGGTTCGCTGTCTCAGTTTTGCTCATTTTTACCGCCGATCGGCCATAATGAAATCGCGGAAGAGCGTAAAATGCAGAATCATCACTTGCTTTGCCTGCCGGAAGTCTTGAAAAAGCAGGCGGGGTACAAGTATGCGGCTTATGTGACGGCGGTGAACAAAGAATTTGCTCACAAGGATGGCATATTTACCAGCATGGGTATTGATAAAATTTTCGGCACTGAGGAATTAAAGAACTATATAGATAGCGAGCCGCTCTCCTGGGGGTATTCCGACCACCAGCTGTTTCCGACTGTCTTAAAATTTATGAAATCAGCGCCTCAGCCGTTTTTAATGACTCTCGCGACAATCGACACTCATCCGCCATTTGATCTTGCCAAGGATGCGGTGAATTATGGCGACGGATCTCGCTCGATTTTGAACATGTTTCATACTACCGATGACGCTTTTGGAAAATTTTGGCAGGAGTTCAAACAAACTGAGTTTTATAAAAATACCATTGTGATCGCGGTGGCGGATCATGCGATATTTCCGGGAATTCTCACCAAAGAGCTTTTTCCCGAGGACGCCAATTCGCTTACTTATTACGACCAGAATTTTTTTGTAATGTATGTGCCGGATTCGATTCTTCCAAAAGAGGTGGATGTCTATTCGTCCGAAATTGATATCACACCGACCATCCTGCAAATGTTAGATATCAATCAGCCCAATTCGTTTGAGGGGCATTCGATCTTCGATGATCGTAAAAATTATCCAAATTTGCTTGGTATGCATGAGTTGGGTCTGTACATTAATCAGATTACGGACAGTGGTAAACGAAAAGTTGATTATAATATCCCCACCGAAATTCAGTGTAAAACGGAGCCAAATCTCTCGAATGACCTGGATCTGTGTGAATACCTACATTTCTATGAATGGAAGCGGCAGATGCTCGGGGAGGGGCGTTTTTGGAAGCATTAGCGCCATTGTGCTATAATATTAGTATGATAAACCCGTCAGATAAACAACGAGCACCGAGAAATCAAACTATTACTCTCGATGAAAAGGAAATTAATGCGCTGAAAAAACGCATTATTCAGGTTAATGATAATGTCGATCTTGAAGGTATCCTTAATAAAACCATTAATGGTGACACATTCAAAATTTTGGATTTTCTCCCGCAGAAATTTATTGATTTAGTCTTTGTCGACCCACCCTACAATTTAAGTAAAATTTTCAATTCAAATACTTTCAAAGAGATGGAATATAAAGATTATGTTGATTGGCTTGATGAATGGGTGAGTAAATTAGTGCCACTTCTCCGGTCCGATGCGTCAATCTATATATGCGGGGATTGGAAATCATCTTCGGCAATTTTTGCGGTGGCAAGCAAATATTTCAATATTCAAAATCGGATTACATGGGAACGTGAAAAAGGCCGGGGCGCAAAAAGTAACTGGAAAAATTGTTCCGAGGATATCTGGTTCTGTACGATGTCCAAGGATTATTATTTTGATGTAGATGCGGTAAAATCAAAAAAAAAGGTTATTGCTCCGTATAAAACTGACAATGGAGAGCCGAAGGATTGGGCAGATGAAAAAGGCGGAAAGTTCCGATTGACCCATCCATCTAATTTGTGGACAGATTTGACTGTTCCGTTTTGGAGTATGACGGAAAATACCGATCACCCAACCCAAAAGCCGGAAAAATTGGTAGCGAAGGCGATTCTTGCCAGTTCAAAACCTGGACAAATTGTTTTTGATCCCTTCCTTGGATCGGGAACAACGTCAGTTGTGGCAAAAAAATTGAATCGACAGTATGTGGGCATTGAACTTGATGAGTTTTATTCATGCATTGCCGAGAAACGTCTTAGTATGGCCGAGGAGAATGATACGATACAGGGGTATGCAGATGGAATTTTTTGGGAACGAAATAGCACGGCCGCGCAAAATAGGACAGCTAATAAGTCAAACGATAAAATTACTGAATTTAACAATGTTATTCAAAAGCCAAACTACGCAAAACAGAAGAGCCTATTTACTAAATTTGTGCAGGTATGAAGAAAAGTGTTATTTTTTTTCGTGATCATTATAAAGACATTGAAAAAAAAATTTTACAATTTCTTAACGATCAGCCCGAATTTTTATCGAGCAGAACGGCAGAAAGCCCGCGCGCGGTTGGGGATGCGATTGAAAGCATATTGGTAGAAAATTTCGGCAAGATTCTTGGGGAATTAGTAAAGGAATATTCGTCTTCCTTTGCCCGACGTGCGATGGCAGACCTGGCGTTTACCGACCAAGATGATTTTTATTATGTTGTAGATGTAAAAACGCATAGATTGGACACTAAGTTTAACATGCCAAATTTAACGTCAGTCGAACGCATAGCCCGTTTTTACGAGGATGATAAAAATTATTTTGTAATACTTAATGTCGCATATAATATTGTAGGGTCGATTGCGAAAATTAAAAAAGTAACATTTGCGCCGATAGAATTTTTATCGTGGGATTGCCTTACTCTTGGCGCACTTGGCTGGGGGCAGATCCAAATTGCAAATTCCAACTACATTACGGTCGCGCCGAAAAATAGCCGTAGAAAATGGATGTTGGAACTTTGCGACAATTTGTTTGAATTTTATCCTAAAGAAATTAGCAAAATTACCGAAAGGATTAAGCACTTCAAGAAAGTTAAAAAATATTGGGAAAGAAAAATAGATTAAGGAAAATATATAAAATATGTTTCTTGAATTTAGTGATAAATTTTTATTAGGTTCCTATCGGGGCTTATCTTCGCTTGATGCGGAAGTTAGGACCAAGGAATACGGTAAAAATATCAGACCCGGACGGAGGCGAAAAAATTCCTTTCAATTGCTCTGGGGCATAATTTCCGAGCCGATGTTGTTGCTTCTTATCGCGACAACGGTCATATATTTTTTCATTGGTTCTCATCTCGAAACTCTGATTTTTGCTTTGTCGATTATCCCGATTATCATGATCGAGTATTTTCAAGAACGGCGTACTGACCGTACCTTGGAGATGCTTGATAATATCCTGATTGAAAAATGTCGTGTGTTCCGTGATGGAATCCTCAGCAAGATGTCCATCCAGGAATTAGTTCCTGGCGACGTTATTTATATTTCCGCGGGGGATAAGGTTCCGGCCGACGGCGTTATAATACGTTCTCCCGGGTTAATGGTTGATGAAAGCGTTTTGACCGGTGAATCGACGCCGGTTGTAAGGACTCAATATTCTGATGAGAAGAAAACGGAAGGAAAGTTATTTCAAGGAACAATGGTCGTGCAGGGAGAAGCGCAAATGGTCGTACTCGCCACCGGCGGAGAAACCCAGTATGGAAAACTTGGTAATTTGCTTGCGAATATTGTTGAACCGCCGACACCGCTTCAAAGAAAAGTTCATAGTTTGGTCAGGAAGTTGGCCGTCGTCGCGATTATCGTTGCTCTATTTATTGGAATTGTAATCGGTCGTGAACAAGGGTTGTTAAAGGGCATCCTTGGCACTCTTACAATTGCGATGTCGATCATTCCCGAAGAATTTCCAATTGTCTTCAGTGTATTTTTGATGATGGGTGTGTGGCGTCTCGGAAAGCGTAATGCCCTGGTGCGAAAAATGGCAATGGTGGAAATTCTCGGGTCCGTCACTACCATCTGCGTTGATAAAACCGGCACCCTTACTGAGGGTATGATGTCGATAGAAAAAATTTATTTAGAAGGAAAACTAATTGACATTAAGTCGGTTGACGATTTTAAACCGATTGCTCCGTTTATCGAAGCGGCCGTGCTTGCGCTTGAAAGAATAGCGATTGATCCGATGGAAATAGAAATGCAGCGTTTTGCGAAAGCCAAAAAAATTCTGTCGGATAATTTTTATAACGGTTTTACATTAATGAAGGATGGCGCCTTTGACGCATCGACCATGCTGGTAAATCATATTTGGCAGGGGGCCGATAAATTGTGTTACCAGTACACGGCCGGCGCCCCGGAATCAGTAACAGCTATTTGTGATTTGGATGAGAAATCCCGTTATGAAATTAAGGCGGCTTATGAGAAATTAGCCGAAGACGGTTATCGGGTGGTGGCGGTAGCGAAGACTGGCAGTGCTATTGAATGCAACGAATTCATAACTTCAAAACTAAAATTTGCCGGGCTTGTTGCCATGAGTGATCCGCCGCGTTTTGGCGTAAAAGAGGCGTTGACGATATGTAAGAACGCTGGAATCAGAGTAATGATGATTACCGGTGATCATGTTTTGACTGCCAAAAGTGTGGCGGCTCGTATCGGTTTTTCGATTGTTGGACCGGTGGTCGAGGGAAGTGAGCTTGATACGATGACCAAAGAGAAACTTCAAGAAATTGTCAGTGGCAGAAATATTTTTGCGCGGATTCACCCCGATCAAAAATATTTGATTATTGAGGCGTTGCAAGCAAACGGAGAGGTCGTTGCGATGACGGGAGACGGGGTCAATGATGCGCCAGCGCTCCGTAAAGCCACTATCGGCATAGCGATGGGAAAAAAAGGAACCGCGTTCGCGCGTGAGGCGGCGGGAATAGTATTGTTGGACGATAATTTCTCTACGATTGTGCGGGCGATTGAGGAAGGGCGCAGGATTTACGACAATATTCGGGGCGCGTTCGTTTTTCTATTCACCTTTCATTTACCGGTAGTCGGACTCGCAATCATTCCATTGTTTCTAGGCCAGGGATTATATTTTTTGCCGATCCATATTATTTTTCTTGAATTGTTCGGCGATCCGGTGACAGTCCTTGGGTTGGAACGCGATCCGCTCAGCGCCGGCGCGATGTTTGAGAAGCCGCGTTCAGTGTATGAACCTCTTATCAGCGGTCAGCTTTGGTGGCGGATAGGCTGGCAGGCGGCTGGGATTCTGGGAGTATCGCTTTGGTTTTATGGTTATGGGTTCTGGCATCAGAACCTTGTCCTAGGACGGACGATGTCGTTTATGGCTTTAGTAATGTCGCAATTGATTTTAGTTTTGATCAATCGTGATATCACGCAGGTAAAAAAGAATAAACTGCTTATGCTTCTTGTGGTATTGACCGGGACAGCGCTTAGCCTCGTATTGTTTGTCCCGGGTGTAAGCGCCTTATTTCATTTTGTACCGCTTTCACTTTCAAATTATTTGTACATATTTGTGTTATCACTGGTTGTCATGTCTTACTTCAATATTATTGCTCATGGCCAGTGGGGTAAAAAAGTTATTCCTCCGGAAAAATAATTTTGTTATTTTCATCGTAAAGCAGAATGGCGAGTACCGGGCAAGATTGCGCCGACATAAGCAGAGTCTCTTCGTCCGCCGCTTCCGGATCAACAATATAAGCAAGATTTTCGTAATCAAGTTGGAAAACTCCCGGTGCGACCGCGACGCAGGCATTGGCGCCGATGCATTTCATTCGATCAACGACGATTTTTCTGATTTTTCCGTTTTTGCGTTTAGCTTCTGAGGTTTTTTTGTTCATAAGACATCCTAATTTCTAAAAAAATTAAATACCAAGGGTCGCTCGGAGATCATCCGGCATTTTATAAGGCGGATCAAAGGTCAATTCGATGTCAACATCCTTGATCGGTAATTTTTCTTTCAATTTTATTATAATTTCATCATTAAGTTGCGGACCCCAGGGACAGAATGGCGTGGTATAGGTCATGAGAATTTTTACGCCATCATTGGTCGTTTCAATATTATAAATAAGACCCATTGTCCAGATATCAATTTTGACTTCAGGATCCTGAATCGTTTTGAGCACTTCAATTACATCGGTTTTTGAAATCGTCATAAGAATTTTTTATAGCCTTCTTTTTCAATTTCTTTGGCCAATTCCTTGCCGCCGCTTTTTATGATTTTTCCTTTGACCATGATG
>JAKANM010000046.1 GCA_021812425.1 bacterium | reverse complement strand
TCGAAAGCAAAAGCGCAAAGAAACCCGGTCGAGAGATCTTTGGCGAAATGATCCAGAAAATCCACGCCAGCAAAGAGCCAGTCGGAATTATGGCATGGCACCCCGATCGATTGGCGCGAAATAGTATAGACGGCGGACAGATAATCTACCTTGTAGATACAAATAAAATCGTTTCATTGCGCTTTCCGACCTTTTGGTGTGAGCCAACTCCGCAGGGCATGTTTATGCTCCAGGTTGCTTTCGGCCAAAGCAAATACTATTCCGACAATTTGTCGGAAAATGTAAAGCGCGGGTTTCGTCAAAAAATTAAGCGCGGTGAATGGTTGAACAAAGCCCCGTTTGGCTATTTGAACAATGCCAAGACCAGAAATATTGAACCCGATCCGGTGCTCGGCCGGGTTGTGTTGAAAGTGTTTGAGGAATATGCGACCGGCGAATATACGCTAGAAAGTATGCGCGAGCGCTTAATTTTTTGGGGTGTGACGGGCAAATTCGGCAAGAAATGCTCCAAATCACAGGTACAAAGAATTTTAACTAATCCTGCCTACATTGGCCTGATTAAGTTTAACAAAGAAACATTTGATGGAGTATTTCAGCCGATTGTGCCCGTGGCGACGTTTGAAGCCGTGCAAAAAATACTAAAGAATCGGGCCAAGCCGCGCAAAAGCAAGATCCGGCATAACTTCCCCTTCCGCGGGCTTCTTACTTGCGGCGAGTGCGGTGCAGCGGTAACGGCACAGTATGCCCACGGCCATGGAGGAACATATAAATATTACCGCTGTACCAAACGGCTTGGCCCTTGCAATCAAAAATATCTACAAGAGCATGAAGTCGCTGACCAAATTAAGGACCGGCTTCAAACTGTCGCTATTTCAGATGAATGGAAAGATAAAGCGCTGGAAAAAATAAACTCGTGGGAAAAAGAAGTAAGCCAAACGAGCGGCACACACGCCCAAAATCTTGATAGCGGTTTAAAAAGTACAGAACAGAAACTCGATAAGCTCGTGAGCGCATATCTTGACGGTGATATTGAAAAAGAAATCTATATCAAAAGGAAAGAAGAGTTAATGAAAACAAAAAAGGACTTCCAAGAAAGAAAGTCCGATTTTGGGCGAATAGGACACAATCGGTTTGAACCTATTCGCGAGTTTATTTTTTCCGCACACTTAGCCAATAAATTGGCCGCGTCCAGCGATTTGATCGGAATCAAGTCGCTGGTGGAAAAAATTGGAACGAACCGCCGCCTCACTGGCCAGAAAGTATCGTGGTTGTGGCAAAAGCCCTTTGATATTTTGGCCGGTCGGGACGACCGTTCCGAATTGTTGCGGGAGTGGGATTTGAACCCACGACCTCAGCGTTATGAGCGCTGCGAGCTGCCGGGCTGCTCTATCCCGCTATTTTTAATTATTATCATCTTCCGTTCGAATTCGGATGACGAAAGTTGATTTGAGCGGTAGACCGGATTCGAACCGGCGACCTTCTCCTTGGCAAGGAGACGTTCTAGCCAACTGAACTACTACCGCAATTGGATAGTTGCCATTATACCCGATAAATTAGCGAATGTCAACAGATTTTCCTCGGCTCTTCTTTCGGCAAGGAGCGGTAAAAAAACACCTTGGCCGTTTCGACCATGGCGAGATAGATGAGCACGATCCCAGCTATCGTCAATATCACATTCGCAGGCAATGGCTCAAAGTTAAAATAATCGCCGATAAAGGTATAGGGAATAATAAAGCCAAATGATACCACCAAAAGCGAAGTGACGATCAGATACCGGCTTGGCCTGGACTTCCAGAAAAATTTGCGGGTGCGGATACTGAAGATGACCAATGTCTGAGTGACAAGCGATTCCACAAACCACCCCGTTTGGAATGAAGCCACCGGCAGATGAAAAACCGAAAACAAAACATAAAAGGTAGTGAGGTCAAAAACCGAACTGAGAAGCCCGAAAATAATCATAAAACGCTGCATAAATTTCGCGTCCCAACGTTTTGGAGTTTGCAGATACTCCTGATCAACATAATCGGACGGAATAGTCGTCTGCGAAAAATCATAAAGCAAATTATTCAGGAGAACCTGATATGGCAGGATCGGCAAAAATGGCAAGGCGATCGCGGCGCCAATCAGACTGAACATATTGCCAAAATTTGAGCTGAGCCCCATCATCAAATACTTCAAAGTATTGCCAAAAGTTTGCCGGCCTTCGATTATCCCCTCGCCGAGCTGATACAGACTTTTATGACTAAGAACAACGTCCGCCGACTCCCGCGCGACATCAGCGGCATTGCTGACTGTGATGCCGATATCGGCCGCCTTGAGTGACGGCGCGTCGTTAATCCCGTCTCCCATGTACCCGACGACGTGCTGTCTCGACCGCAGGGCCGCGATCACGCGTCGTTTCTGCTCCGGAGAAAATCTCGCGAAAATCGTATTTTCCCCCGCTTTTTTTGCGAGCGCCTCGTCGCTCATTTGCGCGAGCTCATCACCAACCATAATTCCCCTGACCGCGAGCCCGATGTCATCGCAGGTTTTTTTTGTTACTAATTCATTGTCGCCTGTAATAATTTTCACTTCAATGCCGTTGTGACATAACATTTTGATTGTTTCAGATGCCGTATGTTTAGGCGGATCGTAAAACCCCACCAACCCCAGCAGGGTCAAGGTTTTCTCGTCATTTTTGCCATATGAATTTTTTTTGTCAGAAAAAACTTTGTTGGCAACCGCGAGTGTCTTGAAGCCATTTTCGCTGAGAGTCTGATATAACCTCGAAAATTTTTGTAAAAATATCTCATCCATCCGATGGATGGTACCGCCCGCCATGTAATGCGTAGAAATTTTTAGGATCTCCTCCGGCTGACCTTTGGTCACGAGCTCGTGACGAGCGTCATGATTCACAACCACCGAAATTCGCTTGCGGTAGAAATCATACGGAATTTCCTGAAGTTTATGATAATCGCGAACCGATAAATGCCGAAAATTCAAAATCGCTTCATCCAACGGATTCTTGAGTCCGGTTTGCATAAAGCTGTTCATGTACGCATAGTGCAACACCGACTCCGACTCTTTGCCCATGACATCGAGATATTTGACCAGAGTAATTTTACCCTCAGTCAGGGTACCGGTTTTGTCCGTACAGAGAATATCGATACTGCCGAAATCAGGAATCGCGTTTAACCGCTTCACGATCACGCCGTGCTTCGCCATCCGGAGCGAACCCTTCGCCATATTGAGGCTCATGATCATCGGCAGGAGTTCGGGCGTGAGACCAACCGCGATCGCGATGGCAAAGATAAATGATTGAACAAGATTTTCCTTAGTAAGCGGAATACCGGACAAGAGAGGTTTGAACACGATGATCAGAAAAACGGTAATCACCACGAAAGCGGTCGCTCTCAAAATTAAATACCCGAAAGCGGTGATCCCTTTTTCAAAAGCGTCGGGAGCGACCGGTTCTTCCAGCGTCGACGCGATTTTACCAAACTCAGTATTACTGCCGGTGGTTTTAATTTCAATATAAGCCGATCCCGAAACAACCATCGTACCGGCGAAAACATTTTTTTGTTTGACCCCAGCTTTCTCATCGGAAGATTTTTCCACCGGATAACTCTCTCCGGTAAGGGGGGCCTCATTCACGAATAAGCTTTCCACCAAAATCAACTCCCCATCCGCCGGAATAATATCACCGGCCGACAGAAAAACGATGTCCTTTGGCACTACCAATTCGGCATTGATATCCTTTTTAATTCCATCGCGAACCACCGTTGCCTGCAGGGACATTTTTTCCTGCAATCGTTCCACTTCATGGCTTGATTTCTGCTCCTGGTAATAATTTAGAAGCGTGCTCAAAAAAATTATAATCACTATCAGCATGGCACTGCGACTTTCCCCAAGGAGGCCCGACAGAACAGCGGCGACGAGCAAAATCAAAATCAGAGGGCTCTTAAAATGACTTAAAAAAAGACGCCAGGCCGAGTAGCGTTTTTTTGGAACTATTAAATTTCTCCCAAACTTAAACAAGGCTTTCTTTGCCTCCCTTTCTGTTAAACCTTGTAAATGTATGCGTGACATTACCTACATTGTAGCATTTTGGACGACTTTTGAGAAACATCTACTTAAAGTTCCACCGCGACAAAATCACCAAATTTCTGCATTTCTCTCCCCTGCGTTTTTCGGTCCATTTTATTAAGTTCGTTGCGAACCGATTTATATCGGCCGGATTCCTGAATCTCCCCCGCGATGCCAGTCTGCTCAAGCGTCACGGATGCCATCGTAAAAACTTCCGCGCCATCAGGCAAAAGCTCGAGAACTTTGCGTTTCGCGTCTTCTTTCGTCTGAACCAAAAAAAGCCTCAATATTATTGTTGCGGAGGGCCGCGATCGTATTGTCTATTACGGCTTCCGAGGGTGGCTTATTGAAATCCATAAATTCTAGGCTTATTTGTTAGTAAGTAAAGCGTTGTTTACAATTCAGTTGGATAAAAGTAGTCAGTTAATTGTTCGAGTGGTGTCTTGTTGTTAAGTCCTCGATGTGGCTTGACGGTATTGTACCAGTTTATGAATCGG
>JAKANM010000045.1 GCA_021812425.1 bacterium | reverse complement strand
TCAAGCAGTTTTGAATTCAAAATAAAGTTCGAGCCGACATTTTTGAGAAATGCACGGATTTGCGTTTTGTCGCCCTGCGACAAAAGAATTTTGGCTTGGCTACTCAATAAAATGACTTCTCGCATCGGTTCGAGCCAATTATTTCCCTTTTGTTCAAAATCTCTGATTTCTTGCTCAATGTCGGCTTTCTCGCCCAATAGTTTTGCTTTCTTGGTCTGATACTCGTCCGGCGATATTCCTTTGCCCTCAATGTAAATATCGAGAAGCCGATCTATTTTCTGTTCAACTTCCATTTTCTTGGTTTTCAGATTTTGGACAAAAGAAACGCTCTCGTTTTGGATACCCTCCTTCTCGCAGTCAAGCTCGGCGAGCATGTTTTTTGCCCAGTCGTCGGGAACAGAAACTTTTTGAATAATTGACTTCATTTGCTCAACGAGAAATTCCTCCCGCAGATACTTCTCGTTGCAGGTTTGCTTTTTCTTGGTGCAACGATAATACACATAACCTTTCTGCGTCTCGGCGGTGATGAAGCAGCCGCATTTTCCGCAACGCATGAATCCCGAAAAGGCGAATTCGTGTTTTCGCTTTCGCTTCTTCTTCGCGCGATTTGCCATCACTTGTTGAGCGGAGTCAAAAAGTTTCTTGGAAATAATCGGTTCGTGGCTCCCTTCGTAGAGTTCGCCGTTGTAGCGGAAAGTTCCATAGTAAAAAGGATTCTTCAAAATACGCTGGACGCAGGAAACCGAAAGAACCTTGCCTTTGTAGCTGTCGAGTTTGGAGTCGGCCAAAAACTGCTTGATGTTTTTCAGTGTGTAGTCGCCGGTAGCGTAAAGCTCAAAAGACTTTCGCACCAATGGAGCTTTATCCTTATCAAGGTCAATCTCTCTTGTCCTGCGGTTGTTAAGATAGCCGAGTGGCGCGAACCCCGGCCATACCCCCTTCCGCAGTTTTTGGCGGTGGCCTCGCTTGATGTTCTCACTCAAATTGTCCACATAGTATTTGCTCTGCCCAAAGGCAATATTCAGCATAAATTTCCCTTGCGGTGTTGAATCAAACCAAAAGGTGGGAAATTTGAGGTCTTGGATTTTTCCTGTGTCCAGCAAGTAGATAATCTTTCCGCCGTCTATGGAATTGAGAGCTAATCGGTCGGGGTGCCAAGCCAAAACTCCGTCAGCCTCTCCCGCGCAAATCCGATCAAGCATTTCTGCGAAAACTTTTCGTCCGGGTTCTTTGGCAGCTTGCGCCTCGCTAAGCGAGGCGACGATTTCAAGTTTTTCTTTGGCGGCAAATTCTTTTAGCTCGTTGAGTTGGGATTCTAAGGACATCACCTGCCTATCCTCGCTCTCAGTTGATTTTCTAGTGTAGATAAAATATTTCATAGGATTGAGAAAAGCCCGCTTCTGGCCTTGCTGAATTCAAAACGGCTTGAATTTTCGGCGAAAAACGGCTGGCGAGCCCGCGTAGCGGGCGACCCATTTCCCAACTGGCGGTGTCTGTTTGAAAATATCCGAACCGAAATCACTGGAACTGGCGCATAGAATTCCATTTGAACCGAAGCGGAAAGGTAAACTGTCAAAGAACCTGTCAAAAATGTCGGCTCGAACTTTATGAAGGCCAGAAGCGGACTTTTCTTTACGAAATTGATTGAATCCATAATTTTTGATAGTATGATAATGAAAGTATAGCAAATCACTTTAATACTATCAATATATTGAAAGTATGGCAACAGAAAATAATATCGGCGAAAACATTAAAAAACGCCGAGCAAAACTAGGACTTTCGCAAGAAGATTTGGCGAAGAAATCTGGCGTGAAATATACAACCCTTACGAAAATTGAGAGTGGAGTTATTAAAACACCATCTGTTGTTATGACTGCAAAAATTGCAAGAATCCTCGGCGTTTCTATTGAGGATTTGTTGAGGTAGAACTATGACTGATTTTAAATTCCAATTAAACGAGTTCCATAGAAACACGTCCGAGGAAGAAATGCTCGCAGATGTAAGGCGTGTCGCAGTTAAATTAAACAAAGATTCCGTGACTTATGACGAGTACGGAGAGCATGGCAAATATCATCAAACAACTCTTACGCGAAAACTTGGCAGCTGGTTTAATATCCTTAAAAAAGCAGGGCTAAAAATAAATCGGAGCCCTATGAACGTGCCCGACGAGGAGCTGTTCAAAAATTTGGAGGAGGTATGGATCAAATTAGGAAGACAACCGAGTTATGATGAATTTAAAAAACCGTTTTCCAGATATTCTGTTGATACATATGCAAGGCGTTTTGGCGGTTGGCGAGGAGCACTTGAAAAATTTATTTCTTACATCAACGTGGATAGAGATGATGAGGAAAATGAAAATAATTCTGTCGAAGAAAGAACTTCGATTGACAACACTTCGGGACAAGTATTTAGGCACAAAACGAAACGAGAAATATCCGACAGGTTGAGATTTAGGATATTGATGAGGGACGGTTTCGCTTGTAAAAAATGCGGTCGTAGCCCGATCAAACAAAGGGACGTTGAATTGCACGTTGACCATATCGTTCCGTGGTCGAAAGGAGGCGAAACTCTCCCAGAAAATCTTGAAACAAAATGCTCTCGCTGTAATTTGGGGAAGGGAAACGCTTTTAATGAGTAAGAATTTAAAATAAGTATGGAAAATACTTTTGCCCAGATTATCATTGTTTTATTAACTGCTCTTGGTGGTGGATTTTTCGGAGCTTATTTCCAGTCTCGTTTTCAACACCAAAAAGAGTTGAAATCCGACATTCACGAGCTGAAACGTCAAAGATATGGGGCGATTTTAATTCAAATGCTCACAATCCTTGATCCCGAACACGGATTATCAAAAACCCAAAAATTCCGCCCCGATCTAAAAAACATCGATGACTTCAAAGAAGAAGTTAAAACTGAAATGTTGAATAGTGTTTTATATGCAGGCGATGAAGTAATAAAGGCAATGGCTGATTTCGTGAAAAGTCCGACCTATTCCTCGTATATCAAAACTGCTTCGGCGATGAGAATGGATTTGTGGAATAGAAAGACGGAAATCGGAGAAGATATTTTAAAAGAATTTGCCGCCAAAGAGGAAAATCAGTTATGATTTTCCTTGCGGGCTACCGCCCGCGAAAAACTTGAAATCGTCCTTTCCGCTTCGGTTCAAATGGAATTCTATGCGCCAGTTCCAGTGATTTCGGTTCGGATATTTTCAAACAGACACCGCCAGTTGGGAAATTTGAACCGTAGTAAAATAAGGGTTCTAGGAGCCAAAAAGAAGATATGGCGAACAAAAATCTTACAAACGCAAAAAAGGTAAAGAATGATGAGTTTTATACTCAATACAGCGATATTCAGAAAGAAATTGAGGCGTATTTAGAATATAACCCAAATGTATTTCGCGGCAAAGTTGTGTATTGTAACTGCGATGATCCGTTTGAGAGTAACTTCTTCCGCTATTTCGCTCTCAATTTCAACAAGGTCGGATTGAAACAACTCATAACGACGAGCTATAAACCATCGCCTGTAGCCAATACACAGCTAGGGTTGTTTGGCGACGATAAAACTCTTGCAAAGGCAAAGGGCCGACCGAAGATAACCGCCAATAAATTTATTATCAATGAAGTAAAAGACGTAAACGGAGACGGTGAGTTCAATTTGAAAGATGTTGCTAAACAGCTGAAGGCCAACAAACGCAACGAGTGGACGCCATTGGAAGGCGATGGTGATTTTCGTAGTAAGGAATCTATTGATCTACTCAAAAAGTCCGACATCGTTGTAACAAATCCGCCATTTAGTTTGTTCCGCGAATACATAAAACAACTTGTTGAATACGATAAAAAGTTTTTAATCATCGGCAATCTAAATGCAATTACCTACAAAGAAGTATTCCCTTTACTCAAAGAGAACAAAGTTTGGTTAGGAAATAACTACAAAGTGAACGCAGGCGCGATGTTTTTTGAAATACCAGAAAAAATTGCCAACTTGGAACAAGTTCGAGAAGTAAAAACAAACGAGAGTGGCAAAAAGGTTTATGTCACCCGAGTTCAGGGCGTCCGTTGGTTTACCAACCTTGATCATGGACGCCGTCACGAGTCTCTACCACTAATGACAGAAGCCGAGGTGATTAAGTTCGCCACAAAAGAACCCTTTAAAAAGTATGACAATTATGATGCGATAGAAGTTCCCTTAGTTAAAAATATTCCAAGTGATTACAAAGGCTTGATGGGTGTACCAATTAGCATCATGGATAAGTACAATCCAGAGCAGTTTGTTATTTTAGGAACAAATGACAACGGTCTTGTTGATGATAAATTCAAGATAACACCGGGTCTAACAAAAAAGTTCGTTGATGATTACTATAAGGATGGTGGTACGGGGGCGTACAAGGAAGGCAACCCAACGGCTGGCTACTACGAAAATGGAGTGGCGAAGATGGCGTATAAACGAATTTTCGTAAAACACAAGAAAAAATAATATGAAAACAATTTTAAAAAGTAATATAACTGTCAAAGAAATCTGCGACGGATTTGTCTATAACGAGCTCGAAGGCAAGGGTTTGTTTGGCTTGTCTGGCAAGCTCACTATTCAACCGGAGTATCAACGAAATTATATTTATGCGTCTGACGGCGGTAAAAGAGAGATGGCTGTTATTGAATCAGTCTTGAAGGGGTATCCAATCGGATTGATCTATTTCAATA
>JAKANM010000044.1 GCA_021812425.1 bacterium | reverse complement strand
TAGCGCTGTACCAGCTCCTGACGCTGTAAGGGCGTCAACCTCGTTCGTTTGTGTATCACCATAGTTGTTACAGTTTAGAAGTAATTATTTTACTTCAGAACTGTATACAACGCTAGTTTAACTTACATGAAACATATATTGTCATTCGCTCGGAAACACAAATAAATTTGTGTTTCACTCACTTATTTCCAATATAATGAATAATTTTATGGCAAAATATTTTTTGTACGCTCGCAAATCGAGCGAATCGGAAGAGCGACAAGTAATGTCGATCGACGCTCAAATCGACGAGTTAAAAGAATTTGCCGTCAAAGAAAAACTTGAAATCGTCGCCTCGCTCTGCGAGGCAAAAACTGCCAAACAACCTGGCCGAACTCTGTTCGGCGAAATGTTATCACGAATTGATGCCGGCGAGGCCGACGGCATTTTGGCTTGGCATCCCGACCGCCTGGCCCGCAACAGCGTGGATGGCGGTCGGATTATTTACATGTTGGATACTGGTAAAATAAATTCCCTCAAATTTCCAACGTTTTGGTTTGACAACACGCCGCAAGGAAAGTTTATGCTTAATATTTCTTTCGGCCAAAGCAAATATTATGTGGATAATCTAAGCGAAAATGTAAAACGTGGAATAAGGCAAAAACTCCGTAAAGGAATTTGGCCGGGTAGGGCCCCATTTGGATATACCAACGACCTACGCAATCACACCATACTCCCCGACCCCGAAAAGCATAAACTTGTAAAAAGGATTTTTGAATTGTACGCGACGGGCGAATATACTTTTGAACAATTAATACGAAAATTTGATATTCGCACTAAGACAGACAAAATAATGATGCCGGGCGACATGCAACATATTCTTAAAAATCCTTTTTACAGCGGCGTGTTTCGTTTCAACGGCGAACTTCACGAAGGCGCGCATAAACCGATAATAACAAAGAAACTTTTTGATGATGCCCAAGTAGTAATGGTAGCCAGAGGCAAGCGCCGAAAAAAATCTTCACACGGATATATTTTTACCGACCTGATGAGTTGTGGAAATTATGGAAGGGCAATAACAGCGGAAAAGCAAAAAGGACATGTGTATTACCGCTGTACAAAAAAGCGCACGAATTGTGATGAAAAATATATCCGTGAAGAAGATCTACTAAATCAATTTAGAGAAGCGATTCAAAAAGTTTCTTTACCTGATGACCTAGGCGAGCAGATGCTGGTGAAACTAGATAATGAGGCGGTATTAAACAAACAAGCGTCTAGCGCCCATGTAGTTGCCCTAGATGGCCAAATAACGGTATTTAAAGAAAAAATGAATAAATTGCTTGATTCGCACCTTGATGGAACGGTAGATAAAGCCGATTATTTGGCAAAGAAAGAAAAACTACTTAACCAAAAAATATCCACCGAAGAGAGATTGAAGAAATTAGAAGCAAGGGCGCCACCTGGCTCGAACCAATGAGGGAATTTATTTTATCCAGTCGTGAAGCCAAAAAAATCGCCACGAATGGCGATTTACATCAGATTCGTACCTTTCTTAAAAAAATCGGCTCGAACTTTACGGTGAAAGGTAAAAAATTTGAATTTTTGGCCAAAAAAGGGTGGCGGGTTGTGCCCCAAATTGGCCGTTTTAATCTCTTGCAGGCGCGGTAGGAATCGAACCCACGCAGGTGGTTTTGGAGACCACCGTACTACCATTATACGACGCGCCCATCAGTTTTTTCTGTTCCGTCTTTGGTGAAAACCATCGCCAACATAAACGCCAGCAACGCCACAAACTGTACATAAGAAAATTCTACTCCGGTCAAAACCAAAATTAAACTAATAATACTCGGCATGGTGATCGCGTAAAGCCCGATCGTAAAAAGTTCAGCGAACTTCATCACCTGGCCAAAGAGCCTGGCAGTCACCGAAACGAACAGCGTGACCAGGAGTATAGTATAGAGCTTACTGACAAAAAATCCAACATAGAGCCCGATGAAGATCGCCAGAATCGCGATTGCCAAATTTAGAGGTTCGGCAAACCGATTTATTGTCTGCGTGACGTTGCTCTTCGAAAACGAGTAATCGGGGAAATCTTTCCAGCTTTGGATTTTCGATTCACCGGTGCTGACATCGTGAAATTCGATCCGGTCCGATGTGACAAGTATCGAGTCGGCGTAAGTGCTGGTCACGTACTGATCTAGCGCCGCCGTACTGGTACTGACCGTGTCCACGAACAACACCAAACCGTTCTCCGAAGAACGATAGACGAACGGCTGAGCCAATTTCCGCACCGATAATTTACCAGCCTTTAGATTTGCTTCGAAATCTGGCGCTGAGGATGAAAAATTTTGGCTAAGCTCGTTTGCGAGAGGACGAAGCTGAAATGCGATCGGCGCTAACGCGACTAGAGCGACACCGAAAACAAAGAGACAAAAGTAACTCCAGGCTTTGCCAGGAAAACCCCGCACGGTTTTCAACCAAACGGAGTCATAGAAACTTTTATAGAAAGCGGTAAAATAATATTTCACAGCTTGACTTAGTACCCCCTGACTATTTCGTTTCCTTGTGGACCGTATGCGCTTTGCAGTTGTCGCAGAACTTGCTGAGCTCCAGCCTGTTCTTGAGAATCTTTTTGTTCTTGGTGCTGAAGTAGTTGATGTGCTTACAGACCGAACATTCTAATTTTACCATGTTGTCTTGTGACATATCGGATTTTTACTTAACCCGTCACTCACGAGTGACTGTTTTAATTAAATTCCCCTGGAGCCGATGCGCGGAATTGAACCGCGGACCCCGTCCTTACCATGGACGTGCTCTACCATCTGAGCTACATCGGCGTTAAAAATTTTCTGAGCCGTCTCGGGGATTTGAACCCCGGACCTACAGTTTACAAAACTGTTGCTCTACCAGCTGAGCTAAGACGGCGTTCAATGTGGGCAGACTAGGATTCGAACCTAGGAAGGCGTAGCCAGCTGATTTACAGTCAGCCCCGTTTGACCGCTTCGGTATCTGCCCGGTAATTTATTTCAAGGCGTGAATTCGTCCCTGAAAACTCTCTAACTTTTGGTTCTGCGGATTCACAAGGCCGAGTTCTCTAAGGCCTCTTTCAGCCAAATCCTTATCGCCACATAGTATACCAGTTTCGACCAGCAAGTCAAGATATTTAGGATTTCTAGGCTCCAATTCCACCGCCTGCACGATCGCTTCCTTCCCCACACTCGGCTGATTCACCCTGAGGAGCAACTCAGTAAGATGATAAAACCGCGAAGAAAGCGAATCATTCACAATCACCGCCTGCTGTAAAAAATTTATCGCCTTCTCTATCTCCCCCTTTTTCTCTAGCAATTCGGAAATTTTTACCATCGCGTTATCATCTTTCGGAGTCAGTTGCATGAGAAACTGATAGGTCTCCTCGGCTTCCGGGAGCGCGCCTTTCGCGAGATAGGTATCGCCGAGTCCGCGGTAGGCCGGAGCAAATTTCGCGTCCAGTTTAATCGCGGCGATAAAAAATTCTTCGGCTTTTTCAAGATTGCCGGCTTGGAAATCACGCTCTCCCTCCGCGACAAGATTTGTAAGTTTGCTGTCGACCGCTTCACTCGGTAACTGCGCGAGTTCGGCTTTAATCTTTACGCGCTGTTCATGATGTAGCAGGCGTTCAATCTTGCCGACATAAATTCTAAATTTCAACTGGAGAGACCCCCATAATTTCCCGACCGGCTTCGTTAGCTTCAAAAATGACAGCATGAGACGGCTGTGTCCCGCCCTCACTCTCCTCAGCACCATTTCTTTTTTCTTTTTAGCGAGTTTTTCCTGCGGTAAATTTTCAAGATCAAGATTGGCAAGCTGAGGAAACTTGCGCACGACGATAAAGACCATCCCCAAAAGTCCGATCCCCAAAATTACTAAAATAATTTGATACATAAATTTCAGGACAGCTTTTCGATCAATGCGGACCAACTTTCCTTGTCGGCCGACGCGCCGCCGACGAGTACGCCCTGAATATTGGGCTGGTCAACGTAATGACGAATATTTTCCGCGCTGACACTGCCGCCGTAGAGCCCGACCGGAGTCTGTCCGGTTAATTTTTTGACGGAGTTCCCGATAAGCTCGACCACGCGCTCGGCTTCTTTCGGATCGCACGACTCGCCGGTGCCAATCGCCCAAACCGGTTCGTAAGCCACTATCAAATCAATCCCCTTTGGAAATAATAAATTTGCGTACGCCGAGTGCAGTTGCCTTTCCAGCACCTCTTCCACTTTGCCGGCTTTGCGCTCTTCAAGTGTTTCCCCGACGCACAACGCGGGAGTCATTTTCTGATCAAGGATCGCTTCCAATTTCAAACGCACATCATGATCGCTCTCATGAAACAGATGGCGGCGCTCCGAATGTCCTGCCAGCGCATGAGTACAGCCGAAATCTTTGTACATCGCGGCGGAAATTTCGCCGGTAAACCCGCCATGATCAGCCCAATGAATATTCTGGGCGCCAATACTCAATTTATTTTTTTTCAAAATCGGAGCAACCGCGCTCACCGCGATCGCTGACGGAAAAACTACCACTTCACTTCCCCTCGGACTGGAAATTTTCCCGAAGGCGCGCGCGAGCTTCTCGCTTTCCGACGCATCAAGATACATTTTCCAGTTAGCAAATAAATAAAGTTTTTTCATATGATGGATTAATTTACAATTTATTTACCATGCCGAGAACGTCCGCTTTCGAAACCGGTCCGATAATCGCGAGGCGCATTTCCGGCGACACCAACAGCCGCTCCGCCAGCTTCTGCACGTCCTTCACCGTCACTTTATTTAATTTTTCAACAACGCCCCTCGGTAAATTGATTTTGGCGTTAAACAAAACCTGCTTGCCGTACCACTCCGCCTGAGCGCTACTGTCTTCAAGACCAAGGGCGAGCCGTCCCGCGAGGCTGGTCTTCGCATTATTTAATTCTTCCT
>JAKANM010000043.1 GCA_021812425.1 bacterium | reverse complement strand
TTACCTTTTTTAAACCATTTAATCGTCAAATCATATGGGTCTTCCCGGTCATCGACGCACCTCAGGCGACAAGCGCCGCCGCCTAACTCACATCGCGCTCACTGAAAATTCCATGGGCACCTGTCCGAAATGCCAAAAGGCAGTTCTGCCTCATCGCGCATGCGCTTTCTGCGGTACCTATCGCGGACGCCAGGTCATGAAAGTTGAGAAACGAACAGCGAAGAAAGCTTCTTAAGCTAAACATATGCCAAATCGGCATCTTGCTCGTTCCATTGCCATGCAATCCCTCTTCGAGTGGGATTTTAAGGGTAACCCGACGGCAATTTTGCCGATGATCGTAAAACATAATTCTGAAGAATTTGCCCCCGGTCTCGAAGAAAAAGAATTTACCGAACAAATCGTCAATGGCGTGCTTGATCATCTGAAAGAAATTGACGAGCTTATTTCAAGATTCGCTCCGAGCTGGCCCATTGGTCAAATCACGCTCGTCGACCGCAACATCCTCCGCATTGGCGTATATGAATTAAAATTTTCCAAAGATATTCCTCCCAAAGTGGCGATCAACGAAGCCATCGAACTTGCCAAAAGTTTCGGCGGAGCATCTTCAGGAAAATTTGTGAATGGCGTGCTCGGTTCGATGTATGTCGAGATCCAAAAGAAAAACCCATCTACCACTGAAAAATAATATGGCCACCGCTGAACTTCCTGAGGTAAAAGAAAAAAAATTCTCCTCATTCGAAAAAATTATTGGCATCAATTTTAAAAACAAGGAACTTTTGATCCAAGCTTTTATCCATCGTTCCTATTTGAATGAACATCACGACTTCCCACTTTCACACAATGAACGACTGGAATTTCTTGGCGACGCGGTGCTGGAGCTCGTGGTGACGGAATTTTTGTTCGGAGAATATGGTAATCCGGAAGGCGAGCTAACCAACTGGCGCGCGGCGCTCGTCAACGCGAAAACCTTAGCAGAGATTGCTTATGAGATCGGCATGGAGCCGTATCTATTCCTAAGTCATGGCGAGGCCAAAGACGCCGGTACCAAAGCCAGGGACTATATCATGGCCAATACGATCGAAGCGCTCATCGGCGCTATTTATCTTGACCAGGGCTATACGATGGCTCAGCAATTCATTACGCGCTGGATTATTACTAAACTGCCGGATATTTTGGAACAGGGTCTTTACCTCGACGCCAAGAGCCGATTCCAGGAATCGTCCCAGGAACTGCTCGGCATTACCCCGACCTATAAAGTATTGCGTGAGGAAGGGCCTGACCATAACAAAATTTTTGAAGTGGGAGTTTTTCTCGACAAGGATTTGATTGCGTCCGGCAAGGGTAGTAGCAAACAGGAGGCTCAGACCGATGCCGCGGAAAATGCCGTTAAAGCTAAAGGCTGGAAGGGTCCGAAAATCAACATTATGAAATTATAAAATCAGCGTAACAATTCATGGGTCGGTAGCTCAGCTGGTAGAGCAGATCCCTCTTAAGGATAAGGTCCCGGGTTCGATCCCCGGCCGACCCACAAAAAAGAATGCCCGTCATTGGACTTTCTTTTTTGTTGAGAGGAAGCGGCCAAACTGCTTTGGCCGCGTCGGGGTGAGAACGCCGGAGCGATGTCGCGCGACGCAGATGGGCGAGCGCGACCGCGAGGCGGTGGCTAGCCCGAACGAGCGGAAGCGAGTGAGAGGCGAAGCCGATCCCCGGCCGACCCACAAAAAAATAGTCACCTCAGTGGTGATTATTTTTATTTGTGGCTTGGGTGTTGAAGCCGATCCCCGGCCGAACATCTTGCTTTTCATCAATTTTTATGATAATGTTGCCATACTTTGCCTCTGCCGTTTCCGCCATAGGCGGACAGGCAACGGATAAAATTAGCCCCTATAGTTCAATGGATAGAATAACAGGCTTCGAACCTGTAGATGGGAGTTCGATCCTCTCTGGGGGCACCAATATCAACAGGAAAAAAATACCGAACTGGTAGTGAGTTATTTCTATAATACTACCAAAAATTTATTTATATGACGAGTGGAAAAACAATCAGCGTAAATATTAAGAGATTACGCAATAAACTCGGCTTGACCCAAGACAATTTAGCCAAGAGCGGACATTAAATATACAACCCTTATGAAAGTTGAAAATGGCACAGTGAATAAGCCAAGTGTTCAAACTATGGCGAAAATTGCTAAAGCATTGGGCGTTTCGATTGAGGAGTTAATAATGTAAAATAATTCTATGAAACTTGGCATTATTTTGCAATCAAATAAACCCGAACATGCGTGGAACACATTTCGTCTGGGAATTACCGCGCTCAAAGCCGGTCATCAAGGGGAAATCTTTTTAATGAATGAGGGTTCGGAACTTGATACCATTCCTGACACGAAAGATTTTGATATTTCGGTAAAAGTGGCGGAATTCAAAAAATTGAAAGGCGAGATTTATGCTTGTGGCACTTGTCTCAAGGTGCGCGGGAAGGAAGAAAGCAACGTTTGCCCAGTTTCCACGATGTCCGACCTGCTCAAAATGGTCGAGGGTTCAGACAAGGTTTTAGTTTTTGGCTAATATGAAAAATTTATTTCACAAAATATCGGCGTCTGATTTTCTTTTCCGCTTTGGGCTCTCAATCATTTTTCTCCTGAATTCGTTGGCCGCTTGGTTTTCGCCGGATGAATTTCTGGAATTATTGGACAAGAGCCCGCTTGCTTCTGCGATTGCCAGCCCTCATTTTTGGATTTATATCATCGGCATCAATGACGGCCTACTTTTCTTGCTCATTCTTTTTGGCCGCTGGCGTAAAGGTATTGCTATCTGGGCGGCGGTTTGGATGATTGCTGTGCTTTATATAACTAACGGTGAGGGCATCATGGAATTCATCGAACATCTTGGAGTTCTATCTTTTATTGCTTATTATTTTGCTTACAGGCGGCCTTCTGCAGAACGGTAAAACAATGATATGAAAAAAATCATTTTCAACACAATTACCATATTGGGAATTTCCCTGCTTTTTAGTGGGCAAGTCTTGGCTCAAGGAATGATGGGTTTCCCAAGTTCCTCTATCAGTAACGCGACAATCCAAAGTCAGCAACAAGAAGAACAAGAAGGTAAAACATTAAGGGCGAAATTGACAAGAAAGAATTTGAAGACAAGAAAAAGGATTTAAGCTAACTTTTTTCCGGTGCGTTTGGTAGAATAAGAAATAGTGCGGCGCGCCAACTTCGTTGGCACGAATTTTGGCGGCGGCGGAAGCGAGGACGGGCAAAAATTCCTTCCCCCTGACCCCCTTCCTTTTTGCCCGCCTGCTTGCGCGGCTTCTTTTTGAAATTTCGGCGGCGGTTTTTGTGGTGTTGGGGGATGAAATATGAAATTACTGCAAAAGGAAACTTTTGAGTTCCTGAAACTCATTGTGTAACAAAGTAGCTCGCTTTTCGCGCATAAGGTAATCCTTGAGTCTATTTGGCATTGGTACTGGCTCCTTTATAACCTTCTCGACTTCTTCAAAAAATTTTGCTGGATGCGCTGTCTCTACAAATACGCCTGTGTAACCCTTAAATTTATTCACGAAATTTAGTAATCCAAGATAAGCAACTGCGCCGTGAGGATCCATAATGTAATTATATTTATTGAAAACATTTGAGATGGCATCTCTTGTGGCTACATCAGAAAAATTTGCGCCACGTATATCTGCTCTCATTTTTTCGACATCGTCTGCGTACAACTCGAGCATTCGGGCAAAATTGCTGGGATTTCCAACATCCATCGCGTTTGAAATGGTAGAAACGGAAGGTTTTGGCTGGAAATCTCCTGTTTTTAAATATTGAGGCACAACATCATTGCTGTTTGTAGAAGCAACGAATCTAGATATTGGTGCCCCCATTTTTTTAGCAATGATTCCAGCCGTCAAATTTCCAAAATTGCCACTCGGCACTGATACAACCATTGGCAAATTTTTGTCATTGAGCTGCGCACAAAGGTATACATAGTAAAAAGATTGGGGTAATAGGCGAGCGATGTTAATGGAATTTGCCGAAGCAAGATTTATCTTTCCTCGTAGCTCTTTATCAAGAAAAGCTTGTTTTACAAGTGTTTGACAATCATCAAAAGTACCTTGAATCTCTAATGCTGTAATATTCTCACCCATTCCAGTGAGTTGTTTTTCCTGTAACGGGCTTACCTTTCCGCTTGGATAGAGGATAATAACTTTGACTCCGCCGACATTCAAAAATCCATGCGCGACCGCACTACCGGTATCTCCCGATGTGGCCACAAGGATTGTGATTTCTTTTTGCGACCTTCCTGCAAAAAAGCCAAATAGACGGGCCATGAATCTTGCCGCAAAATCCTTAAAGGCGCACGTTGGCCCATGAAACAATTCAAGCACGTACAAGTTTTTATCAAGTTTAACTATTGGAACATCGAAATTAAATGATTCCTGTACCATGGATTTCAAAGTATTTTCCGGTATCATTGACTTAAAAAAGTTTTTGCCTACTTCAAAGGCAATATCCTGAAAAGACAGTAAGCCCGCTCGATTGAAAAAATCATTTGTTAGTTTAGGTATAGTCTCAGGCATGTAGAGACCACCATCAGGAGCGAGGCCGTTCATAACGGCTTCTTCAAGATCAACTAGGGGACTTTTTTTGTTTGTGCTGTAAAATTTCATATTGATTGTTTTACAAGTGAGATAAATTCTTTAGTTGTCATACCTTCGACAAATGCCTCGCGAGGAATAACAACATCAGCACATTCAGCATATAATGCGCTCCGCAGGTTGGCAAGTACCCCAAATTTAAGACACTTTTTTTACCTTTGAATTAATAAATATTTAGATTCGGATGCCACGTAAGCAGCATATTTTAATTGCTGTATTTGTTTAAATATAATTGGCGGCATTTTGAGGGCGGAGTGAATGCGTCGGTTATTGTAATAAGCTATTTGTTGATGAATGGTTTCGATCAGTTCACCAATGTGACTG
>JAKANM010000010.1 GCA_021812425.1 bacterium | reverse complement strand
TTTTCAAAGTTTCTGTAAAAAATGTTTCATTGTTAATCTGCCCAGCGCCGGAAAATGACATCGAAAAAAATACGACCACTCCAAGAAGCTGACCAATAATATGCTCACTATATCTTATGGACTTTATCGCAAAACCGTTGTTCTTTATAAGATCCAATAGTGAGTGGCGAGAAAAATATTGAATATGACCGGCGAATTTTTTTGTAAGGTCGCGGCCGATGCCGAAAAATTTAAGCATATGCCACAACGATAAATAGTCACCCTCGCAAGGCGCAAATAAATACATTTTCCCTCCGTTCCGCAGAACACGATTTACCTCGCGCATGAATGCGATCGGATTATCGACGTGTTCCAAAACATCAAAAATAATCACAGCCGAAAATACCCCATCAGCGAACGGCAAATTGTTTCCGCGCTGTTCCGTATACAAAACACCATCTGAATTTTTTTGAGCCTGCTCCAGGGCATTTTTACTTATGTCTGAACCGTGACATTCAAGCTCCGGTCTAATTTTCTTTATGGCGCGAATAAATTGGCCGGCGCCGCAACCTACTTCCAGCACCTTTTCTCCTCCCTTAAGCGACCCTAGCGCCTTAAGGGCCGCGCGGAGACGAATGCTGGTCGGATCGCTCATTCGGGGAGTGGCTGTTCCCCTGCCCCAAACCGAAAGTTCATAATCAAATGTCATACCGAATCACGATAAATTTCTTCCAGCGCATCGATGTGCTTTTTTAAACCAAACTCATTTACTATCAGTTCGCGGCCGTGCTGACCGAGAATTTTTATTTGTTCAGCGGAATTCTTAAAATATCGAGCCATCGCCTCGAGCAAACGGCGTTCAACGCCTGGCTCAAACAAAAATCCAGTTTCACCTTCCTTGACCCTGTTCCTTATCCCCGGAACATCGCTCGCGATGACCGGACGACCGGATGAGAGCGCTTCCCCGACTACCAGCGAAAAAGTCTCCGAAGAAGAAGGGACGATTACTGCCTCGACGAGACGGTAATATTTAGCTAGATGTTCCTGGTCATAACATGGTCCTTGCCAATGAATACGATCGGCGACTCCGTATTTCTTTGCCAGCTTTTGATAGCCAGCTTCGTTATACCCGCCGCCGACAACCACCAAATGCGCGTCAGGAACGCTTAATTTATTCCAGGCCTTGATAAGCAACGGCAATCCTTTCACCGGCAGTAAATTTCCAACAAACAAGAAAATCCGTTTTCCGGCGAGCGCGGCCAGACCAAACTCAGTTGGAGCAACCGTGCCTGGCTTAAAAATTTCCGTATCAATGCCGTTTGATAAAATAATTTTTTGCGATGCAAATAAATTCTTTTCCAAAGAATAATGATGCTTATTATCAACCAAAATAACCCGCCTGGCCTTGCTTAAAATCCTCGGCGCGACAAAACGATCGTATAGAAATTTGATCGGTTTTTTAAGCATGACAGTCGGCTGCGCATCCATGTGATAAGTGATGATGTATGGAACCGAACCCATATTCATCCAAACTGATTCAGCCCCGCCATAAAACGGATAATGCAGATGGATCAAATCAAAACCCATAAACATTTTTCGCCAAGCCGGCACCCAACCAGCCACGCCGCCCGGAATCAGCGGCCGGCTACGAATAACCTTGAACGGAAATTTGCTGTCATCATATCGGCTGAGGGGGTAGGATAGCGTAAAAACCGTCACGTCGTACCCGCGCTTCGCGAGCTCACGCGTTTCATCGAACGCCACCTGACCCATACCGCCGATGTCGGGAGGAAATGTTGCGTTAACGTGCGCAATTTTCATACGCGTACACTTTATTTCAAGGTTTTATCTCTAACGACTTTCGTTATTTCCCTCTCAAGTTTTTCAATTTTTACCATCAGACGGAACACCATGAAAAACAACCCGGCCAAAGCAAGATATACCACGACATCCGCGCCGCGGCCGACGCCGAACAACTTTGCGAGCGACGAGGTGAGATCAGGCTGTATGACGACGAGACCGCCAAGAACCCAAAATAACACCCAGAACAGGGCCGCCCAAAGTGAAAGATCTCCGGTATAATTTCGTTTAAAAACCTTCATAATCGCAATCGCGAAAAAGGCCAGCAATAGAATTTGAATCGGCAACATAGCTAAATAAGCCTAGTAAATAAACCAATAATAAGATCCTTAAGTATCATAAGGCCGCCACCCACTCCTTGTCCATACGTGTGATATTTAACTTCAACCGGAAACTCCTCATATCGTAAATGAAATTTTTTGACCTGTCGGACTATTTCGGTATTGTGCGCCATTCGATCATGTGTGATATGAATCATTTTCAAAGCTTTTTGTGAAAAAATACGAAAGCCATTATGCGCGTCGGAGAGAAGGCATCCGGTGAACACAAAATTTATCCAACGGCTAAACGGCAGAATAATTTTCCGCTTAAGCCATGGGATCTGTGAACGCCGATCAAGGAATCTTGAACCAAATACTACATCGAGATTCTTTCGCTCCATGAAACTGATCGCTTTTGGAATATCTTCAGGATTAAACTGATCATCACCATCAAAGTGGATGACCACATCCGCGCCAATACGGCGGGCATACGCGCTCCCGGTTTCAAGCGCCGCGCCCTGCCCCCTATTTATTTCGTGCCTCAACACCTTAACGCCCAGCTTTCTGGCCTGCGCCGCTGTCTGATCAGTCGAGCCGTCATCGACGACAACGATATCCTCCAGCCCCTGTTCAAAAAGGCCGCGGATTACGCGACCGATTTTTTTTTCTTCATTGTAAGCGGGAATTATTACCAGAACCATATCACTCACGAGTGGCGCCATAATTAGTAAATAACAGCGACTCTCGACGCGCGATAATATAATCAATTGTTTTGCGAAGTCCGTCTTCAAGCGTGACCAAAGGCAGCCATTCAAGTTTATCTTTCGCAAAAGCAATATTTGGCAGACCTTTTTGGGTAAGGAAGAGCAGTGGTTTCTCAAAAACCAGACGCGATTTGGATTTCGTCATTTTAATGATCATCTCCGCCACATCAGCATAACGAATAGCTTCCTCACCGCCAATATTAGCCAATTTAACCTCAGGACCAGTGCTCATCAGACGCGCGAGTCCGTCGACCATATCACTGACGTAGCATAATGAAGTGGAAAAGCTCTGGTCGCCGTAAAGAACCAAATCCTTGCCATCAATCGCGTTGATAATAAAATCCGGGATTAGTTGCTTATCAAACAATTTCATGTGGGGACCGTAAGTCGTGAATACCCGCGCGATCTTGCCGTCAATGCCATAAACCTGCCGATAAGTAGCGACGCAAGTTTCGGCAAAACGTTTGCCTTCGTCATAGCAGGCGCGTTCTGAAAGCTGATTTACCACGCCAAGATTATCTTCGGCAAAGCGATCCCCCCTACCCTGATCCTCGCCATAGACCACGGCGCTCGAGGAAAATAAATATTTAGCATGATATTTGACCGCGAGATCAAGCGTGTTAATCATGGCTGAGGAATTTGACCATAGCGATTGAAGCTTTGATTTTTCAAAATCTTTCGGGCTGGTCGGACAGGCAAGATGATAAATTTCCTGTATACCCTGAAATTTAACTTTGAATTTATCAAGTTCATCAAATTGATCAAGGTCAATCGGTTTGTTGACATCGTAATTTATAAATTCAAAATCCGGATATTGCAGAAGGTGGGTAATCGACCCGGGATCGGAATTAGAAAAATTGTCGAGGCAAATGACTTTCGAATCCCTCAGCAAAAATTCACAAAGGTGTGAGCCAAGAAATCCGGCCCCGCCGGTAACCAAAACATTTTTTTTCTCAAAAATTGGAGTGTCCATATGAAATTACTATATCATAAATCCGTACCACTGACAATATTGAAGCATTATCGAGGATTTTAAAACGTTACTTTGGGCAAAGTCGGAAGTTTGATCGTGACCGCAGGCTGAAAATTCTGGTCATAAGCGACGAAAGAGCCGCCGCCGTGCTTAAAAGGAAGATAATATACGCGATTGCTCATTGGGATAAATTTTACCGACCAGACTTTCGGGTCGAGCTTGAGCTTATTCAAAACTGCTCTCTTTTTTTTGATTATAAAATCGGCATCGACAATATTAAATTTATCCGGAAATGTAAAATCGATTCCGGCGCCTTTTTTTGGAATCAACCTAGCCGAAATATTTTTTTCCCTCATAAACTGACCATCATCCTTATAAATCTCCAGGAAATATCTGTTTCCCCGGCGCAATAGGACCGATACTCGTTCGCCATCATACATCTGATGCGACTCCGCGGCAATAAACCTGCCGGCAGGCAATCCGGCCAATCTTATTTTTTGGCCGGAAGCGAAGGCGTATTTTTTCAGCGACCCGTTTTCGATGTAATAAATTCCGCCTTTTAAATTTTTAAGCGGCGTTGCAACGGCAGCCACCACCGCGCGACCGATGTTGATCCGACCTTTGCCGAGATCGCCTGCATGAACAAAATTTTTCGAATCGATCGGATCGGCGGTCGAGAAAATCGTGGAAATTATTTTTTTTGCGCTCCATTCCGGATGGATCGACTTGATGAGCGCCGCTGTACCGGCCACGAGCGGCGTCGCGAACGAAGTGCCGAACCAAGGACCGCCGAATTCATTCGGGTAGCCAAACTGAGGCGCGTAACGCTCGGTATTATAAATGTATTCGCCCGGTGCCATAATATCGACGCATTTTCCATAATTGCTAAACTGACTTAAAACATCAAATTTATCAACCGAACCGACGGTAATAATCCAATTATCACTGCTGTCGCCTTCATGATCAAAACAGGCCGGGTACAAAGGTTTTTTATTCAAATTTCCGTTGGAAGAGTCCGGACTGTCATAATTTCCGGCGGCCGTCACGATCACTATACCCTTGTCATAAGCTCTTCGAAGCGCCTCGAGCAAACTCGTCTCGGCCGTATCGCCCATAAAACTAAGGCTAATAACATCAGCGCCATTATCAACGGCATAGTTCACTGCCTCGGTTACCGCTCGAAACGACCCTTTGCCATCGCTCCTGATCGCTCTGAGCGGCATCAAGCTGATCCGCCAATTCACTCCCACGCCATCAAGTCCGTTATCTCCCCTCGCGCCTATTATCCCTCCAAGCAGGGTCCCGTGCCGCACCGCTTCTTTGTCGTCAGCGGTATCAAAAACCGAAGTGCGAACATCGTTATTATTTTCAACAAAATTCCAGCCATTGATGTCATCCACATACCCGTTATGATCGTCATCGATGCCATTACCGGGAATTTCCTCACTATTTACCCACAAATTATCACGGAGATCCTCATGCCACGTATCCATTCCGGTATCAATCATCGCTACCACGATTCTTTTCGATCCAACAGTATAATCCCAGGCCGCTGGCGCGTTAACCTGATCCCACACGTCAGACTGGTCAGCATATTGCGGGTCATTTGGCACGCGAGCTAAACCCGGTTCAATAAAAAAGATCAGACCAAAAAGAGCCATCGGAAGCATTGCTTTTTTTACGAATTTGGAGTAGAATCCAAACATACTAATTGTGGATTATACCTATATTATACCATGTTTTATCGACTTAAACAGCTAATTCTCCTTTTCGGCGACCTTTGCGCTTTGTACGCCGGACTTTACCTCGGGGTGACCCTGCGTTATTTGCATTCACCGGATGCTAAATTTATTAACCTCGTCGGACCTCTCACCCTCCTTTTCGCGCTCGCGATCATCATTTTTTTTATCATCGGCCTCTATGATCTTGGTAAAGCGCGTAATACTTCAACCTTTTTCCAAAAGATAATTTTTGCCGCCGGAGTCTGGCTGATATTGTCCATCCTATTCTTCTATACCAATCCGAACGTAACCGTCTCGCCAAAAACAACGCTCCTCCTCGTCACAATCTGCGGCTTTGGCGCGCTTACGATTTGGCGCGCGGTCTATAATCGTTTCCTTTCCGCCAATCTGCTTCGCACGCCGGTAATCTTCGTCGGCTTCAACCATGAAATCGAGGAATTGACAGAAGTAATGATGAAAGTTCCGGAGCGCGGATACACAGTGAGCGGCCTTGTCACAAACGCCGACACCGGCCTCGATCTCCCGACTGCCGAAACGCTTGATGAATTAATTAAAAAAAATCACGGGTTCTACCCAAATTTAATTGTCATTTCAGAAAAATCCGCCAGCGACACCACCCTCTTGAACTCACTATATCGGGCGCTCTACCAACAAGTCAGTATTATCCCCCTGGCTGAATTTTACGAAGATTTCTTCAAAAGAATACCGCCATACGCTTTTTCCGAAGATTGGTTTGTTACTCATCTCAACGAACAAACCAAAAAAATCTATGACCGCTTCCGAATTTTGGTTGACGTTTTCTTTACGTTCATCATGGGCCTGGTATTTCTCATCGTCTTTCCGTTCATCGCCATCATCACAAAACTTACTTCACCCGGCCCAATTTTCTTTATTCAAAATCGCGTCGGCCGAATGGGAAAGCCTTTTAACATTTATAAATTCCGCACCATGCGCTCTCTGAACAAAGAAGGCAGCGCTGAACTTGAAGGACCGCAATATGCGACGGTCAACGACTCCCGTGTCACAAAATTCGGAAATTTTCTTCGCAAAACCAGACTGGACGAACTGCCACAATTTATTAACATCCTAAAAGGTGAAATGGCTGTCATCGGACCAAGACCGGAACGGCCGGAATTTGTTGAGAAGCTCACTTCCGCTATGCCTTTTTACTCCCTCCGCCACCTGGTCAAGCCCGGTATCACGGGTTGGGCACAGCTGCAGAAATCTTACTACGGTACGATTGAAGAAAATTTAGTTAAACTCGAATACGATCTTTATTATATAAAAAACCGCAGCTTAATCCTCGATGTCGTAATAATTCTACGAACATTTGAAGTGTTACTGCGGATGATGGGGAGATAACTTATTAGATAAAAATAGGTAAGAAAAAATTTACTTTAATTTCAACCCATTTAACACTGCTCTCGTCCCCGGGCCAACCCAACCCGGATTTGGAAATAGTTTGTAAACTTTTTGGAATTTGATAACCGCCTGTCTTGTGGCGGAACCATAATAACCGGTAACGGACGGATAGGTGAAATACCCTAATTTTTTTAGAATTATTTGTAACTGTTTGACATCAGTGCCGGTTGAACCGACCGCAAGAAATCTTTTAAAAATATAATTTGTAAAATCAGCATTACTAGTTATTAAATTTTCAACATTCAGGTTTATTATGTAAACTGGCGTTTCTCCTCCAGCTAAAGAACGAAATTTTACGTATACCGTTTTTTGGCCAAATCCATCATTTAATCTCCATGAGGTGGTGGGCGTATAAGGCATCCAGCTTAAACCCTGAAAGGATGAAGTGTTAGAAATAGTCATCAGTGTGGCATTTGTAACCGAGAATGAAAGAACAGCGCTGTTTCCAGTGGTTTGGCTTGTGGATATACTGCCTGCCGAAAGAACTGTGGAGGACGAAGAAACGATGGGCGCAACTGGAGACACAAAACCGGAACCGACGGTATTTGTTACCGGACACGCATTGGTTGCCGCGAAAGCCGAAATAGACCAATCGGTTTCAGCGTTATCGCTATTTCTTCCCTTTACTCTAAAAGAATAGTTTGATCCGCAAATTAAATTGGTGAACGCGGTTGAGGTTGCACTTATCCACCCGGAGTTGGTGCCGGCGGTGGTATTTTCGACGTAAAAAGTAGTAGCGTTGCCGGACCAGGACAAGGTGATTTGGGTGGCGCTATCAGCGGTGGCGGAAAATGAGGATGGGATGGACGCTAGAGTGTAAGTACTTGCGGTAGTAGTGGCATAAGTGGAGGTCACATTACTATTTATAGCGGCCGCCCGAAACCAATAATGAGTGTTAGGAAACAAACCAGTTACAAATGTTGAGGTTACGTTGGCGGCGGCGGTAGAAACAATCGAAAAATTTTGTCCATCAGTCGATTTCTCAACCGAGAAAGTGGTTTCATTAGAAGAATTATCAGTCCATTGAAGTGAAAGTTGAGAGGTTTGAATGTTTGTCGTAGCAAGATTAGAAGGCGCGTTTAGCGAATCAATGGCTTTATCAAATTGTACAGACCAATTGTACAGCGTATTTCCATATTGAGAAGCGGTATTATCGGTGTCTCTAAGATTACCGCCGGCCGCTCCCGTATTTAGCGCTCCTGGGTTAACGCTAGGCGTCCCTGTATACGCATATCTTAATCGTTGATTCGCGCCTGTCGGCGTCATATTCAAAATTATCTTAATCGTGTCTGTGCTAAACAAAGAAACGGTACTTATTGAGGCGGATGAACTATTATCATAATATTCAAAACCGTAATTAGTTCTCTGCGCCACTGTTGATGTATCAAAGACCAATTGTCCGGAGGGGATGTAAAATTTGGCGTAGATTACATTTCCAGCTCTTAAAATTTGGCTGGGCTCAAGTGGTTTCCACGATTGGCCGTCTATAACAACCTTTTTTATTACCTTACCATAATATTCTCCAAGCCAACGGTAACTTGTATTTGTCAGATGGGCCAAGTCGGAATAATTGAAAAAATATTTTGGCGAAACCAAAACTATTTTTCCTTGATTATTTTCACTGGCAGACAATTGGGCAATTGGAATTACAGAAGTTGCATTATTATACCCAGTAAAAGAACTCATCTGGTCAGTAAATAAAGGGACATTCTGCGTTTGGCCAGTTATCGCTTTAACGTCTGTTTCATAATCATGTTGCCACTCTACAAGATCTGCTTCATACTGTGTGGCAGTAGTGCCAGCCAAATGGTCCGATTCCCCGTGTATAGCCGTAACGCCGATGACTTTATAGGACTGGCCAAGCGTGGCGGCGGCGATGGATGATGCGGTTACTTGCGTTATTCCGTTATTGTATGGAGCCGTTCCTTTTTTCAGCCCAGTATAAGCAGTTGCGCCTTGGCCATGAATCGTAACCTCCACTTGAAAATTATTGATTGGAGTCTCGGAAATTATTAAATTCGCCATTGCACTACTTATCGTTTCCACAGAACTCTCTACTAACGCCACGAGAGAGTTACCACTAAGCATTTTGTTACTATAGGGCTGGGTTAATGTCAGAGCCGGAGAACCGCCTTGTCCCAGAGAAAGACTTTGCCCAGTAGATAAAATGTGGTTTATTGTCGGTACAGTAATACCAGAAAGGCTGAAATTATTATAAGTTGTCGTAGTATTTTGACTATACGATTGCAAAAATATTCTTTTATTGGTAAACGTTCCGAGCGCAGTAGAAGCGATGATGGAGTTATTTACATAAATTTGCGCGCCGCCGGATTTAAGAACTGTCATCCGGACGGTAGAACTAGTGTTATTGGTACAACTTATAACGGCTGGGGACACTAACTGACTAACACCATTGTGTATATAAATAAAGTCAAAAACCCCAGTATGGTGATTCAGGATATAAGCATCCCCTGGATTTGCATATAAATTCACGTCGCCATATCCTATCCCCATGGTTGTGGAAGAACTTGAACAGTCGCTGCTTTTAACATCCACCTGAATGGTTACGTCTCCGGAATTTCGATCATAATAATCTTTGCTCTGAACTCCATTTGTGCCCCAATTATCATTGCCGACCACAGTTAGGCCATTGTTTTGTCGTACATTTCCTGTGGTTCCTCCTTGCCCGCCGACAGCAGAATCAACTTCTGTCCATTTAGAAGTGTCTATGGTCGTTCCGAGGAAGTTATCTGTAACCACGGCATTAATTAATAGTGTCTGAGCGTTAAAAACTCCTACACCGGGGTCATTTACTTTAATATTCGCTACCGTACTAAGAGAAACATCTGCCGCTAAAATAGCTGCGGTAATTTGAGTTGAAGATACAAAAGTAGTTGCGCGATTCACACCATTAATTTGCACCACGGAAGAAGTGGTAAAATTATTGCCATTGACTGTAAGCGTAAACCCGGCCCCGCCCGCGGTGGTGGATGTCGGAGATATTGAGGCGATATTTGGCGCGACGACTACAATTCCATATTTGCTACCCAAATATGACTCTATGGCTTGCCTATCTGAATCGGAGAGAACAGTGTCATAAAGTATTATTTCCGCATAATCACCATTCCAGTAACGCCCTACCGCGTTCCGGTCATTAGTTATTTGCGAGGCCTTAACATTTCCCGTAGTAACAATAGACAAAATACTATTACTAAGCGGCTTAACCATACTTGCCACAGAGACGCCCGCTCCATTAAGATAACCGCTTCCATTTAAAATATACGTAGATGCATGAATGTTATCGAACAGAAGCGATCCTGCGCCAGCATGAAAATCATAGAGAGTCTGATCACCCAAAAGGGGTGCGTAATCATTATATGCTCCTGACCACTTGACTACAAAAAATGCAGTTCTTATCGTATTGACCGGGGATGAAAATGAAAGAAAATTATTAGTTCCATTAAAACGGATGACTGGTTTACCGTTTAGAATATTTGTTTTATAAATTGGCTGATATGCACCATTACTTTGCGTGGTGGTATTGGCATTGGTGCTAGAATCCACCCAGGAGCTAACCGCCGCGCCATCACTCAATCCAACTATAGCATCAGCCTTTAGCCAGAGTTTAAGACCAGCAATTTGATCTGGGGTTGTGGCAAAAACGGGACGGAAATATAGAATACACCCGGTTATTAATAGCAATGGAAAAACAAATTTTAAACTTTTCCTCTCTTTTAGGCCCCCCCCCTTACCTTTTTCACCTGGCTTAAGCTTATTTCCTTCATACTAATTTTATACTACATCTGGACTTAATTGCCGCTTTTATCAACCCCATAAATAATGGATGGGGCGCCAGCGGGCGAGATTTAAATTCAGGATGAAACTGTGAACCGACAAAATACGGATGATTTTGGAGCTCAACAACTTCAACCAAATCGGTTTCCTTGTTTATCCCCACCATCTGCATACCGGCTTTTTCCATTTGCTCGCGGTAGACATTGTTGAATTCATAGCGATGGCGATGACGTTCGCTAATATGAGTCGCCTTGTAGAGCTTCTGCACTTTGCTTCCGGAGCGGAGTTCGCAATCATAAGCCCCAAGACGCATCGTCCCGCCATAACGATTGTTTTCAACATTATCCGCTTGATTTGGGTTGATATGAATGATCGGATTTTTCGTCGCCGCGTCACATTCGACCGTATTGGCATCGCGGAGGTCGAGGACATTTCTGGCGAATTCCACCGACGCGAGCTGCATACCATAACAGAGGCCGAGATACGGAATTTTATTTTCTCTCACAAAACGTATAGCATTGATGATGCCCTCGATCCCTCTAGTACCAAACCCACCAGGAACAATCACCGCGTTAAAATTCTTAAGTTCCAAAGTTTGCTCAGGATTTTTTTCGTACGTTTCAGCGTCGATCCATGTAAGTTCAGGTTTCGCCCCGTTGCTCCAGGCGGCGTGTTTGACCGCTTCAATGACAGAGATATATGAATCAGCCAAAGTATAATTTCCAGTACCAAAATATTTCCCCACCACCGCAATTTTTATCTCCCGATCTGCAGTGCGCATGTTGCTGATAAAATGATTCCAACCGGGATTTTTTTTCTCGCGAAACCTAAGCTTTAGACGTTTGGCGATCAAATCGCTAAAATGTTGTTTCTCAAAAACTGACGGAATTTCATAAATGCTTGGCACATCCGGCGCGCCGATTATTTCCTCCTCGGTACGAAGGCCACAGAAAGTCGCAAGCTTTTCGCGTCGCGGCTTATCGAGTTCCTCTTCCCCCCTTGCGACGATAAAATCAGCCTGAATTCCACTGCTGTTCAACGCCCTAGCCGCATGCTGTGTCGGCTTGGTCTTCATTTCACCGAGATGCCCGGGAATCGGCATATAGCTCACAAGGACAAACAAAACATCCTCGGGCGTTTGTAATTTCATCATGCGCGCGGCTTCGAGAAAAAGAATGTTTTCATATTCCCCCACTGTGCCGCCGATTTCGATAGCGACCACCTCGGCTTTGGATTCATCCGCGACTTTCTTGATGCGAGAAATTATTTCAAGCGGAATGTGCGGCACTACCTGCACACATTTGCCTTTATAATACATGCTCCGTTCTTTTTCGATGACACTCTTGTACACCCGGCCGGTGGTCATGTAGTTTAACGAGGTAATTGTCGTGTCGAGAAATCTTTCGTAATTGCCGATATCCTGATCGGTTTCATCCTTATCGTCGGTCACAAACACTTCACCATGCTCGACCGGATTCATCGTACCGGCATCAACATTCACATATGGATCAATTTTCATCGCGGTAACATTAAGCCCGCGATTTTTCAGAATTCGTCCAATCGACGCTACTGTTACTCCCTTGCCGACGCCCGAAAGCACGCCGCCGATTACGAAAATGTATTTTGTTCTCGACATAACTATGTCAAAGGATTTATAATAACCGATATTTCCGCTTCAAGTCCGTCTCCAAACCTAACAACGACCGGAAAAGTTCCAATTTGCTTGAGAGGCTTTGTGAGAATTTGTTCGGATTTTACTTGATAACCCATTTTGCCAAGTGTGTTTGAAATTTTTTGAGCGGTAACTGCCGCATAAAGAACGCCGTTGCTATTGGCTTTCTCAAAAATTTCCACTTCCATGCCATCGAGCTGACCGACAAGGCTTTGCTGTAAATGCAAACTTTCGACTGAAACTTTAGCATTTTTCATTTTACGACCTTCGATTTCCCTGATTTCAGCCGGCGTTGCTTGGATAGCCAAATTGTGAGGAAACAGATAATTTCGAGCATAACCCTCTTTTACTTCCTTCACGGCGTCAGTATTCCCCAGTCCTTTGATGTTTTTCAACAAAATTACTTTCATAAAAAATTTGAAGGATTTAGCTATCCCTCTTGCTTTGTTTCCTTAAATCCACTAATATTATAGCAACATAAAGAAAAAAAGAAAAGGGCAAACACCACTAAGTTATCCCGTAAACTATTTGTATATGAAAAGTGGACTAATTACTCTGGTTGGCAGATCAAACGTTGGGAAATCCACCCTGCTGAATACAATCATCGGCACCAAGATCGCGGCCGTAACTGATAAACCCCAGACAACTAGAAACGTCATTCATGGCGTTCTAAACCGCCCCGAGGGTCAGGCGGTTTTTGTCGATACGCCAGGTATTTTCAGAGAAAAGCGTGGACATCTTTCAAGCCAACTGACGGACAGCGTTCACGAATCCTTACGCGATATTGACCTAGTGATTTATGTTGCCGACCCAACCAAACCGATCGGGCCGGAGGAAAGAATGGTATTAAGCCTGGTCCGCAAACTGACGATCCCCAAAATCATGGTTATCAACAAAAGCGACCTCTCGGCCGCGGAAAAAGAGTTTCTTAGTGACTACCAATCACTGGACGAAGATTTTGCCGCCACCATCGAACTTTCAGCTACCATGAACCGACATATTCAGCCTCTTATTCAGAAAGTATTTGAACTTCTGCCTGAGGGTGAGCCGCTTTATCCGGCTGATCAGCTCACCAACGTCAGCAAAGATTTTTGGATTGCGGAAATCATAAGGGAAAAAATTTTTCTCGCTCTCCGAAAAGAAGTTCCTTATACCACTCACGTCGAAATTGCCGGCGTAGAGGAAAAACCCGACATCACCGTGATCAAAGCCGTCGTCTACACCTACGACCGAAAATATAAAGAAATGATCATCGGCAAAGGTGGCCGCGCGATCAAAGAAATCGGCATCGCCGCCCGGAAAGAACTCGAACAAGCTACCAACAAAAAAGTTTTCCTCGAGCTGGAAGTCGAAGTCGACAAACATTGGATGGATAGAGTTTAAATAAAAACCCGTCAGTCGCGACTGACGGGTTTTGTTTTATTTTTTCAACAGCTCCAGAGCTTTATCAATCATCACATCCTTTCCAACCTCTTCTTTCTCAAAGTCTTCCTTGACTTCAATGTCCGGCGTAATGCCCTTGTCATTTATATTATGTTCTCCGGGAGTGTACCATTCGGCGACCGTAATCTTGAAAGCCGAACCGTCCGGCAAATTCTGATAATCCTGCACCGAACCTTTGCCAAACGTCGTCTCACCGATGATCGTGCCGGTCTTTGTATCTTGCAAAGCGCCAGCGACGATTTCGGACGCCGAAGCCGAACCTTTATTTACCAGCACAACAGTTTTGATGCCGACTAAACGATGCAGACCCTCGCTCGGATGCGCGTTTTCAGATCCATTACTGGATCTTTCGCTTACAACCGTGCCGTTCTTGATCCACTCGCTAGCCATACTAACCGCGGCATCCAAATATCCGCCTGGATTACTGCGCAGATCAAGAATAATTCCCGATACTTTTTTATTTTGGATTTCCTTGATCGCCTGATTTAGTCCGGGGGTAGTATCACCATTGAATTGCATTATGCGCAAATATGCCACATTGCCCGGCTTCATCGAAAATATCACCGACGGCACATTAATTTTGGCGCGATGAATCGTGAAGTCGCGCGGCTTGTCCCAACCGTTTCTTAAAATCGCCAACTCAACGCTGCTGGTCGACGGCCCGCGGATACTAATCACCGCGGTAGTAACATCCATGCCAAGCGTGGAACGCTTATCAATTGCCAAAATTCTGTCTCCAGGACGAAGACCGGCGCGAAAGGCTGGCGTTTCCGGGAGAGGCGCCACGACCACCAACTGATTATTTTTAACTCCAATCTCCGCTCCAATCCCGCTGAATTCACCGGCTAGATTCTTGCTGAACTCCGCTGCGGCCTGCGGCGGAAAATATTGAGAATACGGATCGCCAAGACCGGCGACCATGCCCTGCATCGCGCCATAAAACAAATCCGCATCTTTCACCGGTTGTTTAACGTACTGTTGCTTTACGGCGTCCCACACCTGCCAAAACTGACCAAAATCAACACTGGCTGAATTATTAAATGACCGATTTAAATTTACCACTTTTTCAATGCTAACTTGCCCGGAAGAAGCTAAAATATTTTTCCTGACGAACAACGCTTCACCGGTCAAAACACCAACTCCAAACACCAAAATTACCCCAATAACCGCGAGATAAACATTGAGATATTTCACGGCGCGCGATTGATGTAGGGACGTGTTTTCATTCATATTATAATTATAAATAATTTTTTACCGAAGACGAATTTGTGCATGGCCGAAATCAATTGACTAATTCAAGATCCGCGCCGACACCCCGCAATGTTTCGTATAAATTTTCATAGCCGCGATCGATTTCATAAATGTTACGCAAAATTGATTTCCCCTTCGCCGCCAACATCACGACCAGCAGATTGACCGCGGGACGAAGCGCGGGCGGGCAAATCAATTCATTAGGTACAAATTTCGTAGGACCTTCAATCCAAACGCGGTGCGGATCAAGCAAGGTTACCTTGACACCCAGCTTCTGCAATTCCAAATGATACGACGCGCGATTTTCAAACGCCCAGTCATGCACCAACGTTTGCCCTTTGGCCGTCGCTAGAATCGGCACAAACAACGGCAGATTGTCGATGTTTAACCCCGGAAACGGTCGCCCTTCAATCTTATCCTCCAACGCAACCAACTTGCTCAATTTTACTTGAATATCCGCAAGATCAAATTTGCCATTCTCGGATCGGCGTCGATTTGATATAGAAAACTTCTGGCCCATTTTACTTAATTTGTATAATTCTAATTCCAAAAATTCCATCGGGCAATTGGAAACAGTCAACTCTGAACCGGTAACAATGCTCGCGGCGAGATAGGTCATCGCCACGATCGGGTCCGGCATGATTGGATAGCTTTTCACCGGTTGAAGCGATTTTACGCCTGTAATCCTTAGCGTCGTCGTGCCAACGCCCGCGATCGCCGCGCCGGCATTCATCAAGAAATAACAAAGATCCTGCACTTGGTAGTTCGCGGAAGCCATTTTGATGATCGAGACTCCCGGAGAAAGAACCGCCGCGAGGATCGCGTTCTCAGTAGCCGTATCCCCTGATTCATACATGACAATCTCGGCTGAACGCAAATTATCATTCTCTACTTCATAACAATCTTCCCGAGAACTAATTTTGACGCCAAAATTTTCCAGGGCATACAAATGCGGTCGAACCGTGCGCTGACCCAGTTTGCATCCGCCAGATTTGTACAAACGATATTTTTTTACCCGATGCGCCAATGAACCAAGAAGCAACAACGAAACACGGGTCCGGCAGGCCGCGTCTCGATCCATCGCTGACAAATCTAACTCTCCGGAGGAATCGATGACAAGCGTCCCTTTGCCGTCATCATCAATTTTTATTCCGACGCTTTTTAATAGTTCGATTATTCTAAGAACCTCTTCAATCCTTGGCACCTTTTGAAGAACCACCTTGCCGTGGATAAGCGGCGTGGCGCAAAGGATTGCCACCGCGGAATTTTTGGCCGATTGATTGATAATTCTTCCTTTCAGCTTTTTTCCGCCATGAACAATAAGATAGGACATAGCTTTGACGAAGTGATTTTTTTGATGTAGTATCAAGTATAATCTAATTAAAGATAATTAGCAACATTTCATCCAAATGGAATACCCTGGTTCAAAATTTACGCACCGAATTCGTCTTGCCACATTGCTCATATTTATAGCAGCCTTTTTTTTGATTAGTCCGATCGTCCTCATCTACAGCGCCGGCTATCGATTCGATTTTAAAAACGGTCTACTCCTCGAAACCGGCAGTCTCAGCGTCGACATTCTACCTAAGGACGCCGCGGTTTATCTAGATGGGCTGAAGATCGACCAAAGAATGCCAATCCGACTAAATAATATCACGCCTCACAAATATACTCTGAAGATCAGCGCCACAGGTTACTATGATTGGGAAAAACAAATTGAAATCAATAAAAATAAAACGACTTACATCAAAGAATTTTTCTTGTTAAAGAAAAGCAAGCCAAAACTGCTTTCCAATGACATTTCGAGCGACCTGGCGCTTTCTTCCTCCGGCCGTTACCTCGCCTACACATCTAAGAAAGGCGAAAAAACAAAACTTGTGATAGCAAACGAAGAACGGCAAGCGCCGACTTTGACCTTCCAAATGTCGGGGACACTGCTTCTAAGCTGGGCGCCTCAGGTGAATTATTTGGCGGTGATGAGCAACAACGGCGGACGTAAGCGACTCAGCGTCATTAATGCCGAGACTGGTAAAATAACCGAGGTTTATAATGCCGACCCGATATTAAAATATATCTGGAGCGATAATTCCGCTTCAAATTTATATTACGGCACAAAAAAAGGTATTTATTCCTTTGCCCCCGATCTTGGAGTAAGCAGTCTAATCACATCGGCAAAATTCCTTGATTGGTATATGGCTGATGGGACGCTCTGGACCATGGATGTTAACACTTCGACCGGCGAACTAGAAATCTGGAAAGATGCACTCGGTTTTAAATCGTTATTTAGCTCATTCAGCGCGATCAGAGACGCCTCAACCTCGACTCTATCAGCCGCAGAATTCAAAACAATTCAGCGCAACACAATACTTCTCAAAGATCAGGCTACTAATCATTTCTATATTATTCGATCTAGTGAGAATTTTGTCGTCGACGCAAATAAATATTTTTTCTCAAAATTTAATAGTTGGTGGCTATTTTGGGGTCAGTATGAACTTTGGTCATATAGCGAAGGCGATGAACCAACCCTCCTCAGTCGCTCCGGAGAAAAATTTGAAAATGTTTTATCACTTGATCAGTTCAACACCCTGGCGCTTCTCCGCGCCGGCGAAATTTCCGCGCTTTTTCCATATTTTTATCTCGATCGAACCATGGTGGACGACAGCGTAAAATCCATGACCAATAATCCAAATAGCAGGACTCTCTACTTCAGCGACAATAAAGGAATCTGGAAATTAGACTACTAAACTTTACTTTATTCTATGAAACTTATCACCCATACTGACGGCGGCGCGCGAGGCAATCCTGGTCCGGCGGCCGGCGGCATCGTAATAAAAAATGAGGCAGGAAAAATTGTTACCTCATTCGGAGTATACCTTGGAATCCAAACCAATAATGTCGCTGAGTATTCCGCGCTCCTCGAAGCCCTGAAGAAGGCTAAAGAACTAAACGCGACCGAAGTAGAATGTGTGCTGGACAGTGAACTGATCGTGAAACAAATGCGAAGAGAATATAAAGTAAAGGAACCGCATCTGCAAAAATTATTTATCCAGGTTTACAACGTTGCCGCCGGGTTCAAAAAAGTTACCTACCGACATGTGCTTCGCGAGCAAAATAAAGAAGCCGATGCCGAGGTAAATAAAATTCTTGACGCGCAATAAAATTAATTCTCCAGATCTTCCAGCAGTTTTCGAGTTTGTTTGTTAACTTTTTTTGGTATTTTAATCTTCACACGCACGTAATGGTCTCCCCTGCCACGGCCATTCACCTCGGGAATCCCTTTGCCACTGAGACGAATCAGCTGACCGGATTCCGTACCTTCAGGAATGCGTACCTCTACCGAGCCATCGATTGTTTCCGTTGTGATCGTGCCGCCAAGCACGGCTTTGGTATACGAAATATCATTTTCAACATACACATCAAAACCGTCTCGTTTAAATATTTTTGACGGTCTAACATGCACTTGGACGTAAAGATCGCCGCTTTTTCCGCCGTGCGGCGCCGCTTCACCATGAGCGGTTAGCCGAATCGATTGACCATTATCAATACCGGCCGGAATTTTAACTTTTACCGTTGCGGTTTTTTGAACTACACCCTGTCCACTGCAATGTTTGCATTTTTTACTGGAATTTTTCCCGCGCCCCTGACACGTTGGGCAGGTGGCCTCGGTCTGAATATTGCCGAGGAATGTTCGCTGATTTTGCATCACCTGACCCTGTCCGCCACAGGTCGCGCAGGTCTCGAGTTTACTGCCAGGTTCGGCCCCGGATCCACCGCAAACCTCACAGGCCGATTGTTTGCGCAAAGACAATTCCTTTTCCACGCCAAAAGCCGCTTCCTTGAAATCAAGTTCAACATCTACCTGTATATCCCTGCCTCTCGACTGCCGACGCCCTTGTCCGCCGCGGGATGAGCCAAACATATCGCCGAATAGATCTCCAAAATCAGCGCCGCCAAAATTAAATTCAAATCCGCCGTTACCCTGGCCGCCGCGAGCGGCGTTCATGAAGTCTTCCCAACCAGCGCCGCCGCCAAAACCGCCCTGCTGTTCGAAGTCAGAGCCGTATTGATCGAATTTTTTTCTTTTTTCGGCGTCGCCTAATACTTGATAGGCTTCATTGATTTCTTTGAACTTCGCCTCATTGCCGCCCGGTCGGTCCGGATGGTGTTGCATGGCGGCTTTCTTGAAGGCCTTTTTTACTTCCTCCGGAGAGGCGTTTTTTTCGACACCGAGAATTTTGTAATAATCTTTGGACATTTATTTCTTCTTATCATCAACAACTTCACCTTCGATCGGACCTTCGTCCTTTTTCTCGCTGTCAGGCTGAGCGCCTGCCGGCCCCTGCTCGGCACCAGGCGCGGCGGACTGTTGTGCCTGCTGATAAAGTTTAGTGCCGACCACCTGCGCGGCTTTGGATAGTTCCTCCGAAGCCTTCTTTATCGCCTCGACATCATCCTTGTCTTTCACTTCCTTCACTTTTGCTAAAGCGTCATTCACCGCTTTCTTTTCATCATCAGTCACGGCGACTTTCTTCTCCTCAATATCCTTCATCATTTTTTCAGTCGTATAGACCATGGTGTCGGCGAGATTGCGAGTTTCGATGATCTCTTGTTTCTTCTTATCCTCAGTAGCATGGAGCTCGGCATCTTTTTTCATTTTTTCAATTTCTTCTTTTGAAAGTCCGGTCGAGGATTCGATGCGAATGGACTGCTCTTTGTTGGTTGCTTTATCCTTTGCTTTTACGCTGAGAATTCCGTTGGCGTCGATATCAAAAGTAACTTCAACTTGTGGAACGCCGCGCGGCGCCGGTGGAATTCCGGAAAGTTCAAATTGTCCGAGTAACTTATCATCATTGAACATCGGCCGTTCACCCTGAGCAACGCGGATCGACACTGCCGGCTGATTGTCGGCGGCAGTTGAAAAGACCTGCGACTTGCTGGTCGGGATGGTGGTATTTCGTTCGATTAGTTTCGTGAAGACCGCGCCCATGGTTTCGATACCAAGCGACAGCGGCGTGACGTCGAGCAGAAGAACATCTTTCACATCGCCTTTCAAGACCCCGCCCTGCACAGCGGCGCCGACCGCTACCACTTCATCAGGGTTGACGGTGATATTTGGTTTCTTGTTAAAAAATTTCTCTACCGCTTGGAGGACCATCGGCATCCTCGTCATGCCGCCCACCATCACCACTTCGTTGATTTCTTTGACATCAACTTTGGCGTCTGAAAGCGCGCGGCGAACCGGACCGAGAGTGTTCTCGACAAGATCGCCGACAAGTTCCTCAAGTTTGGAGCGGCTAATTTTCTGCATGAGGTGTTTTGGACCATTGGCATCAGATGTAATAAACGGCTGGTTGATTTCAGTTTCTTGGGTGGTTGAAAGTTCGATCTTAGCTTTTTCCGCCGCTTCCTTGATACGCTGAAGCGCCAGATTATCTTTGCCGAGGTCAATGTTGTTGTCACGCTTGAATTCATCGATAATCCACTGGATAATACGCTGATCAAAATCATCACCGCCAAGGTGAGTATCGCCGTTGGTAGCGAGCACCTGCACTGAGTCGGCGCTGACGTCTAACACCGATACGTCGAACGTGCCGCCGCCTAGATCATAGACCATGATTTTTTGTTCTTTCTTTTTATCAAAACCATACGCAAGCGCGGCCGCGGTCGGCTCATTGATGATGCGGAGCACTTTCAGACCGGCGATTTCTCCGGCATCTTTGGTGGCCTGGCGCTGAGAATCATCAAAATAAGCCGGCACGGTAATGACCGCCTCAGTAATTTTTTCACCGATTCTTTCTTCAGCGTCGGCTTTCATCTTGCCGAGGATCATCGCTGAAACTTCCTGCGGGCTGTATTCCTTACCCTGCAAAACAACTTTCACACCCTCGCCGCTCTTAACGATTTTATAAGGCATGAGTTTGAGGTCGCGCTGGACTTCTGAATCTTCCCACTTGCGGCCGATGAGGCGCTTGATGGAGTATAATGTGTTCTCCGCGTTGGTGACGGCCTGGCGCTTCGCCAGCTGACCGACCAGTCTCTCCCCGGTTTTACTCATCGCGACGATTGACGGCGTAGTGCGCGCGCCTTCTTTATTTTCGAGTACCTTTGGCTGGCCGCCTTCGATGATGGCCATGCAAGAGTTGGTTGTTCCGAGATCGATTCCTAAGACTTTGGACATATTGAAATTTAATTCTTTAATAATAATTTATAAAAATCTTTACTCATCATTTTTTTTATTCAAATCCTTCAATATCGAATCCGGATCCCTACCTTTAATACCTCTGATAAATTTTATTTGTTCGTTGTCATACCCCATTCTTCTCAAAAAATCTTCATACTGGTCCGAGGTATAACTGGGATCAGCCAAATATTTTTTGTATTCATCCCGCATGCGGAGAACTTTATTTATCTGATAAATCATGTTGTTCACCAGTCGCTCATCCGCTTTAATATTAACTTTCGGGCCGATACCTTCATCCTCCACGCTGATCGAACCATCATCCTCATAATTAACCTTAATGATTTCATTTGAAATATCTTTATTGTTATTTACTACTTTAATTTTAAATCCGGTCATATGATTTTCGTCCTGATCAACCCATTCAGACGTTGATTTATCGATAACGAATTCCTTACCAAGCTTTTTTTCTAAACTCTCTACCAGCCGAACATGCCTTTGCTCTAGGTCCATACTTTCGCCATCATTGACCGACTGTTCCTCAAATGGCTGTTGCTTGTAAATATTTTTTATGAATTCTTTTACCTTGCTAGTTTCCTCTTCATCCTTTCGCTTCTGCAGTCGTCTTTTTTCATCTTCCTGACTTACTTTCTTCTCCGTTGCGGGCTTAAATGTAGGTTTATCAACGACCTCCTCAGGATTCTCATCAGCCACGATTTTGGGAGAATCGGTGCGTCTAAAACCTTCTTCGACACCGACCCCCAAAATGCCGGCGACCGCCGCTCCAAGACCAATTTTCCACCAAGGTTTTTTCTCAGACACAAAATTTATTTGCTAATTATTACTCTGGCCGGTTTAATCACTCGAGTTCCCATCTTATACCCCCCGCCGACCTCTCGAATAATTTTTCCAGCGCGTTCGCCAGATTCCTCGCCGGCAGATTCGTGAAAAACCGGGTCAAACATTTCTCCGACGGTTTTTATTTCATCAACTCCATGAGATTTTAACACTTCACCAAATTGCTTCATTATAAATCCGATCCCATCAACCCAGTTCTTAATATTTTTCTGATCTCCATTCAAATCCGGGTGATGATAAAAAGCGGTTTTGAAATTATCATACACTGGAATGAACTCCTCAAGAATCTGCTGTTCGCTCATCTGAACCCATTCAGCCCGGCGCGCGGCAGTTTCCTTTTTCAAATTTTGATAATCCGCCAAAGCCCTCTGCCAGCTAGATTTGAACTCGGCAACCTCTGCCTCCGCGATTTCTATCGGAGAAAGATCGGGTTTTTTTTCTTCAGCTTCTTTCTCGTCTTTTTTCTGATCGTCTGACATATTAAATAATCTCAATAATCTTGCGGACTAAATTCCAATTTTTTTTATAATTCATGCGTTGCGGACCGAGCAATACGATCAATGATTTGTTGTTGTCGCCAAACCGGCTGGCGACTACAGACAGCATGCTACCGAACGGATGCTCATCGCCGATATAAAATTCCGGTTCGTTTTTTACTTTTTGAAAAAAATCCGGCAAAGACTCATCACTGTGATCAAACGCTTCAGACACGGTCGTAATCTGTTTAATTTCTTCAAAATCCGGCTTCTCAAATAAATTCGCAAGGCCGGTATAATACACTTTTTCCGGTGAAAAAGCGATGAGTACGGTCTCGTCAGACACTTCCACCAATTTCCTCGCCACATTTTTCATCGCCTGCTCGAAATCATTGTAGGCGCGATACGCCTCCCGAAGGAGATCGCTCTCCCTATGACCGGCATTACTTGAGCCGAGATTGAGCTGGCGCAGATAGTACTCATAACCTTTGGTGGTAGGAACGCGACCGGCGGAGGTGTGAGGGTGCGACAGGTAGCCTTCTTCCTCAAGCGCTCTCAGCTCGTTTCGAACTGTTGCTTCACTCCAATCCAAACCGGCTTTTTCAACCAAAAATTTCGAGCTGATCGGTTCGGCAGTTCGAATGTAATTCTCGATGACGAGCGTAAGTAATTTCTGCTGTCTTTCTTCCATGTAATTTATCACTCCTATATAATGAGTGATAATACAATATATCGCTCAGTCGTGTCAAGCCTGCCCGCATTGCGCAAAGCGTTGCAGGCGGGTGATAACAAAAAAATCCCTACAAATAGGGATTTTAATGATTAAACAGGCATTAGCTAAGGCTGATGAATCTGAGAAATCTCGCTAAGAAGCACATTTTCAACATAAATTCCGCGGGGATAAAATATCCTTTCCAGTTCATTTTTTAATTCCATCTCTACGCTATCACGATGAGAACCGATAATATTCGCGTAA
>JAKANM010000042.1 GCA_021812425.1 bacterium | reverse complement strand
GGGTGGCCTGATACATCTTGTGGACAAAAGTATAAAAAAATCGTATAATTATATTGATAAGAAATAATTATTATGTCCAAGGAAGGGATCGAAAAACTAAATGATTTGCTGAGCCGAATAGTTATTTTTGACGACGAATACAAGAACAAGATTTTGGATAAAGCCGCGAATCTGAATGAGTCCGGAGTACAAAAAATTAACGACTTGTTGGTCGGAGTGGAAAATTGGCAGAGAACGATTTTTGAAAAGAAACTTAAAGCCGATCCGGAGTTTTCTCAAAAACTTTTGGATTTGGCGCGCGACAAGAAAAAAGTCTTGCTTCAACTGAAAAATGATATTCTGGCTGAAAAGGATCGTGAAAAAATATCAACGGTTTTATCTTTTATAGAGAAATTATGACCACCTCCGACTCCGAAAATAAAAATTTACCGCCGATGGAAACTGTGGCTTCTTCCGTTTCCAATCTTCCGGCTGAAAAAAATATTATTCAGGAATATGGTGAAGTAGTCAGTGACTTGCGCGAAGAGATCCCGCCCGGTTTCAAACCTGAATCTGTAAAGCACAACGAGTACAAACAAAGATTAGAGGAACTTCACGAGAAACAGCTTGAGGCGGCGTTCTCTGAAGACGAACGGACAGAGGTTGACCATATGAAAGAGGAGATCGACCAACTGCTGATCAAAGCAAATGAGTCAGTGGTAGAGATGCCGGTCGAAGCCAGTGAGCCAGTTGTCGAAACTAAAAAATCCCCTGAGGCGGAAATACTCGACGAGACCGCCGACCCGAAGACCATTGAACGTTTGGCGCGCGACGTGAGGCTAATCAGCGACGTTGAACAACTGGAGTCACTCGAGCCGTCGGGAGGAGACGATGAAAATACTTTCAAACACAAGCTAGATAGGAAACGCGAAATAACGGCCATGATCGAACGCCGTAACTGGGGAAAAGTGTTTGGAAAATTGCAGGAGGGAGACAAAGTAGTCACAGTCCTTGTGCCTGGCGCTGATTTTTTGAAAATTAAGCATCTAAACGATGAAATTTTTGGCTACTCCAGAACTTCCGACATCCTCGAGCACAGAAAAAAATTAATTGAGGAGCAATTGGTAAAAGATGAAGGCAACGGCGCGGAGATTTTGAAAACCGATTATCAATCATCAACGATCAGGATTCCATCAAAAAGCGTTCCTGAGGAATATGTAAGCGCCTTGAACAGCAAAATGAAAAATATCGACACGTTGATGACTGCTTTTATTGAGAATGTTGTCGCGGAAGAGCTAAGTAAACATAAAGATGACCAGGCGAAAATCGAAAAGCTGAATAAATTTCGCTCGGAATTATCGGGTAGCGCGGCTGAGGGCAAGGCTGGCAGACCAGGGTATCGGATGACCTTTGGTATTGCCGACGTCGAGGGAGGCGCGATGGCAGGCCGACTTGACGCTCTGAATCAATCGACGCAGGCCGCTAGAACGGTGAGAGGCGTTGAGGGGAGCTATGGAGCCGAATATGGCGACGACCTGGTGGATCAGGAGCTTGACGCGATAAAAAATCTGCGCGGCGAACTTCAGGACGAGTCAATTACCAATTCGGACGGCATCAGCTTCAAACTATTCAGCAAGGACAAAAAAGGTTTTCTAAAATTAAACCGAGATGTTCTGCGCGATGTTAGAAAGGATAAATTTAAGGCTGACAAAAATAGTGAGAAAATTTTTGGTGAAGTCACAAAATATGTAAAAAAGATTAATATCATCGACTCAGTCAAGCCGTTTGTTAAGGAGGAAGCGGAAGAAGGCGGAGCGTTGCAGAAACAAATGAAGGATTATTCGGATTTGACTGATGACTTTCTAAATTTGACGGAAAAAATGCCGGACGATTCTCCACTAACCGATGAAGCCAAAGAAAAAAAGGAAAAAGATGCCGCAAGAGTGCGCCGCGAGATTGGCGAAATTATTAAAACCGAGGAAAAAGATCACAACTATACTTCCGCCGACCAATTCCATTCCAAAGCGACGGAAATAAAAAACTGCGCCTACCTAAGCCTTGATGTGGTCGACGTCGGAGTTGATCAGCTTCTAGAATTTGATCGTTTATTGCAGGAGGCGGAAATTGAAGGTGGCGGGAAGAACGACGCCAGGCGCGAGCTGTTAGATGAAAAAGCATTGGAGGCTGGCGACGAAACAACCAGAAAAATGAGGGAGGTGCGCGCGAACATAAAAAAGGTTCTCGGCAAGCACGGTTTGCTGACGGATGTTGAAAGCGGCAAATATGGAGAGGATGGGATAGTTTTAGGTCTAGTTGGAGGAGACGAGATCACACTCGCAATTGATACGACGAAATTAAAAAAAGGATTAACGATCGAAAAATTAATGTTCGAGATCAAAGACGCTACCAATCATGGCAAAGCAGACGTTAGAATGATAAAGACGGTCGCGGCGGAAGCGACCCGTGATAATACGGCAGTCGACAAACAATCCCAGACGGAATTATTTAAGGATCATTTGAAAACAATCAAGAAGGCTGAAAAAGGCGCGGAAATTGCTAAGCTTGTCGAAGAGAATGTCCGTAAACTTAACCTGCTTATCGGAAAGCAGGATAGTAATAAAAAAGTAACTGAGATAATCAAAGAAGCCGGACTTGAAAAAATCTTCAAACTTGAAAATGGCGCAATAAAATCATTTATCGTCGTGATGGAAAAAGAGGATGGTTTTGATGTCAAAGCCGAGGGTCATTCGGTCGATGCCGAGGAACTGCAAGGGAAAATCGACGAAATACGCAAAAAACTTGCCTCGTAAATAGGCTTATTTTACTTGATTGCCAAATTCTTCATCAGCCACATCCGCATCGGCGTCAGCTTTGGTCTTGTGGATTCGTCCATCAAAATGGTTCGGTGGCGCGTACACCGTATATACTTTCAGATCCCCCTCGCCGGTATTCAAGAAGTTGTGCTTTGTGCCGGGAGTTACCACCACCGCGTCGCCGGCGGAAATTTTTGTTTCTTTGCCGTTTAGAACGGCCTTGCCGGAGCCGCTAAGAAAAAATAAAGTTTGTTCAACATGAGGGTGGGTTTCCTCACCAATCTCCCCTCCCGGCGGGATACTCATCACCACCAGCTGGCTTCTTCCTCCGGTAAATAATACCGTACGGAAATTTTTGTTTTTTTTCGTTTCATTTACGATGTTTGTTTGGTATGACATAGTATAAGTTAAATTAATATTTTTTTATTATACTCTCAAATTTATAACAGCTCAACACCCCGAAAAAATATTAGGGCGGCCGGCTTTCGCGCGACCGCCCCGTAATTGATGCTTCCGGAGTCGAACTGCCAGTTTCTACTGCCCCAACTGCTGAGGCGGCTTCTTCTTTTCGATGACGACGTAAATGGGACTCTCGAGCAATCCCTCGATCAGCATCGGCTTTGCCGGACGAAGACCTAAGCTTTTGCGGTATTCCCAGAGCAGTGACACGGTTTCCTTCTCGACGAAGCACATCTCGCTTCCTGGCAGGATCTTCATGTTTCGAGCGATATGAGCGCAGACCTCGATCTGTTCGCTCTCCGGCATTTCGGCGATGCGGAGAATATCCTTGAAAGGAACTCCAAGGGTCTGGCCTGAGAAGTTACTGAGCTCCTGTGCCCTGCAAAGAACAGACTTCACCAAAGCCAATTTTTCATGGAAGCTGGGCTTCATTTTTTTACCTTTCATCCTAAAAAGGGAGGTTTTCCTAACCATGACGGAGAGGAATGTTGATGAGAAACTACCACAAAATTACCATTTTGTCAATGGGTTGTACAGTACACCTTCAAGGGTGACACTTTTAATTTGCTAAACTAAGGTATTTTTCATAAGGTGTTTGGCCATTCATTCCTTTACCGATGTGAGGTCGGTCGTGATTGTACCAGTTTGTGTATTGGGCCAAAGTGTTCCATGGTTTGGTTGGATTAAGATAATATTCCTCATCAATTGATCGGTTGGCTCGTTCCACCTTCCCATTCCAGGGCGCGCTACGTTTAGGAATATATCTATGGGTGATATTTTTGTTAATTAGGTAGATGTGGAACGCTCCTCTAAACTCACTGCCATTATCGGTTTGAATTCCGGTGATAGAGAATGGAAAATGTTGTCTGGCTTGTTTGAAAGCGGTAATAGTTGACCAAGAGTCCTTGACCTCCATTTCGACAGCATATTGAAGGTTGGTGACTGTATCGATGAAGCGGTATTGGTAGCTCCAAGACCGGTCGGTGCCAGGCACATATTTTACGTCTAATTGGACGTTTTCACCCGGTAGGACAGCGTTGTACCTTTCCTTTAATGGCGTATACCAGGGCTGTTTCTTCTGCGGTTTTCTGATTAAATGTCTCTTTTTGTAATACTTGTAAATCGCATTAGTGGTTATCTTAATTCCGTAATTCTTTTCTAAAAATATCTTCATCTTTTTCGGACCATAATTGTAGTTGATTTTTTGTTCATATACGACCGCCCTAATTCGCGGTGTTAATTTTGTTTGCGGATGCATCTCTCTTCGCTTTGAGTTCCGCAACACTAGATGATGGTCCAAATTGTACCATTTGTAATATGTCTTTCGGCTGACGCTGAAAATATTACAAACTTCGCCGACAGATTTTCCATATTTTTCTACTTGCAGATACCAACGGGCTCTCATTTCAGATGGAGCGCTTAAGGGTGTTCCTGCCATATATTTTAAGGGTTAAAAGTGTAACCCTTAGTGTAGCAGAGTGTTACCGGTTAAGGTGTACTATACACATATTTGAAAAATTTTTTAAATATATAACATTGACGAAATAGCTTGTTCAGCATAAAATACCAACAATTCTCCACGCTAAATATAGCGTTTTTTCATCTAATTCCCACGTGAGCGATATGCGACGATTTGAACTTATCTTTACCTTCCTACAGCTTCCGCTGGATTTCGCCCTGCTTCTTCTCGCGGGACTATCAGCATATTCGCTCCGCTATACGCGATTCATTACCGTCATTCGGCCGGTACTTTTTAATCTTAATTGGCAAAAATTTTTAACGGTTCTAATTTTCACCGCCCTCGGCTGGATCGCTATCTACGCCCTGGCCGGTCTATATTCTACCGATCCGAACCGTAAATTTTCTGACGACCTCCTTCGTATCATTACCGCCAGTTCCTCCGGATTTGCCGCCATCACTATTTTCGTATTTTTTTCATTATCAAAATTTGATTCGAGATTTTTAGTTTTAGCGGGCTGGCTCATCGCCATGCTGTATATCATCCTTGGCCGCCTTTTGATGCGGGG
>JAKANM010000041.1 GCA_021812425.1 bacterium | reverse complement strand
CCCCTCGCCAAACAAGTGGCTGGGTCCCCGTTTTTGGTGCCAGGCGGGCGGCATTCCTTTCCCCCGACCCCTTTCCTGCCGCCCGCCTGTATAAATGTTTTTTATTCCTTTTTTCCCCCGTTGTCGTCGTAATATTTTCGAACTTCGTCCATTGTCGTCAACAAAAAAATACCGTTCAATACGGTATTTTTTATTTGTAATTAAGAGCGGAGAGAATCTTTAGTTTTTGGTGAGTTCCGCGCGATAGTACTGTTCGTATAAGTTCCAGAGAGTTTGGCAAAAAGCCGCTACGAGCGGGCCAAGAACAAAGCCGGACAAGCCGAAGACTACCAGGCCGCCTAGGGTCGAGAATAGAACGAGTACCGGGTGCATTTGGATATCTTTGCCAACAATCATCGGACGCAAGATGTTGTCGATCGTACTGACAATCGACACGCCGGCGATGAGGATAACGATGCCTTGCCAAATATGCCCGGTCAAAATCATGATCACTCCGGCTGGCAGCCAGACCAAGAAAGTGCCAGTGACCGGAATTGTAGCGAACACAGCCATTACCATCCCCCAAATGAGGGGGCTAGGAACTCCCGTTACGAGGAAAAGCAGTCCGCCCAGAATACCCTGCAGTCCGCCCACGAGCAGAGTGCTTTTGATGGTAGATCCGGCGGTCGAAAGGAACTTCTCAAAGAACAGGTGTTCGTATTTTTTTCCTAGCGGCAACACGTACATTATTTTCTTAAGCATCCGATCGCCGTCCCGCAGGAAAAAGAACAGGGCATAGAGCATTAGTACAAAGAGAGCAAAAAATTTAAGTGAATTCTGAGTAAGAGCTTTGATCGACTCGTAGATAAAGCTGATAAAATTTCGGCTTACATCATTGATTTGCTGGGAAATGATCGTATCGTCTATTTTGATCCCAGACAGATAAGGATTCGAGTGGAAGAACTGATTGATTGATTGTAAAATTGTGCCGAATTGGTTCTGATGAGAATTTAGGGAATTAAAAATTCCAATTAATTCCTTAATCAAAATCGTTATAATCAATGAAAGCGGAATAATGACGATCAGTGTCACCAATAATAAAGTAAAAAACGCGCTGAGGTTCGGTTTCAAGAGGAATGTCAGCCGTTTATTGATCGGATAAAATAGTGAAGCTAGAACACCGGCCCAAAACAATGGATAGAAAAAAGGCTCCAACACCAAAACTAGCAGGATACTTGCTATTCCAAGGCCAACAAGAAAGGTGTAGCTTCGAAATTTATCGACTTCCATATTTGAAATAAATGAGAAAATTACGCTGAGCCGTTATCCTAGCAATTATATCAGATTGTCTCTTCCTCCACAAACTTCGTTAAGGAAAAGATTTGTTTGAGTGTTTCCGGTTTTGGAATGCCGAAAACGAAATTTAACGAGCCGTAAACAACAATTCCGACGAAAATTGCCGGGAACAGGGATAAATGTAAAACCGAGAGGAAAATCCCCATGCCGAGGCTGGAAAGCAAAATTTTCAACATCGTTTGGAGTTTTGGGAAAACTTGTGAGTACTTTACGCTGATGAAAGTTAGAAAAATACCGGCGTAAATTTCAGAAAAAATCGTGACGCCGACCGCTCCCATCCAACCAAAGCGGGGAATGAAAATAAGATAGCCGAGTAAGCTGACCAGAGCGTCGCTACCGTAGACGACGAGCGCTTCTTTCTGACGGTTGATGGCGAGGACGATGTGGCCGAACGTCATGCCAAATGAAGTGCCGAGGATCGAAATGCTGAGCCACTTCAGTATGACACCGCCGTCGGAAAATGAAGGTCCGCCGATGAGGCGCATCAAAGGGTCGGCGAGGACATAAATTCCCACGACCATCGGGAAAAGTAGAAAGGCGATGAGATCGACACCGATTTGGTAGCGTTCTCTAAATTGGCCATCGAGCCCGCGCGACCAGGAGTAGGTGATAAGCGGCATGAGGAGGCCCATGATGATGGCGGCCACCTGAATCACAATATCGAGGACACGATAGGCGGCGCCGTAGAGACCGACTTCGGTCTGAGAAACGTAGAGCGGCAGGATGACGCGGTCGGCTTGGAGGTAGATGGTATTAAAAATTACTGAGAGAGCGGTTGGCCACATTTTTATAAATAGAGCGCGTGAAATTTCTCGATCGATCGCGAAGCGGATTTTTCCAAAATTTAAAAATAAATAAATCGTACTCGCGACCGTAGCTAAAGTTACGATGGACATTAGCGGTAAGAATCCGGCTTTGCGCATTACAAGCAGAGCAATTCCGGCGACTAACAGGACTCTGCCTAGGACTTCGCTCAGGGTTGCCACCAGCATCGAGAGTTTTTGGCGATAGTAGCCGATGAAGCTTTGGTTTAGAGTATTGCAGAAGAAAGAAAGGGACATGATCGCAATCGCAATTTTTATTTCCGCCCGATAAGGAAACACAAGAATGATTAGTGGCGCGATGCCAAAGCTTATGACAGCGGTCAGAAATCGCCAGGTGAAGATGGTATTAAAAAGTTTTTCTTTATCAAACTCCGGCCCCGCGAGCATGTTCGAGGTCGTGACGGTAAAGCCGAAATCGATTAGAACGCCGATAAATTGGAGAAAGCCGGTCGCGGTGATGTACCAGCCGAATTTTTCAGTGCCAAGGTAATGTGCCAAAATCGCAAAGGCGATAAAACCTAGCGCGGTGGAAATGGCTTTGCCAATAATTTGGATGGCAGTATTGTGCGCGAGGGCGCGGGCGAGGTACATATAAGGTAGAGTATAACATATGCGGTCACATGACAAAAGTCGTTAGTTATGATAGATTTTTTTGTTGGCAGGCAGTAATCATGTAATCGATTTTGGAGGAAACATGGCAAACGACCAGTTTCAAATGTTCTCATCCGCTGTGATCAATGCTTTGCCGCGCGACCCGTCTACGTACGAGTATTGGCTGAGGAAGAAGCCGGCCGATCTCGAGTTGACTCTTCAGAAAGCCCTGGTGCCGCTTTGTCGGAATCCGTCCGACGCGCTGGCCAGCCGATACAATTTTCGCGTGGTCGACGGGGACGATGTCGAGCCTTCGAAGTTCGTGGTTCCGGAGCTCGATTACTTTATCGTTCACCCGAGGGGGTCTTCCTACCTCCCTGGTGAAACGTTGCGGATCCTCGCCAAGGCTCATCACGCCAACTACGGCCTGGTCGACGGCTTTCGGATCATCGAGAATTCGGACTGCATTCCAAGGTGGATGTTGAGGAAGGAAATCAATCTTCCGGGTACGCTTCTTCGCGGTCACGCCGGCTGGACCTACCTCGCTTTCCTGTACCACTCGCGGAATAATCGTCGTTGGCAGTTAGGTTTCCGTCGTCAAGAGGACGATTTCGACGCCAATGGCCGTTTGGCCAGCGTCCGTTCTCCAGTGCTGGTTTAGTATTTCGACCCCCGTTTGGTTTCACCTCTCAGGTGAATATCCGAGCGGGGGTCTATTCATTTATAGAAAATTCTGATAAGCTTGAGATTGAGATTTTGTGTACACATTAACCCCGGGAAAAATTTTAGTCGGTTTTTTTCTGGCAATCATATTGCTTGGTTTTTTTCCGTTTGAGGCCAAAGCTGAGGAAGCCGATACTGTTGCTCCGACCTTTGAAGAGCCACTGATCAGGGTTGGAATTTACAAAACTGACAAAAAAGTTCATTTTGTATCGCCTTACTCATATACCTTGAATAGCGGCGGAGTCGATCTTGGGGTATTACCAGAAAATGAATTGGGGGTTCTTACTTATACGGATGGGGTATATGGTTTTCAGAGCGACTCGTTGACTGTTACCAGCAGTGATTATTTTCGACTTGTGCCTGGCGATCTAGAGAATTATTATTCAATTTTGAATTTGGATCGGCACCTGGTTACTCGCAGTCACATGAATTTCAACTCTTTTCGCGGCAGTTTGGAGTATCGTTTCGCGCCAAAAAGCAAAGTACCGTATGTCATCAACGAACTTTTACTAGAAAATTATGTCGCCGGAGTCGGCGAAACATCCAACGGCGCGCCGGAAGAATATATCAAAGCTTTACAGATTGCGGCCCGGACCTACGCTTACATGAACATCGGGAAACTTCCCCCGAGTACTAATCGAATGTTTGATGTTTATGCCAGCACCAACGATCAACTTTACCTCGGTTATAATTTTGAATCTTTCAGCCCAAGAATTGTTTTTTTCACGGGCGGCACACGCGGCATGATGGTGACTTATAAGGAAAATCCGGTTACTACCTATTATTTTAGCCGCTCCAGCGGTTACACGAAAACTAAAAAAGGCGCGCCGTGGCTGAAAAGTGTGAAGGCCAAATATGATAAAGGGCGAAAAATGCTTGGACACGGCTACGGCATGAGCAATCATGATGCCGTGATGAGGGCGTTAAAGGATAAGTGGAATTACGAGAAGATATTAACTTATTATTATAGCGGTACGAATATTGATAAGATGTATTAACTTGTCGCCGCCATAATATTGCCGGTTTTGCTGTGAAATTTTCTATCCTCTTCCGCCAGGTCGAGGATTTTTTGTCGTAGGCTTTCGGGTCGAGGAATGTTGGTGATGCTAAATTTCTCAACGGCGCCGGCCGTTTGGATTAAAAGATTTCCATAATTAAACATTGATGGGAAAAAGCCGTCGACGGTCGAGGTGATATCCTGAATTTTGTAGAGATCGACCTCGGAAATAGTGCGGGCGAAAATTCCTTCCTGGTCGACGTGAAGGAGCCGGTCGTTGGTGATGACAAGTAGATCAAGATAATAATTAACAAAGTACGTAAAATAAAATATTCCGATTGACAAGTAGTAGACACTGATCGCGAGCGCCAGAGCCAACATTGCCGGCGGTTGAAGCTGTAGATTCGGGGCAAATTGGGTGGTAGTGAGCCAATAAAATAGCGGCGGAATCCCCAGCAAAATTATCAGCAACAGCATGGCTGGCACAGTCGTAATGAAATGGCGCCTGATCCGATAGGAAATGTGTTCGTATGGTTTTTGATGAATGAATTCATTTAACGTCATATTCGAAATAAGTGAGCGAAATGATTAAATAAATTTAGTCATTTCCGAGCGAATAAGAATATATGTGGCGAAGCCCATATACTTAGTAAGCAAATGAATCAGAGGAAAAACCGAATGAATTGTAGTTGATTTGGACTGGCGCTTGCCAGTCGTATGAAGAGACAAGATTGTACGTTAGAAAGAGGACCCCGAAGCTATAGCCCAAAAATAACAAGGTAAAAAATAGACTGACTAAGGTGGTGTTGCCGGTTCTAACCAGATGGGCAATATTAATCAGACCAAAAAAGCCGATAATGGCGGCAATTAAGCCAAAAGGAATG
>JAKANM010000040.1 GCA_021812425.1 bacterium | reverse complement strand
AAAATAAATTCAAACATGAACTGGTTTCCGCCATGAAACGCAATTCTTTATTGAACATCAAAGAATTAAAACGTCTCGAACAAACTATCTAAGAGCTCATATTAAGTTTCTCCAATTGTCATTCTGAGCGAAGCGAAGAATCCCTTATCGTTGGGACAAAAGGATGGTGAAAGGGATCCTTCACTGCGTTCAGGATGACAGGCCAATAATTGTTATCAATTTTTGGCCATGCTGAGCCAATTGTATTAATAACTCTGTATGACTAAAAAAATCTATCATTTTATTTAGTTTTAATCGTATGCCGCCAATTACAAGAAGACCGTCCAACGTAGACATGGACACAGATACATACACTTCCGAACCAGTAAGCAGGCCAAATTTCAATAAAATCGGACTTCTGGTTTTATTTGTTCTGTTCGTACTATTTCTTGGGTCAACGACCTATTACTATCTTGAAAACGTCAAATTAAAATCTGCCAATTCTCAAAAAGCCGCCCAGGAATCTATAACAGAATTGGTAAATAAAGTCTCGAAGCTGATCGTACTGCCCCGAGGCGAGACGCCGGTTGTAGCTACCGTGACCGATCCGGAAAAATTAAAAAAAGAACAGGTATTCTTTACAAACGCCAGTATTGGCGATAAAATCCTCATCTATACAAAAGCGCGCAAGGCATTCATGTACAATCCAAAACTAAATTTAATTATTGAAGTTGCTCCGATTGTCTTGGGCGACCAGAGCAACCAGCCTCAGACTATTCTTCAGGAATCCAAAACCACTCCGCCAACGCCTGCCTCCTCAGCGACCGTGACGCCGCCGTAAATATTTTATGTCTCCACGCAATAAAAGAAAACTAAAAAAAGCCGTGCTAATACCAACCTACAGTTTGTTAATGTTGCTCAAAACACTGACTGATTTTTTTCGTCGCGGCCAACATTTGCCGAGTGAACCGATCGTAATCAATCCAAACGAAATCCGTATTTGGATGGTTGGACATGCTACGGTGCTCATTAATTTTTTTGGCATCACGATTCTCACCGATCCGGTCCTCGTGATGTCGCTTCCGATTCCAAAGCGCCGAATTGTGCATGGGTACAAGGCCGAAGAATTGCCCCCGATTGATTATATTATAATTTCACACGCCCACCTTGACCATTTTGATCTTCGTAGCTTGCGAATGCTCGTCAACAAAACCAAAACCATCATAATTCCAAAGGAATGCTCCGATTTGATAGAAAAAATGCCGTTCAAAAGTACCACCGAACTTCATTGGGGAGAGATTTTGAAAAATAATGAACTGACGGTTACCTCATACCAACCGGAACATTGGGGCAAAAGAGTACCTTGGGAGCGTCAAAATCGCGGTTACAACTGTTATACATTCGAGAGAAACGGACGGACGATCTTCTTTGGTGGTGATACCGCCTACGGTCAACATTTTAAAAAAATCGGTCAAAACCACCAGATCGACATCGCGCTTCTCCCGATCAGCGCCTACAAACCGATGTTCATGGAATTGCACCATATGAATCCGCTTGAAGCTCTCGACGCCTTCAAGGATCTGAAAAGCGAACACTGCATTCCAATCCACTGGGGCAGTTTCCGACTAACCCTTGAGCGCATGGATGAACCACCACGGCTTTTCAAAGATCAGGCGGAACGTGAAGGGATCGCCAGCCGAACACACATCCTGCCAAACGGAAAAAGCTTTTCGCTCCCGGGAATCTTCGAAACCGATAATAATTTACAAATCAAAACAGCTTTGATATAGTAAACAATAATTTTTCTTGTTATATTTATGACAAAAGACAATTCGCCAAGCTTTAAATCGCAATACCTCATACCGACCGTTATTGAAAAATCCAGCATGGGCGAAAGAGCCTACGATATCTATTCCCGCCTTCTACAAGATCGAATAATTTTCCTCGGCAGTGAAATCGACGACGGTGTCGCGAATGTTGTTATCGCGCAATTATTATTCCTGGCCAACCAAAGCTCAACCAAAGACATTAAACTTTATATAAATTCACCGGGCGGTTCCGTCACGGCCGGAATGGCTATCTTTGACACCATGCAATATATCGAACCGGACGTTAATACGATTTGTGTCGGACTCGCCGCTAGCATGGCCGCGGTCCTCCTAGCGGCTGGGGCCAAGGGCAAACGCTGGGCTTTGCCTAATTCTGAAATAATGATCCACCAGGTAATGGGCGGGATGGAAGGACAAGCTAGCGATATAAAAATTAGAGCGGAACGAATTTTGAAACTAAAAGATCGGCTAAATAAAATCCTCTCTGATTCGACCGGTAAAGACCTGAAAACCATCGAGAAAGACACTGATCGCGATTATTTTCTGCCTGCTCATGACGCGATGAAATACGGCCTCATCGATAAGGTGATTGAAAAAGGAAAGTAATCAACAAAAATATCTCCAAAATACCATCTAACATGATGGTATTTTTTTAGCTTATTCTAGCCGAAATACCGTAAATTCGCAATTATCCTCTTGACAATGTGGCGGCGTTATGATAAGCTTGGCAGTTCTAGCCTGTTAGCCCTTTTGGGAAGACATGCGAGAATACAATCTGAACTCTGGTAGCTCTAGTAATATATCAGCTGACAAGAAAAGGTTGTGACACTTCATCTCTGACTCGTAACGCTGAATATGGGAAGTTATTGGAAAGAATTTTCAATAGCTTCCCGTATCCACGACAAGCATGGAGATGTGTCGTTGTTAGCGCCGGCTTCGGCTCGCGCTTGCCAGCAACACATCTTCTTGGGTGCGGTTTGGGGGGCAACCCCCGTCAAAATCAAAACTCCCCCGATCCTAAACAGGTCGGGGGAGATTTTTTTGCTGTCATTCTGAGGAAGCGTAGCGACCGAAGAATCTCTTGTGTTTAAATTTAAGGGATCCTTCGCTTCACTCAGGATGACAAATTATTGAGTAATCAATGTCGAAGTAGCCGGACAGATTTTTGGCAGAGGACGGTAGTAACTATCAAACACCCGATCAATTTTTTCACCGGAGGCCGTAATACGACTATAGGTAAAACTTGCGACCGCGCCTTTGAACGCGGGCTGACACTTGGTGAGACTTCCGCCATTTACAGCGTCAACATTTTTGTCCAAAGGAACATATTCAACCTCGATTGGCGCGGGGATCCATTTGCTTACCAGCGGGTGCGTATATGAACCAGACCGGCCGTCTTTCGTCCCCCACAGTGAAAAAGTCAGCATTTGTTTTTTATAATCAATATTGGTAAACAACAGCAAATAACGACCGGTGTCATTCAAAAACTTCAAATCAAGAATTGGTTCATAGAGGGTGGCATCGGTACCGGGGTTGCCATTAACAGGATCCGCATAATACTGAACTACCAACGAATGGTTGTGGCGCTCGATGATCGGGAGGCCGGTCTGCATTGCCATGCGGAACAGGGTCGTCCCGATCTGACACATTCCCCCGCCAATCTCTTCCTTAAGTTTCCTTCCTTTGATAATTTGCTCCGGCAAAAAACCGCTCTCGGCGGTAAACGGACCGGCATATTTGTTGGCAGAAAATATTTCACCTGGTTTGATAAGCGTGCCATTCAGCCTGGCGACAGCGTTGGCAATATTTTTTATTCGATTGTTGTGGCTATCCTTGAAAGTCGAAGTCCCGGATCCGACTAATTCCACAATGCCTAGATCGTTGCTGTTTGAAATTTGAATTTTGGGTAATACTTGCTTCAAGACAACCATTATCGTTCCAGTCGCAAAAGCCTCTTGTTCCCGCTGTCTAAAATTATCATTAAGCCCGTTGTAGGTAGCTTCGAAATCAATAGTAACCCCGTCCTTGCTTGGCTGAAAATCCTTTACTTTATTATTCTCAGTAGTAAATTTCGCATCTACCGGAATAATCTCCACCGACGGTAAAATCCGCAATTTTAAATAATTATCCACCTTTTCCCGATTCAAAAAAAACGCTAATTTATCACTGTCATCGCGGCGAATCTCGACAAAATTAGCTAATTCGTTTGCCGACAAATCCCATTGAAAAGAAGTGGACGGCGAAGGGGTGGCAATAATTCTCAGCTGGTCAAACTTTAGCATCGGCCACAATGAAGGAATAGCGGCGCGAACATCTTCAACCTTTATAGTCGGAAAAAATAATTTTGGTTTCAATATTACCGGTTCAAAAGAAAGCCTTGCCAAATTAATTTTTATTTTTTCTACCGCTTCATCATAATCAAAAATTTGCCCGCTTTTTTCCGGGATTATTTCTGCGCTGAGATTATTCACGCTAATATCCCCGACGGCCGCCTCCCGAACCTTATCCTCAAATGGCGCGAGTAAATTTTTCAGATTATCGATCAGAACAGACTTGTTGGCGACGACCGGGACTGATAATGAAACGGGGGTAAAACGAAAACTAATCGGACCAAAAAATTGCTGCCAGGTGTCCCCCGTCCGACCAACACGCAACGCCGCGCGACTAAGCGCTTCACTGTCCAACCGCACCATTTCAACCGCGCTCTCCCCAAATCCGACAGTATTTAATTTTACTTTCTGGATGCCGGAATCTTTCTCAAGGTTAATATCAATCCCCTCTTTTGCATAGCGATTATTCAAATTTTCAATCAAATCTTTAAGCTCCAAACGCGACATTCCGCCGATATTATAGCCGCCAATCCGAACCCCGGGATATATCTGGCCCTGATAAATCGCGCCGTATGCTAGGATACCCAACGCCAAAAAAAAGAACACCAAAAAAAATGTTACCGGGATAATAATAAAAACAAATTTTCCGGTCATTTTTTGTTCAATTTTTTCGTTCATGATAATTTAATCCTCAACCACTAAAATCGGTATGGTTTTTTGCACGGAGATTTTCGGAAGACTGATGGTCAAAATGCCATTTTTGTACTCTGACTTCGCGAGCTCTCCTCTCACGTCGACCGGCAAAACAATGGTTCGTGAAAACTTTCCCCAGTAGCACTCCTCATAAAAATAGCGCGCCTGCCCAGAAACTGGCGGTGAACGACGTCCGCGAATAGTGAGAAAATCATTGTGCAAATGCAAAACAATATCCTCCGGTTTGGCGCCGGCCATGGTGGCGACGACCACGAGTTCTGTTTCGGTTTCTAACACATCTACCGAAAGCTGTCCTTCGGTCTCAGCGCTGGACAATTCTAAATCCGGTTCGGTCGGAGCCGAAGAAATGAAAATTTGCTCTAGATTTGCTTGATTTTTATTAGAATTTTGCCCAAACATAGAGGAAAGGTTTGTAAATATTATATCATAAGCGTTATCTAAACACAAAACCGCCTTTTTCGAGGCAGTTTTGAATTTGTCGCAATTACTGAACGCCGCTCGAACCTTTTTTGAGCAAGAATTTCTGCCCTGACGGGCAGAAACCTGCCCCAGCGGCTCGCCGCCTGACGGCGGACAAAGCCCGCAAAAATTTCTTTTTCTTTTA